>JAHQWA010000406.1 GCA_019634045.1 Saprospiraceae bacterium
AACACAATTATAAGCTAAGGTCGTACCGTCCGCTGACCAAGATGGAAACTGCTTTACCGCATAATCAGAAGAACTTACCAGTCTAGCTCCGGTTTGATCAATGGCTTTCACATAAATACCAAAGACATCATTTTCTTCCTTGCTGTAAGCCAAGAGCTTCCCGTCAGGCGAGGAGGATACATCAATTTCATTGGCTTTTGAGGTGAGGACGGGGGATATGGGTAAGTCGTGATAAGGCCTTGTCTCTAGGTCGGGTGTTCTTAGTAGCCAGAAACTAGTGCACACCAATAAGATCATGGCGGCCAGAATGATATAGCTGAGCTTGGACCAAGACTGGCTGGTTGAGCTCAATTGGAGAAGGGGCACCGGACTTTCCTTCCCATTTTTGACGTCTTGATCCGCATGGAGTTGATAGCCGACATGCCTAAAGGTTTCGATCTTCAAGGCTGGTGAAAAGTGTTGTTTGATGATCTTTCTCAAATCAGAAATACATTTGGATAGAGAATCTTCTGACACAATACGGCCTGGCCATACCGCTTCATAGATCTGTTCTTTGGTGACAATCGTGTTGGCATTGGTGAGCAGGAACACGAGCAAGCGCATGAGTCGAGGTTTGATGGAGATGCGCTCATTAGAATTTCGAGCTTCGTACAAGTGGGGGTGCAATTTCCAGCTACCGATCATCCATATGTTTGTCTTGTTTTCCATCTGTAGATTGGTTTGAGGATTAACAGTCATTAGGGTTTAGTGGCACGAAAGTCACTTCGCCCTGGGGATCACATCAGGTACCCATAATGGGTAAAAAAATGCATGCCCGCTAGTTTGGAATTGACGGATTCTCAAAAATTCAGCTAAAATTCAGTTTGAATCAAGCTTAAGATGGAAAATTTGGCTTTTAGTGTGGAAAATAATCGATGGTACTAAGCCTACCGGAAGATGAGCAACGCAAAATAAACGGGAAAAAAGGACTACTGCTGGGACTATATTTTAGAAAGTACACAGTAGTCCGCTGTTATTAAAACTCTAATATACCCAGATGAATATTCAGCTGGATTTCATCTGCCTATAGCTCGAATCTTTAGAAAAGGCTAAAGAAAGGAGTCACGGTAGCCTCGATTTAAGGTAGATTTTTGATTAAATCACAAATCAACAGATGAAGTTTAAACTCCAATTCTTCAGCTTAGCTAAGCTGCTGTTAGGGCTACGGGTGACTCCTAGAAACCACCTCTAGAGTGGCTAAAGTGGTTTCATGTCTTGAACTCCTCCGGGTAGGTAGAGCCTAATTATAGGTGATGCTACTACAGTTTTTCAAAAAGGGTGTGCGTGAGTTATGCGTTACACGACTTAACAAACGACACAGCCACGATTGCAGGCACGCCATTGATCCATACAACCTACACCGCCACTTGTAATACAGGACATGAAAGCGGCTTCACAACAGGAACTGCAGGATTCCTGGTTAGGACTAGTCCAGCATACATTGTCGGTTAGCTGTTCTTTTGAGGAGGTAGGTTGCAGTAGGCTAAAGGCCGCTACTGCCACGAGGGCAAGTGTCAACAATCGAAGTGTCATCAATACTGTTTTCATAATTGTAGATTTTAGATTAAGTAATCTGATAGAGTTTTCATTCTTTCCTGCAGCTTATTGCAGTTGGTCCCTGCTTATCTGCTCGAAATTAGCTCAGTTTTAACGGCTGCTTCCGCATCTGGTAAAAGTCCTCCTGACCATATCTGTGCCACTCTGGCATTTTTGTCCAAACTTATAATCGTTGGAAGTGCTTGGATTCCATGCGCTCTAAATCCTAACTGCATGATGGGAAGGGATGGTAGATCGGAACTATAAATTGAATCGAGAAGTGCCCCCTGATTTTGCACTTGATCCATCGCTAGCATGACGGGTCGACCGTTAGAAATTGTCGATTGTACTATGAGATCTTTATAAAGCCCCCAATCTTGTAGACAATCCTGACAATGAGCAGAGACGGGGATTAAGAGCAAGCCTTCGCTTTGACTATAACGGTCCAGCGAATTTATTTTTTGCCCGATTGATATAGGAGGATTAGTTCGTAGGGCAGGTAATTGTCGATAAATTACAAATGAGCTTACTAGGATTAGAATGAGATAGAAAGAGCTTTCAAGTAAGAATCGGATTCGCATATGAATTTGATTTTTACTCAAAACTAGTCCTCGTCTACCTCCCGTACTTGAACGTTACTGGAATTAAACCGGAATTAAAGGTGAATTCAAAAAGTTCTTTTGATTCTTTCCCTCACTTAATCCACTTATCCTTTAGGCCGAGGAATAATGCCCGTTCTTTTCCCCCAGGCCAACCACATGGCGGCCATTTTATCCACGATCTCTCGGTGCTGCCCGGCCAGGTTGTTGAGTTCGGTGCGATCCTTCTCCATGTCGAAAAGTTCCCAGTCTGAAGCTTGTAATTCCTCTTTTTTATCCCATAGGAAAGAGTGTTTTTTACTGGCTTTGGAAACGAGTTTCCACTTACCCATTCGAACTGCCCGGTTACCTTCATGCTCCCAATATAGGGCTTCTCTGTCCAACTCATCATCCGAGAACACCTGGGTTAAACTCTTACCTTCCATCGGCTGAATGGTGTGACCATTGAAGGACGTGGGATAGGTTCCTTGGCCGACTTCCACACAAGTAGCCATGATATCTATAAGGTGCGCAGGTTCGGTTCGGAGTTCTCCCTTAGCCTCGATTCCCTGAGGCCAGTGCACTATTAGTGGGGTAGAAATGCCTCCCTCATGTACCCAATGTTTGTACTCTCTGAAAGGAGTATTGCTGGCGTTGGCCCAATTGAGTCCATAGGCGGTATAACTTTCTGGTGGGCCGGGCATGGCGTCTTTCATTAATTTAATGGGCTTACCATCTCGAGTGATAGATGGTACCATTTCGGTTTGCCATTCACCTGCTTGCATCGGGACGAGATCCGCCTCATCGGGACGAGCCTTGACCCATTGCAATTCTTCCGCGCAAGCACCATTATCTTGTAGAAAGAAGATCAAGGTATTGTCTAACTGCCCTTTGGCCGCCAAACTAGCGACTACGCGGCCAATGCCTTTATCCATTTCGTCAACCATAGCAGCATAGACCTCCATGTTAGCTAGCTCCCAATCTTTATCTGGAATCTCATCACTCCAAGGAGCGACGAATGAATCACGGGGGCTGAGGGCTGAGTTAAGGTCGATTAAACCTAGCTCTCGTAGCCGTTCGTAGCGCCTTTGTCGCAGCACATCCCAACCTTCATCGTATTTGCCTTTGTACTTAGCGATGGCCTCTGCGGGTGCATGCATAGGCCAATGAGCTGCCGTGTAGGAAAGATAGAGAAAGAAGGGCTGCTCACCTTGGTGTTCTTCTATACACTGGACGGCATAGTCCGTGAAATCGGTAGTACAGTAAAAGCCTTCCCTAGGGGCCACATATTCATTATCATTGGTAAGCGATCTTGGATCGTATAAGCTTCCCGCTCCTGAAATCATTCCAAAAAAGCGATCGAAACCTCTTTGCCTGGGCCAATTCTTTTTATCAGGATTTTCCACGATGTAAGGAGTGACGTGCCATTTTCCTGACATGTAAGTGGCATAGCCGGCACCCTTCAAAGCTTCTGCAATGGTGACCGCCTGGTCGGAAAGGTCTCCTTGGAAGGCGGGCGTTCCTCGATCGTTTACCATATGACCGATACCGGCTTGTTGAGGATAAAGCCCCGTAAGGAGTGAGGCACGAGTGGGACAACATCGGGCTGTATTGTAAAACTGAGTGAACCGCAGTCCATTACTCGCCAATTGATCGAGATTTGGCGTTTGAATCTCTCCGCCATAACAGCCAATATCAGAGTAACCCATGTCATCTCCCATGATTAGGACGATATTAGGTGGGGGAGCAGGCGGAGGTGGCGAAGTGCAGGAGTTGATCAGACCCAGTATAAGGATTGAGACTAGTACGGCGCAACGACTAGACATGTGGTTTTCGTTTTGTTGACTAATGGATACAAGATAACGAAAAATCGGAGGGCTTTTAGTCTATCCTTGGAAATCGGTTTCGATCTTTGAATCTCTCGTTTAGAAGTGCGCAATTGGAAAATGAAGGTGTAAGGAAACCGAGGAGTCGGCTTCGATTATTTGTAGGATTTTCCCTTGATGTTCGGCAATGATCTCTTGGACATATTGTAAGGATGGAGGGTTTACCGCTTCGGTAGATTTGGGTAGGGCTTGGCGGATAGGACTAGAGAGTACTAGCAGGACCTGATCTTGTTGTATGTTAGCCCGAGTCTCTAAGCTAGTAGCACTTGGAATTGTATCGATGAAGTTGCCGATTAAAATGGCGAAGGCCTGATTAATCCTACCCGTTTGGCAAGAGATCATGGGTAGGGTCGGGCCTTCATATTCCATGATCTCGATCTGCCTTTCTCTTATTTTGCTGCCCAAAACGATAAATGCTGAATGTAGAAGCTCCCCCAAAGGAACGGGGGTGAATTCGTCCTCAGATTGATAGGTGAAGTGTTGCAAGGTGTCAATCGTCTTTCGTATCTGTTGGGCATTGGCTTGAATTTGATGGACTGCGGGGATGGATGCTAAAATCAATTGGGATTTAGCCTTAGCATCTCCGATTTGCTGGTTTAGGAGAGGAGGGAAATCCGTTTGTGGTTCAAGTTCCTGCAGCGCGGAAAAGATAGGTCTTAGGTCTTTGAAATCGAGGTCCAGGGCTTGAACACTTCCTTTCAGGGAATTGATGGGATTGTTCATTTCATGAGCCATTCCGGCGGTTAATTTTCCAAGTGAGACTAGGTTTTTGCTTGCGACCAAGGCCTGTTGGGTTTGTTGCAATTCCTGAAGCAGACGAGTCAGTTTCTCATTGTGTTTTTGCTTCTCATCCAACTCAGCGGTATACAGTTGTAAGGAGAGTTTCGTGCTTAAGTGGAAGGCATACAGGATGCCGAAGAAAGCCAGGCTAAAAGCGATGTTCGTGACTAAGGGGCCGAAGGCTGAGACGGTGCTACTATCGACACCCCTGACGCTTTGTTCAAAATCGGAATACCCCCCAAAGTGCAAGAAGAGAAAGAAGCCCACAATGGCGATGGCTGCTCCGGTAGCTAGTTGGATCGATCGAATCAACACCAATAGACTAATGCTCAAAGCAATCCAATAGGTACTTTTTAGGTAAAGCCCTCCTCCTTGTAGAGTATACCAAACCAGTAGCCCACTAATGATACTTACTCCCATGACTACCAGGAGCTTTAGCCTACCCGTTTTCATTAGAATGACCAGGGCAAGCACGGAAAAACTGAGGTTTACTAAAGCAATTAAACCACCTGTCCAGAAATCAATCAGGATGAAATTGAACAATTCGAGTAGCATGGCCACCGTGGTGGCCGTTACCCCGTATAAGGCAGCTTTGAAATCCCGGTAAGCATAGGGAGATGCCGTTAAGCGCGGGTGTAGATGCGGTTTTATGTATCGATCTATGATCTGCATTAGGAAGCAAGTGAGTTGACTGGAAAATTAAGTCTTACAGTGGTTCCCTCCTGCATCTTACTATCTATTGTAATTTGGCCACTATGCTGCTGAACGATGCTATAACTAATGGCCAATCCCAATCCCTTTCCGGCCCCCACTTCTTTAGTGGTGAAGAAGGGGTCGAACAATTGCGCATGAATCTGAGGATCAATGCCGCTGCCGCTATCCTCCACCATCAGAATCCAGTGTTCATTCTCCAGTTGCGTGCGTATCTTCAACTCTCCCCCGTCTGGCATAGCTTCGATGGCATTATCCAAAATATGCGCTAACAATTGGCAAATGCGGCCTGGTTGACAGGTCCAAAGGGGTAGGGGAGCGTGTGCTTGTACTAAGTGTATATCTGATCGGAGTAGTTTTTCCTTTTTTGAGGTAATGGCCTTCCTAATGAGCTCGGTAATGTCCGCCTCTTCCCAATTCTCCGTTCGTTTTTGTGTGAATGTTTTGATTCCTTCCATGGTTTGTTGCAATCTATCGCTGGCCCGTTCCATGGTTTCCAGCAATTGCGGGATCTCCTTTTGAAGGAAGAGAAGATCCGCTCCCTGAATAGCCTGATAAAGCGGTTGTAATTCGACTGCAGGAGTAGTATTGATTAATTGTTGAAGATCTTGTAGGCAAGGATTTAGGTTTTGGTATTGCCGCTGAAGGTGCTCCACCTGTAGCGCCATATCCGAAACGGGGGCTTCAAATTCTTGTCCGATGCCACTTGTCAACTGCCCTAACGTAGCCATATTCTGACTAGCCACCAGTTGCTGTTGCTTGGTCTCAATTTCGTTTAATATCTCTTGCAGTGCCCGATTACGTTGATCCCGTTGATTTACTTCGTTTTGATACAGTTGTAGAGAGAGGCTGGAGTTCAAATGAAAGGCATACATTAGACCAAACAAGGCTACGGTGTAGGCAATATTAGAAACCAGTGGGACGCTTTTTGCTTCCTGCAGAGCATTGTTGAGAAAGAGATCGAAGTTTGAATAATCACCTATGTACAGCCCAAGGAGAAACAGGATGGTCAAGCCAATTAGTAGCAGCGCCAAGCGGATACTGCGAATCAAGACTAGTAAGCCAATAGGTAGGAGTATCCAATAAATGCTTTTGAGATAGAGCCCCCCATTTTCCCACATATAATAAGCTACTGTCGAGGAGGTAAGGAAAACACCAACAAAAATGGGGACTTTTATATAGCCTGTTCTAATGATGATAAAGCTTAGTGCCAGCAGTAGACCAAGTGGAATAGCGGCCAAGATAATTCCCCCGCTAAAATTGTCAAGGAGGAAGTTGGCCAGCTGCAACAGCGTGGCTAAGCCCGCCGCTGTAATACCCGTCATGGCCGCCTTAAAATCCCGATAGGCATAAGGCGTAGCCTTTAGGCGCGGGTGAATCCAAGGGGCTAGATAGGTGTCAATTAGCTTCATAAAATCGCGGGAATGCTACAAAGAAGCTTAATTTTTTTCTTAAAACCTACTCGCGTTGGGCCTTAATGTGGTGAGTTGGGCAGATTGGGTAGTAAACTGGTAGACGATATTATCCAGCCCGGTTTAGGTCGTATCAAGTGCCCCGCAGTAGGAGCCTAGATCTGATAAAAGGGCATCGGGGTTTCTGGTGCTGGGTGAGTCGGATATTCCACAAACCAGCTTAGGATATGGCGTTGCGGCCAGTCTTTCAGGAGTTCGCCCGTTCCTCTATGATATACACGGGCGTTAAAGGTGCCTTGGCTGGTCATGATGCATTGCCAATAGTTTCCCGCCTCGCTGAAGGTTTGTTTTTGTTCATCAAGGTAGCTTTCGAGCAAGGGGTGGGCATCGATGATGGCAGAAACGACTTCATCTTTGATAATGGATAGATAGAGGGGTGTTGCCATATGCTCTAGATGGAGGAGTTCTCCTTCCACTTCTCGTTCCCATCCCCACCCAATTCGTACCGAATAGCCCGAGCGAATCGCTTGGATCAAATCTTCCTTACTTCCTGCGATGGGGTTCCCTTCTCGATCGTGTTTAAAAGCCAATTGCCATCCATCTGGTTTCTTTATGGATTCTACTGTCGGTGCAGTGGCTTGGCAGGAAAGCATAAATAGACTTAGAGTCAATAGAAATAGAGACTTCATTGCCGGGTGATTTATGAGACGTAATGTAAGGTTCAAACGATGTGGTGAGTAAGAAGAAATACCTTAACCCCTTTTAAGGGGAATGTGTAAGAAGAGTATGTATACTACAAAGATAGGGTCATTGACTCGGATAATTGTTTCAATCCCGTCTCCCAGGTGCACTTCACGAAAAAGGGAAGGGCCAGGCCATCAAATTGCAAACCCCAAGCTTTTTTTGACCCGAAGGGATAAAGAGTCCACCGATAGAATGCCCGAGTGCATGCAAGCAGAAAAGAAGAAATTAGACGAGGTAAATCGATGCCAGTAACATACAAACCAGGGCAAGCGTACCGTATGCTAAGTTTTTCCATTTCGACTCGATGGTCTCACTTTTATAAAGTCCGTAAACGCCAAGGGGTGGCCAAAATAGCAATAAAGTGCCCACCATCTGTGTGTCATTATACCATTTAACTTTAGATGCCATCTTTGTACTTTAGACTGATTGAATTATAAGATAGGGTTTATTTTATTATACACACAATCTCTTTTTATTTACCATGGTAAATAATTTTTTATATCTTTGTGAAAATGTTTAGCAAATGTCATGTATTGATGATGAAATGAAGACCAACTTCAAAGATGAGAAACATCGTTTCTTGTCGAATGTGGTATTCACGGCTAACTGGATTAGGCACCGATTCGAAGCATTCATCAAACCTTTTGGCTTATCGCCTCAACAATTCAATATACTACGGATTCTTCGAGGGGCTAAGGATTGGCTGAGTATGAATGAGGTCAAGGACCGGATGGTCGAGAAATCCCCGAATGCCACCAGGCTTTGTGATAAGCTTCTAGAAAAAGGCTTATTGGAAAGGGTGCGTTGTGAAGCAGATCGAAGAATGGTTCATCTCAGAATTTCTCAAAGGGGATTGGATCTTTTACAGGAAATTGATGAGATCGATGAGGAACCCTATGCCGGGTTTAAAGAAAACGTATCGGAAGAAGAGGCTCGTTTGGTGTCTCAGATATTGGATAAGTTAAGAAGTTAAAAATTTTTCCCTAAAAATTTACCCGGGTAAATAAAATCCGGGTAAATAAATATCAGTCATTATGCAAAAGAGAGATCTATGGATTTTTAGAATTGCTACCGGATTATTTAGCTTGATGATGGTCGGCGGCGCGACTACGTATTTCGTTCAATACGATCAGGTACAAGAAGTTTTTACTAGTCTCGGTTATCCTACCTATATTATTTATCCATTAGCTATTGCTAAATTGTTGGGTATAGTAGCGATATGGACGAATAAATCGAAGATGCTTAAGGAATGGGCGTATGCTGGCTTCGTTTTTGACTTTTTATTAGCCACCTCTGCTCACTTGAACGTCGGGGATGGGGAACATTGGGGGGCAATCATTGCCTTGGTTTTAGTTAGCATTTCCTACTATTACAATCGGAAGTTGTATCCGTCCTAAGCTAGATAGCCGACATTCCAGGCTTTCTGGTCAATCAGGGGTACCAAGTGTCATTGACGAAGTAATACTTCCTCTTAGCTGAGATGAGGTATTCCTTTGTATCAAAAAGATGCAAAGAAGATCTTGGTTAAGACATTCGACACTTGGTACAGCCGCTCTATTAGCACTGCCAACGACCCATTGGGCAGAATCCTCTCCAGAAGCTGTCAAAAATGCTGAGATTCGTTTGAACGCGAATGAAAACCCTTACGGTCCTTCCAAGCGGGTTCGAAAAGCCCTACAATCCATGTCGCCCTTTGGCAATCGGTACCCTTGGGCTTTACAACAGGAACTGAAGAATAAGTTAGCCCGGCGCTTTGATTTATCACCGGATTGGTTCTTCCTCGGAGCGGGCTCTGCGGAATTGCTGGGCTTACTTGGGCAATATTACGGAAGCCAAAAGAGGGGCGTAGTTAGCCCTTCACCAATCTTCCCCTTGCTTCCCCAATACGTGGCCCGTCACGGGGGGCAATGGAAGCAAATAGAAATGGCACCGGATGGGGAGATTGCTTTATTGGCTATCGACCAGGCCATCGACGCGAACACCAAACTGTTGTATATCTGTAATCCTAATAATCCCACCGGCTGGACTTTCTCTAGTCACGCCCTCAAAGATTATTGTAAAACGATGCCCAAGCAGATCGATATCTGCATTGATGAGGCTTACATTGAATATACAAAAGAGGGAGAATCGGCTTCCCTCACTGAACTGGTCAAGGAGAATCCAAACTTGATCATCTGTCGTACCTTTTCCAAGGCCTATGGTTTAGCGGGGATGCGGATTGGGTATATGATTGCTCACCCGGATCGAATTAAGGAACTAAAGGAGTACCATACTGGTTTCGAACTAACCGCCTCGGCCTATGCACTTCGGGCAGCCATCGTGGCATTGGATGATCAAGAATTCGTACACCAGAGTCGGTTGAAGAATCGGGATGCCATAAATGAGATGATAGCTTTCTGTGAAACCCTTCAACTCCCCTTTATCCCTTCTCAAGCCAATCACCTAGCCTTTAATCCAACTTCTTTGGATATCCCCTTTTTTGCGCAGATGGAGCAGGCTTCCATCCGAGTGGGGCGGTTTCCCTACCAGGGTGAAGATTGGTGTCGACTTACTATGGGGACCAGTCGAGAGATGCGTGCTTTCCGGGAAAAACTGCAAGACCTCGTGGGGTAAGATAGATTTACCTACTACATTGATTCTGCTGCCATCGCCTGACTCAAGGGCTGTTGTAGGAGATCTCTTAATGCCCTAAAATCGGTGGCGGTAGGATCAACCTCTTCTGTATAAGTCCACGCAAATTCTTCGGAAGAGTGACGCGGGAAGACATGTAAATGAAAATGTCCGATGTCGTTAAAAGCTCCGCCATTTTGCATCAGGCTATACCCTGCAGGCTTAAAATAGTGCTTGAGCAAGTTTACGTACACTTTGGCACATTTCCAGATTTGCTCAAGCACGGGATCGGGAACATCGTCAATGTCCAGGTAATGTTCATTTGGAATGACCAGAGCATGGCCCTTCGAAATCGGATCCATATCAAAAAAGAGGCTGACCCATTGATCCTCATAAACAATTTTTACGCGCTCCTTACGCAGCTGACAAAATCTACATTCCATGTAGGAAAGCTAGCACTTTTTCATTAAAAAGAGCGGCTTGTTCCATGTTGATTAAATGGGCAGCATGGAAATCAATAGTTTGAATATATTCTACACTACTAGGGATGTTTCCATCAGGATCATAGACATGCCAATGCCCTTCCAACTTAGGAGGGGAGGCTAGACAAAGGAGCCATAGACAAAAGGTGGAAAGACAGGTGGCTAGTGGGATCGAGATGAGTTTGACGGTGTCTTCGTTCATGATGTATCGGGTTTCTCCAATAGAGATGTGAAAATGGTGGACTTGGGTG
>JAHQWA010000030.1 GCA_019634045.1 Saprospiraceae bacterium
ATGTATTTCCTACATTACGGAGGTAGTTGACAGGGTGGTTACTATTGAGGCCTCGGCGACATCGACTGACGTAGCAGGCTGCTCTGGAGACCCAAGCGGATCTATAGAAATTACAGCGACAGGCGGGCAACCTCCTTATGATATCGTTTGGTTCTTTGATCAACAATCGGGTACTATTGCTTCGGATGGTGGAACCCTGACTCGAACAGACCTCGTAGCGGAAGAATATGAAATCGGAATCACCGATGCGAACGGTTGTTTTACGCTCATTTCCTCTATTATTAATCAGCCTAGTGGCGTAGTTGCTGATGACCCAGTCACGACAGATGCTACCTGTACCGGTGTAGATGATGGAACAGCATCCGTTTCGGCATCTGGAGGATCAGGTACTTTGGAATACGCATTGGATGGAGGAGATTACCAAACCTCTTCCTCTTTCACGAATATATCCCCAGGTGACCATACGATTACGATTCGAGACGCTTCCTTATGTACGGTTGACGTAGACTTCACTATCGGAGTTGGCGCGGACATAACGGCTATTTCCAGTGTCCAGGATGCTGATTGTAATGGAGAATCCAATGGTAGTATTACCATTACCCCTGCTGGTGGTGCCTTACCTTATAGCTATTCATTGAATGGAGGGACAGCTCAGAGCTCAAGCGTGTTTTCAGATCTGGCAGCCGGGACTTATGAAGTAACAGTGCAAGACGACAATGGGTGTTCCGTAGTAGTTAGTACAATTGTAGTTAATGAACCTGAGGTATTGACGGCTACAGTTGAAGTAGTATCCGATGCGACCTGCTTAGAACCAACGGGAGAATTGAATGCTCTTCCAGTCGGAGGTACTCCACCCTATTCTTATGTATGGGATGGGAATAATGGCTTGACAAATCAAAATCTAACCAATGCAGCAGCCGGTCCGCATACGGTAGTGATCACGGATGCCAATGGTTGTACAACTAGTGCCTCCGCCAGCATCACAGCCTTTAACCCTATCTCATTAGAACTTGATTCATCAGTCGATGAAGCTTGTGATCAGGCTAATGGTTCGATCACGGTAACTGTTGTAGATGGTACTGCTCCTTTCAGCTTCACTTGGAGTAATGGTGCCCCAGATAGCCCGACGGCAACGGGTTTGGCGGCCGGCACTTACACCGTGGATGTAATAGATGCAAATGGCTGTGAAGATCAATTGCTTGTAACAATAGACGAAATAGATCCACCGAGTTTGGTGATTGATGATACCCAGAATAGCTTGTGTACAGATGGAAACGGAAGTATCACCGTAGAAGCCATTGGTGGCACAGCGCCATTCGAATACAGTATCGATGGAGGAGCCTTGCAAGCCTCCCCTACCTTTGACGACCTGGATGCCGGAACCTATACCTTTACGGTAGTGGATGCCCTTGCTTGTGAAGCCACTGTATCAGGCTCTATTGACCTAGAATTACCACCAAGTGTTACTTTGAATACACTAGATGCAGCCTGCGGACAGGACGATGGTGAGATTCAAGCGGTAGTAAGCGGCGGAAATCCGGGCTATTCCTATGCCTGGTCCGGCAGCGGCCAAACGGGAGCCGAAATAACAGGCCTGGCCCCTGGCAGTTACACCGTAACTGTGACGGATCAAAATGGTTGTGAAGTGATAGAAAGCGCAACCATCGGTGAGATTGCACCGCCAACCATCACGGTAGAAAGTACGTCTGACGCGACTTGTGGAGACAGCAATGGGGAAGCTACGGTGAGTGCTTCAGGTGGAACGCCGCCTTATGACTATGCATGGAGTGTCCCGAACCCCAATACCGCTAGTGTTTCCAATCTTCCGGAAGGAACACACTTTGTGACGGTCACCGACGATCGAGGATGCCAAACGATAGAAGAAATTGTTATCAATAACATTCCTGGACCTGCCAGTTTAGGATTCGATGTAACCAATAGTATCTGTGCACAAGGGAATGGCTCTATCACCGTCAGCGTAAACGGCGGAACCGCGCCATTCGATTATAACTGGAGTAATAACAACCCGAATTCTGCTACCGCCTCTGGGCTATCGTCAGGTACATATTCTGTCACAGTAACAGATGCCAATGGCTGCACCATCGTAGACCAAGCTACAGTAGATTTTATAGAAAGTCCAACTATCGCGGTGGAGGACACGCAGAATTCGTTGTGTGAGGATGGCAATGGTTCGATCACCGTAACAGCTAGTGGCGGTACTCCACCTTACAATTACAATTGGAGCGATGGAATTGGCGCTGCTGGAGCTACTGTCTCTAATCTTGATGTTGGAACGTATTCCATTACAGTGACCGACGCCAATAATTGCACGGATGTCACCAGCGCAACTATCAACCTAGAACCTGCGCCCATTGGCTTTGTAGATACCTTTGATGATTCTGATTGTGGAGCAGATAATGGTTTCATTGAAATTGCCATCGTTGGGGGAACAGGTACAGCGCCTATTTCTTATAGCTGGAGTCATAATGGAAGTTTGGATGATAACGAAGCAACAGGTCTAGCTCCTGGCACCTATACCGTCACGATAACAGATGCCAACGGCTGTGAAGATGTTGTGGAGCAAACTATTGATGAAAGACCAGGACCTAGCCTAAGTTTGGGTAGTACTACCTCTGATATTTGTGGTCAATCCATCGGTGCTGCCACGGTAGTTCCAAGTGGAGGAGTTAGTCCATACACTTACGGTTGGTCGGATAATCCGGGTGTAAATAGCCCAACCTTATCCGGAGTGTTAAGCGGCACCTATACGGTTACAATTACTGATTTCTATGGTTGTTTTTCCAGTTTGGAGGTTACTATAGATGAGATTCCGGGGCCGACTTTGGTTCTAGATGGTATTGATGACCTTCCCTGTGTACAGGGAGAAGTAAGAATTCGAATATCAGTTGATGAAGGCACAGCACCCTTTGAATATGAGTGGGATCATGATGCCACTTTGGATCTGCCTATTGCTTCTGATTTGTCCGCTGGCACTTATACCGTCACGGTCACAGATGCCAATGACTGTAGTGACATCCTTGAAGTAGTTGTGGAGGATGTTGGTCCTCCTTCTCTAGAGCGGGGCACCATAGTCGATAGTGACTGTGGGGCTAATAATGGCTCCATTACGGTCATCCCCAGCGGTGGTACTCCACCCTATGAGTTTCGCTATGGACAATTCGCAGTTTCCAATGAACCCACCTTGACTGGAGTTCCTCCCGGCACCTATTCGATTCAAATTACGGATGCCAATGGCTGTACCGCTAATGTAGGTGCTACCGTGGATGAAGTCGGCGGTGCTGAAATTGAACTCGTGGAGGTGAACGGTTCAGGTTGCGAAAATGACAATGGAAGCATCACCGTCCAAGGGGTTGGAGGAGTAGAGCCATACGACTGGGCTTGGGACCATGATGCAAACCTGGATGGACCGGTAGCGACAGGCCTTTCTGGAGGTGACTATACCGTTACCTTAACAGATAACTTCGGTTGTGAACGCTCTTTAACTATTACGGTAGAAGAAACACCACCTTTCATAGCCAATATTTCTAATGTCGAACCTTCCCTTTGTGAAGATGGAAATGGCTCCTTGTCCATTAGTGCATCTGGAGGAGCAACCCCCTACTCCATTGATTGGAACCTATTACCGAATGGCGCAGGATTCAATGTGAGCAATTTGGCTGCTGGTAATTACGAAGCAACGGTAACGGATGCCAATGGCTGCGAAGTCATCTTAAGTCAAGCCGTCCAATTAATCGAAGGCCCAAGTGTCGAGATCTCACAACAAGGAGATCCTGGCTGTTTTGGTCCTGATGGTTTCATTGATCTGCTCATCACTGGCGGTGCCGAACCCTACGATATTGACTGGAGTCACGATTCTGGCGTGGTGGCGGATTTCGCTGGCAATCTACCCGCAGATGACTATAGCATCACGGTAACCGATGCTAATGGTTGTGAAACTATCATCGAAACCACTCTCACGGCCCCGATTGATATTACACTCGAAATAACGGGTCAATCTCCTGAAAATTGCGATCTAGAAGATGGCAGTGCCACGGTTTCAGTTGTCGGGCAAACGGGAGACTTTAACTACAATTGGTCACATGATCCAGGTCTTGATGGACCAACTGCGAGCGGCCTAGCCGCTGACTCCTACACCGTGACAGTTACCGGCGACGGATTCTGTGAAGCAGTACAAACGGTGGAGATACTAGCCGTTGCTGGTCCGAGTTTAAGTAGTCCCAATACCACTGATAGTGATTGTAATGCCTCTAATGGTTCCATCAGTTTTACGGTTTCAGGCGGTACTGAACCTTATACCTACGCTTGGGATCACGATAGTAATTTGGATGGCCCAATGGCTGATAATTTATCTGCTGGAACATTCACCTTAATCGTCACGGACGCCAATGGCTGTACCGTGGAAGGAACGGCTACTATTTCAAACTTGGAAGCACCAACTGCCATTTTTGACGAGGTGATAGATCCTACTTGTTTAAACAATGACGGTTCACTAAGCGTACAGGTATCCGGCGGTGTTCAACCCTATACCTATGCCTGGAGTCACGATGGAAATGAAGATGGAGCAACGGTGACCGGACTAGGAGCAGACACCTATAGCCTGACTGTAACTGATGTAAACGGTTGCCAAAGTATTATATCTGAAACCTTAGAAGATGATAATCCGCTCCTGCTAGAGTTAGTGGATAAAACTAATTCTTTCTGTGAAGATGGCAATGGAAGCATTTCCGTAGCTGCATCCGGCGGATCGGGTGGGTATACGATAAGTTGGGCACATGACAATGGCTTGACTAGCTCCACGATCACAGCTTTGAATGCAGGAGATTACACGGCCACCGTCACGGATGAGAATGGTTGTAGTACCTCCTTAAACATAGCCATTGAACTAGTAGGTGCCCCCATCCTTTCCGTAGAAGATCAGACTGAGGCCGAATGTATTGACAATGGTAGTATTACCTTGGGAGTCACAGGTGGAATTGAGCCTTACAGTTATAACTGGAGTCACAATGATCAACTGAATAGCAATACTGCTACGGGCTTAGCTATAGGATCTTATTCCGCCACCGTAACGGACGGGAATGGTTGCTCGGCCACTACTACGGTTGAAGTTGAAGGAGAACTTGGGCCTGCCTTGACCGCCAATTCTACCAATCCGGCCTGCACCAACGATAATGGTTCCATTGCGATTCAAGCTACTGGCGATGATGGACCGTTTCTATACGCCTGGAGCCACGATGCAAATATTTTTGTCAATGAAGCTAATGGTTTGGCAGCAGGAGAATATACAGTGACGGTCACCAGTGCCCGAGGATGTCCTTCTACCATCACGCTGGAATTGGTCTTTGAAGAAGGTGTATCAGCCTTTATCAGTGATCAGTCAGACAGTGAATGTATAGATGGCAACGGCTCGATTACGATAAATGCTAGTGGTGGTGTAGCTCCTTACACCGTAGCTTGGTCACATGATGATAATGCGGTTGGGTTGAGTCTCGATAATTTGGCAGCAGGGGACTATAGCGCTACTGTGACTGATGTAAATGGATGTGAAGACATTGTCAGCACTAGTATCGCGCTTCAAGAAGGTCCAACAATCATGTGGACGACCGAAGCTGGAGCCTCCTGTGATGATAATAATGGTGCCCTCTCTGCTTCCGTAAGCGGAGGACTTCCTCCCTACACCTATGCCTGGAGTCACGATACAGCTATAGATGGACCAATTGCACTTGGATTAGCCCCAGGCGATTATACCTTAAGTGTAACGGATCAAAATGGCTGTACCACTACCCTTTCCAGTACGATCCAGGTAGGAGAATTAGGGCTTAGCATTACCAGCTCTACCGACCCGAGTTGCAGTGTCTCCACAGATGGAAGTATTACTGCTGTAGGTACCGGCGGTGTAACGCCCTACACCTACGAATGGAGCAATGGTGTTACCGGTGAAACGATCACCGGCCTGGGCGCAGGAACCTATACCGTAACCATGACAGACGCCAGCGGTTGTGAATCCTCCGTAGAAACAACTTTAATCGCGGCGAATGATTTGGAACTTACCTTTAGCGTACTCCAAAATGTATGTGAAGGAGGGAACAATGGAGAGGTTCAGGTATCTGCTAGTGGGGGAACAGGTAATTACGCTTACAGTTGGGATGCTCCCGGCACGCCCACTACTGCTACCATTTCCAGTCTTGCGCCAGGCGAGTATGTTGTGACCGTAACCGATGACAGTGGTTGTGGCACTTCAGGAACTGTAACTATTGAAGAAGTACCAGGTATTACTTTATCGCTTAGTTCAACTCCCTCTTGTTTGGATGCCTTAAACGGGACAGCTAGTGTTGTGGCTACCGGTGGAACGGGTAGCTTCTCGTATCTCTGGGATGATCCAAATGGTCAAACCACCGCGACTGCCAGCAATCTGCTACCTGGCGTTTATACAGTAGTCGTAAGCGATGACAATGGATGTACTAGCAGCAATAGCATCTCCGTCAGCGCATCTCCGGCCCTGAGTTTGGAAATGAGTAGTGTCACCCAACCGGACTGTACCACAAATCCTTCTGGCTCAGTTACCGTTCTCGCCTCGGGTGGAACCGGTGCTATCTCTTACCAGTGGGATGATGCCAATGGTCAAACAACGGCTACAGCCGCCGGCCTTGATCCTGGGACTTATGAAGTAATCGCCACGGACGAAAATGGCTGTACCGCCAGCATTAGTATCGAAATTGTAGCACCTGGTGACCTGGAAGTGTCCGTAGGTAATATCACTCCTCCTAGCTGTGCAGGTGAGGCTAGTGGATCAGCAGGCGTCTTTGTCAGCAATGGTTCTGGAGACTACACCTTTTTGTGGAATGATCCCGCTGGTCAAACGACGGCTAGCTTGAATAATGTTTCAGCAGGAACCTACCAAGTACGAGTGACGGATATCGCTAATGGTTGTTTTGTGGTGCAGACAGTAACCATCACGGCCCCTGATGAAATTAGCATCAGTTTGAGCTCAGCTACGCCCCCTCCTTGTGGACAAAGTACTGGCGGAGAGGCCTTAGTGGAGGCCAGTGGCGGAGCTGGTAATTATAGCTATAGCTGGAATGATCCCAACGGCCAAAGTAGCGCCTTTGTCAATAACTTGGCACCAGGGAACTATGAGGTGGTGGTTATGGATCAAAATGGCTGTACCGCTACGCTCGCCGTTACAATCCCAGAGGGTCAAGAACTATCGGCGAACATCAGCGATTTTAGCGGCCCAAGTTGCGCTGATCTAAATGACGGATTTGCTACGGTAAGCGTGGTGGGTGGTTCCGCCAACTTATCCTATCAATGGAATGATCCGGCTTTCCAGCAAACGGCTACAGCAACTGGATTAAGCCCAGGCACTTATACGGTAGAGATCACGGATGATGGAGACTGTTCTACTTCAGTCACTGTGGAGATACCAAGTACTCCTGCCCTTGCCGTCAGTTTAAGCAGCTCTATACAACCAAGTTGCTCTGGATTCAATGATGGGGAGTTGAGTATAAGCATTAGTGGAGGGACCGGCGACTATACAATCCTTTGGGATGATGCCAGTGCTCAAACCACTGCTACCGCTAGTAGTTTGATTAGCGGCGTGTACAATGTGACCATTACAGATGGCAACGGCTGTGACTTGACCGAGACTTTTGTACTAGAAGACGCAGCAGCCCTTACCTTATCCTTGGAAACGGTAGAAGCAACTTGTTTCTCCGGCGCAGCTGATGGTAGCATCACCGCCACCATCGAGGGAGGAACTGGGCCATATACCTATCAGTGGGATGACGCAGCAGCCCAGACAACGGCCACGGCATCCAACCTAGCTGTCGGTACGTACACGATAGTTGTCACAGATGCGAATGGTTGTAATGTTAGTCAATCCGTAGATTTGGGCTCCAGCGCATCAGAGATCTTGGTAACTGAAGGGCAAAATAGTCCTTCCTGTGAAGGGGGAACGGATGGAAACATCACTATACAAGTGGCTGGAGGAGCCGGGGGCTATACCTACGCCTGGTCAACGGGAGCCACGACAGCTTCGCTTGACGATCTAAGTGCTGGCAACTACTCTCTGAGCATCACAGATGCCCAAGGTTGTACAGCGGAACGTGATTTCGAGTTAATGGATGGGCCTGTATTCACCGTTGACCTCGGAAATGTCGATACCACGATCTGTGAAGGAGAAGTCCTCTTCTTTGACTTCAGTGACCTTGACTATGATGTACAGTGGACGGGGCCGAATGGCTTCTCTAGTAGTGATAAGATTGTTCTCTTAGAAGAGGCTGGTGAATACACAGTTGCCGTAACCAATGCTGGTGGATGCTCCGATGAAGCCACCATCAACCTTAGCTTTGGATCTGATCTATTTCAAGCCTTGTTTCTGGCGCCCACGGATGTGGTGGTAGATCAAGAGGTAGTAGTCGTAGAAGTATCCTGGCCTGCACCAGATATGGTAGAATGGGTATACGAACCGGATAGCGTCGACTTTAACGGAAGTAATCAAAACCAATACTTTTTTAGTTTCCCATTCCCCGGTGAGGTCGATCTTACAATGATTGCTTCTGCTGGCGGATGTGAAGGTATCTTAACCAAAACGCTGATCGTTCACCCGGACTCTAGTTCTATTCCTTCGGCCTTCCAAGGACAGCAAGAGATTATACAGTTTAGCCTGAGTCCAAATCCGAATATGGGTGATTTCAATACCGTGGTAGAATTATCTGAAGCAAAACCAGTCGTACTCTCCGTTTTCGGATTAGACGGGGTAGAAGTGGATCGTCGAATCCTCAGTGGACAATCCGTTTACAATGAAAGTTATAATTTATCGGTAACACCGGGCGTATACATCATGGTGCTACAAACACCGACACAACGAAAATCCATCGTCTTCTCTATTCTATCACCATAATCATTGAGGAGAAAAGCTTGATATGATCCATCAGATCATGCAGTGTAGTTTAAAGAGAGCCTCCCCGCAGCTGAGCTGTAGGGAGGCATTTTCTTTTGCGCTAGGCAAGGATCTTTTGGGAGGTTGCTATTCAATGCTCAGGGAGTATATTCCGTACTTGGTAGCCTATGGTTTATACACCTCTAAGCAATGATGCGGAGGATTAATCAGAAGCTGAGTCTCCTTCCATGTCTATATCCAATATCCATTCTCGAATCAAAGCCACGCCTTCCTCATGCACCAACTGTCTTCCTAATTCTGGCATCATGGCGCCAGGATTGGTGGAATTCATGCGATACAGTAGGATAGATTCATCTGGATTGCCCGGTACTATAGAATAAAGATGCCCACCAGTGCCTGCTCCTGCAGAAACAGTTGCCTTGTAGACGCCAAGCTCGGTCCCTAAATCGGTACCGTAGACGAGATGTAAGCCCGAAGTATTAGCCGCCCCCTCAGGATGATGGCAGTGTGCACAATTGATATCCAAATAGGACATGGCTCGATCGTGTAGTGTTCCGCTATCAGGATCATCCCAAACCGAAGCTTTCTGGTGAGGAATCGTAGGGTCAAAACCTTCCAGCATACCTAGCGTTGACCACTTATCCAATTGATTCATCTCTCCATCTGCGTAGGCATAGGATTTGTTCAAATTGCGCACCTTGGGGCCGATAGGTTGTTGTTTTTGCCCATTGGCATGACAGTTTTTACATTGATTCTTATTGGGAATAATGTAGTTAGCCGTCCTGGCAACGCCCTTACCATCGATCCAGGCCACTTCCTTGATATCTCCAATGGTTTCGTGGAAGGCTTCCGTTTGTTCATCATTCCAGATGTAGCCGATCGCTTCCCATTCATCCGCTCGGTTAACCAAAAGTCGTGTTTCGATGATTCGCCTTCCCTTTGAGATATCCTGTTCATCATTTTCGTAGTAGAAGTTCTTGATCAGAACTGAGCCTTGTGGGAAGTCAAGGACAGATTCAGTCGTATACTGTGCCTTTTCCCCATCGGGGATCCAAACGAACCTCGCCTTGTGGGCATAATCGGAGAATAGAGGACTATTAAGGTCGTAAGGTAAAACGCCTTCATTTGGTTGGAGATCAGCTAGATTTCCGGCGAAAAAGCCGTAGGCCGACAGTTTTTCGTGTGGGGTTTCTGGTACATTAACTTGGCCCACCTCATTGGTCTTGCAATTCGGTAGGCTAAACAGAATCAACATCAGTAGTGTAGAAACGATCAGGAAGCGCATAACAAGTGGATGTTTTGTGAGTGATGTACGCCTTGGGATTATGAAGGAGTTGGGAGGAAGGTAAGTCCTTACCTTCCCCCTATAGCATGAAAAATTACTTACTAGCTAACCAAGAATCATGATCACTGGTATCAAAGGAGTCCAGTTCACAGTTAAATGGCGCCATGTCCGTATTCATATTTTGTGCAATCTCTTCTGGCTTTGCCCCCATTCCGGCATTTAGATTGACGAATGAGACTTCGCCATTGTTTGTGAAGCAATATCCAGTCGGCATGCCGTCTTCAGAGAGGGAAGATGGCTTAAATATGCCATCGGTGATAATATCTACGGGTTGCCCCCCCAGTACAGCTGTCAATAACTGACCATATTCTGTACTGGTATCTGTCGGACCTTGATTTCCACTAATCACATTATCGTGAATACTGATATTACTACAATAAGGATCAAACTCCTCTGATTTGTAAGGAACACCAGTAAATAACCAACTGTTAATGGCAATCCCCAGTGTTTTATGGTTGGTAATCGTATTATCGTACATTTCGATATTGGAGTGCGACATCAGAATCATACCCGAGCCAGGAGGGATTGTACTTACGACCATTCCTTCTGGAGCAAAGTTTTCGCCATTGTTACCATCCATAGTGTTGTTGTAAAACTTAATCCGATCTCCGTTGGCTTGCGGAAGATCTGGCATATCAAAAATGAGCATACCGCCCGTGTTGTTCTTCGCCACATTATTGTATACCTCACCTGAAATAGTATTCTCAATTTCAAGGCCAGCTACATTATCATGTACGTAGTTATCTCTTACGACTACGTTAGTAGACTGCCCCACGTAGATACCTGCGTCCATAGCAAAGGAAGCCTCACATTTTTCCATTAGCAGGTTCTTGCTACTGACGGGATACAAGCCGTAAGCACCATTGGTTGGTTTTTTACCTTGTGTCCAAGTAGTTTCCAGGTCTCGCATCACGATATTTTCGCAATCTTGGACCTTAATGGCATCGCCTTTTGAATCAGCCACCGTGAAACCCTCTAAGGTGAGATTGTTTACATTCTTAACATGGAGGCCCTGCGCTCCTTCAATCTGGCCCAAGAAGGAAAGAATGGTTTTTCCTTTACCTGCACCTTTGATGGTAATATTTGGGACATCATCCAGTGACAGTCCTCGTTTAAAATTGAAAGTTCCTTCCGGAAGCAAGATTTCATCTCCTTCCTGAGCGTCAATCAATCGCTTTTGCAATTCTGTCGGAAGATTCTCAGCACTCATCGTCGCTGGCCCCTTGGCTTCTTGTTGGCAACTGCTTAGGCCAAAACCGACCAGCGCCAGTAGGGTGAAAACTTTGAAGATTGATTTCATATTGAATGGATGTATTTTATGAATAAGTATCAATAACAGTAGAAGATTTCCTACTTAATCCGCAGGAAATCTTCTGCCTTTCATCAGTCTCTAGTGTATCAATATTTTCTCCGTCACTATCCCTCTATCAAATTGCACTTTCGCAACCAGCATTCCTTTCGGAAAACCTTTTACTGCGATCTGACGCTTAGACAATTCCAAATCATTGGCTTGGTAAATCAATCGTCCACTTAAGTCCACTATTTGAATAGCAGTTACAGACTCATTGGCACTAAAGGTCAGCACATCATTAGCAGGATTTGGGAACACTTTGAAGGCCAGGCTCGGCTTGAGATCATTATCGACTGTAGCAGTAGACAGATTCATAGCCGTCACTAATCTTGGTGCAATATAATTGGTCATCGTATCGATAAACATTCTCGAGATGGCAGCATCATTTGGGTTGCCTTGGTTGGCATTGAAGGCACAGATATAAATTTGCGATGGAATGGTTTGATTTTCTACCCCATCCCAGACTGCGCCAAATACCGCTTCGTCGTACCAGTCCCAAGGATAGGTATTGTTACCATACGTATCCGCATCTGCCCCGGGAGTTGGATCACACTGTATGGTAAGATCCACCTTGTGACCGTCATACAATAACAAGCCTTCCAATCCTCCAGTACTTTCGACCGCATCCAAAGTCAATTCATCCGTCAAGCCAGCTTCAATGAAGGGATCTTGATTTCCTAGTTCTTGAGAACGATGAATCAAGGTATCAGGGAAAGCCCCGGTAGGAATAATGATCGATCCGCCGGCAGTCAAAGAAACGTCTCTGATCCCCACACCAGTAAACGCAGATCTTCGCTGGAAAGCAATCATGGGTACATCTCCTTCTTCAATCCAGGATAAATCACCTAAGCCGCCTTCAATATTGATGATCGCATTGACTTCGGAGGAGTAAGTAGGATAATTCGGGAGATTGAGTATGGCCTCATTCGTACCTTGTGGATTTCCATGTACCTCTTCGATTACAAAGGGCGTAGGTGGTACCGTCGACAAGTCCACAAACTTCACCAAATTCTGCACTTGTTCTGCTGTCTTTAAGTGCGCCAAACTAGCTGCTCCCCAACCGGCAGAATCAAATCCACCAATGGCGATCTTATTCACATCAATTCTAAAGGTGTTTTCTTCCTCCGCAGCATGAAATCGCAAGTATCGCACTACATTGTGCATATCTTGAGACAGTCGGTAAGAAGCTTGCAATACCCCTTCCTTAATCTCCTTGTCACTTCCAAACGGATTCCATCCGATGCGGTAAGCCATGGAAATAGCTACAAATCCACGCTTAGCCATGTCTCTGCACATTTCCACCACTGCACTATCTCGCTTACTGCCATAGGGCGTCTGGTTAATCACCGGTGGAAGAAAATCCCCGCGATGCGCAAATATCACCACTGGCCGCTCTGCAAGATCATCTCCTGCAGGTTCATATACGTCCATTTTTAGATCCTCAGGACCCGGATCACTGCTGAGTCCTAAAATAATTTGTACGATACTAATGTTCGTTCCGTACTTTACATCCTCTGTTACGGTAACCTCATCAAATACCTCTTCCATATAACGTTGAGCCGTTCCAAGCAATGGAATGAGCAATACAAATAAGAAGGCAAAAGTCTTGTAAAAGTCTAGTTTCATATCCAATGTTTTTAGTTGTTACTTGAAGTCAAAACGGGCACTTGCAAAAATGAATCGACCAATCAGTGGACCTCCGTAAAGTCCATTTTGCAGGCGATTCAATAAATTAGAGCCACTGATCCGTAGTGTCATATTTATTGCGGGTATATGCCGACTAATGTTGGCATTTAGATGCATCTGTGCTGGAATTCTTCCCGTAAATTGTGGGGAACTTTCAAAGGTGTAACCTTCTACCCAGCGGAAATTGGCACCAGCGCCCCATTTATCCGAATTAAGAAATTGTAGATCGCGAAGATTTAGGCCGAGATTAAACTTATGAGCCGGCGTGTTAAAGGCCGGAATCAATGGGTCATCACTCCGCTTAAAGATTTGGTTCCAGGAATAATTTCCGTTCAAGGTGATATTTCGATTCATGAAGTAGTTCAACCCCAAAGAAAAGCCAGTCGTAAAAGTGATGTCTTCTGCATTGGCGGCAAAGCGGTAAGCGATGGGTATTCCGGGGAATCCACCAACCACAAAAGGCACTTCCAGGCCAATCTTATACCCAATGAAATCTTCGTAACGGTTTAGATAATAAGTGGCCTTCACGTCCAGCTTATTATCAAAGTAGATTCCTGAATAAGCCATCTCCATCGACAGGGCTTGTTCAGGCTTGATAGGGGGCTCATCGAAGTATACCAGAAGGTTTCTATCTAAGCCATTGTCCAGGTATTCCTCAAAAGAATCTAAGGTAATCAGTCCTTCATAACCATTAATATTTCCGAGCAAGAAGGCACTACCTACCTTGAAGTAGAAGTACTGTTCAATCAAGGTTGGGTTTCGCAAAGCGGAAGAAACTGAGAAGCGCAGGGAATGCTCCATGTTCATCCGGTACTGCATGGAAAAGGCTGGGCTGATCAGGTAATCATAGTTTTCGTGTTTATCCAAACGCGTGGTGAAGTTAGCCTTCAGTCGGTCGTTTAAGAACCATTTCTCAAAACCCAAATAGGCCCCATATTCATAGGTGCGAATTCTAGTACCGGAAGTATCCGCGAAGATGGTTCCTTCTGAATAGGGCGTGTACAATCGATAATTCCCTCCGATAGCTACTTCATCGAAAAACCGGGTCTTAAATCGGTACTCCCCGTGAATATGGTACAAGCTCGAGCGGTCCACATACTTCGTCCCTCCTTCCGACACTACCGTACTCGTAATATCATCAAATACCTCATTGAACAAATCCGTACCCGGGATAAGGAAGTTGCCGTCCATTGCTGCTCGGGCTTGATCATGCCATTGCTGCAATAGGGTCGGATTATCTCCTAAGATCTGAGTGGCTGCCTCAAAATCATAACTAAAAGTAGGTGGAGGGCCTAAGGTGGGAAAACCTGGCAATTCTCTAACCTGGCTGTTTATATTTCTGTTCCAATAATCTCGATAGCTAGATAACCAATCTCCATCCCCTCTCCTTCTGCCTTGTAGAATATAGGCGGTAGAAACAATATCATAGGTGTCCCCAGCATCTTCTCGAGTGGTATAAAAACGGAGGAAAAACTTATCCTGCTGTTTAATCTCAAACTTATTCTGCATAGCCCACACATCCCGCAAACTCAAGCGGTTGTCTAGCTGCATTACGGTGGTCCCCATTCCAAAATTAGTAGAACCAATCATCTCCCAACCTGGCGCAAACTTATAGTGCAGGGCGGCACTACTCTTCAAATTATAGCTGTTGTAGTCCGCCAAATCCTTCTCCCAATACCCAGTTCGAAAAATCTTCCCCAGACCAGGATGCTCATATTGCTCAAATAGAGAGGTATTATCCCGCGTCGTTTCATCCCCATACCGATTCACCGCATCATAACCGCCTGGATTATCCATTCCAACGGAGTCCTGCAAACTACCGATAGATGGTCTGGGATCATCCGCTTCCCAATCGTAAACTCGAGAATAGGAGAAGTTGACTTTAAACCCTAGTACATCGCGCCCTCTCTTGTTCTTAAAACCATGGGCAAAACGCAAGCCTCCCTCAAAGTAATCTCGTTGTCCCCCCTTCAATTCGAGCGTAAGACCTTGGTACTTGAATGGGTCTTTGGTTCGCATATTCACTACCCCATTAAAAGCACCAGGACCAAAATAGGCCGAACTTGCGCCGATCACCAAATCCACACCTTCTATGTCTAATCCTGCTACCCCCATAAAATTACCTAGTGGATAATTCAATCCCGGAGAGGCATTATCAATCCCATCGATTAGTTGTAAAGAACGAATCGGGGTACTACTATTAAAGCCCCGGGTATT
This sequence comes from Saprospiraceae bacterium, assembly GCA_019634045.1. GTDB lineage: Bacteria > Bacteroidota > Bacteroidia > Chitinophagales > Saprospiraceae > DT-111. Next base: position 15,520 of record JAHQWA010000030.1, read on the forward strand.
AATCACTTTCACCCCAAAACTTACCGTCATCATATCAGTTTCCCGCATATTGGCGAGCGCGTCGTAGAAACTGGCTTCGGAGGCACTTTCGAGTTCCCTTAAGCCAAGGGATTCGACGGTGAGCGAAAGTTTATTTTTCAATTTAGAATATTCTGAGACGACTTCAACTACCTGTAAATTGACCCCAGCCTCCATTCGAATCTCTAAGTCCTTTTCCAAACTGCTTACCTCATATTCCATATCCTCGTACCCGGTATAAGAAATGATAACTTGAAAAGGAGGCGATGGGCAATTCTGAAGTTCGAAAGTTCCATCTAAATCTGTAACCGATTTACTATCGTGATCTTTAACCATCAGGGTAGCTCCTATTAAAGCTTCCCCATTTTCCGCATCTACCAATTGCCCCTTCAAGGTCTGGGCGGTGCCAATAGATGCCCCCAATATCAGTCCTAAAACAATTCCCATAAGTGGGATTAATCGGCCTTTTCGCAACATTGTTTTTCGTTTTGATGGTGCTTAAACACCTTCATTCGCTGTAGAATCAAATTGGGCAATATTGCAGCATTAAAAACAATTAATTGCCACATAGACTACCTCAACATATAATCTTTTAATTGAAATCGTGTATAGTTCCAGAGTAGGTTAATACAAGAAAGGAAAAAAGTGGCGGGTCAGGGATATTTTGGGGTGATTTGGGACTAAATCGGGCTATTTGGGGCCAAATAGGCCGGTAGAAAGTGGTAGAATATTAGTTGTCCATTAAGCGAAGTATGTCTGCCTTGTAAGTTTCGGAGACCTTCAGGGAGAGATCAGGCAACTGTTTCACTTTAACTTGAAGTTCTCCATTCTTTCGATCCACCGCTGAAAGATTATTAACATTTATGCTATAAGAACGATGTATTCGGAGGAAGTGAGCAGAGGGGAGCTGTTGTAGGATGTTTTTTAGGCTGCTTCGAATTAATTTTTTCTCTACTTTCTCTTCTTGTCGAAAAAAGATGGCCGTATAGTTATTTTCTGACTTCAACAGTAAGATATCGGCTTGGGCGATCGACAGCATCGGTTTCCCATTTTCATCTTTAATACTTAATAGAGCGTTGGCAGGCTCGGGTACCACTGGTTCTACTTGATTTTTTTGTGGCATCCTCACTACAGCAATCAACAAACAGGCAATGGCGTAAGGAACAATAGCCAACAAAGCTGTCATCCGGAAAACGGCAATAAATTCAGATAGCAAGGGCTCCTCCAGTGCCCGGTAGATAAGAAAAAAGCAGACCGATAAGAGGAAAATCTCCAACATCACCCATAACAAGTACTGCCAAACCAAAAAGGTATCCAATTGGAATCTTGGGCGCAAAACAAACTGGGTGAAGATCAAAACTAAGGCACCCCAAAAACTTAGGCCATGATAGGAAAAGAGGCGGGCTAAAGTCGTTTCCTTACTGATTCCCGAAACATTCAATGGATCATAAAAAAGGATAAATACAGTGGAAAAAACAGTACAGAATAGAATCAATAGCCAACGACTATTGGAATCATCCAATAGCTTGAAAGGTCTACCTAAATACTGCTGTAAGCTGCTAATGCGGGTTTCCAATATCCTCAATTGTTGGCTGGTGCAGTCATAAATAAAGTTCCTAAAAGCTTCTTAAAATTACAAATTTTGCGACTTTGGTTAGCTCCTTCGCATCAGTATATTTCCAGAATTGAAAATTGCCGGGTAAAAGCTCGAGTTTCACCTCCTATCCGACCCTGTTTCTGGACTCCATATCCGTACCAGAAATCCCAATTCTTTGTAAAAATATTGCACTACGCGACGGGCCAACAGACTACTACTACCTATTCAACTCTAAAGTATTTGCAGTCTGGCATACAATAATTGTAAAAAAATCATCGAATTAGAAAATAAATGAAAAAATTGTAATTTCAATATAGATGCTGCGCTAAATCGTGCAGATCGAAAATGTGGGTATTTAGAAATAGGTAGAAGGGAAACACCATTAAATATGGTTTGATCGATTTCATGTTGAAATTGCTTTGGAGGAGAATCTAGCTAACCCACAATTATTTTGAACTTGATGCCTAAAATCTATGGTTCTCGCCTTTAGTCCAAGCCGTCTTGACCGTTCTTCAAGGTATCTCCCATTTGCATTTTGGGCGCTCTTTACCTTCCCATTACAGGGGCAAACCCAGCAGGTTGCTGACGTATTACTGACAAATGGCCAGATTTATACCATGGCTGCCGCCCGAAACAAAGTACAAGCCCTTGCCATTAAGGAAGATCAGATCATCTTCACCGGCTCGGACCAATCCGCCCAAGCCTTTCTCGGTCCAACAACCAAGCTCATTGACCTACAGAACAGAATGGTTTTACCTGGCTTTACAGATGCTCATATCCATCCGATTAGTGGAGGCACTCGATTAATGAACTGTGATCTCACCGATCTGAGAACTGCTGAAGAAGTACTGAAAAAGCTTAACTCCTACGTCTCCACTCACCCTGAAAAAGAATGGATCATAGGAGGTGGACTTTGGCTACCCGCCATCGAGAACGGCCAACCCTCTGCAAAGACTCTGGACAAGATTGTGCAAGATAAACCAGTCTATATCACCTCAGCAGATGGTCACTCTGCCTGGGTAAACTCGAAAGCACTGGAAATTGGCGGTGTGACCGCTAATACGGAGGATCCAAACAATGGTGTGATAGAGAGATTCGCCGACGGAAGTCCGATAGGTACATTGCGAGAGTCTGCGATGAGCTTGGTATCCAAACACATCCCACCTACTTCTGCGGCAGAACAGATAGCCGCCCTGCACAAAGCTCAGAATCTCGCTCACCAGTATGGTATTACCGCTTGGATAGATGCCTCCGTAGGAGCAGCAGGAATCGAGGCCTACCTGGCGTTAGAAGAAGCTGGAGAACTACAACTAGATATTGATGTCTCCATTACAGCTCGCGTAACCAAGGCTGCCAAAGCCCTGCCGGATATCCTGGCCCTTTACGAAAAGTATCAGCCGCAGAGTCAAAACATACAAATGAAGAGTGCCAAAATCTTCATCGATGGCGTGGTAGAAGGAAAGACTGCTGCCCTTTTTGAAAATTATGTAGGGGAATCGCATAAGGGACTGGCTTACCTGGGTCAACAGCCTTACAATGAAATGATTGCGGCTTTCGATAAGGCAGGGATTCAGGTGCACGTGCATGCCTGCGGAGACAAGGGAGTCCATATGACCTTGAATGCCTTCGAATATGCCAGGCAACAAAACAAAGTGCGTGATGCTCGACACCACATCGTACATATGCAGTTAATGCACCCAGATGATATTGACCGCTTTCGCCAATTGGACGTAATCGCTAATATCCAACCACTCTGGGCCACCCCGGAAGACACTTACATTTCCGAATTAACCATTCCCGTAGTAGGTCCCGAACGAACGGAGTGGATCTATCCATTTGGAGCCATTGCTGAGTCCGGCGCAGTAATCGCGCACGGCAGTGATTGGCCAGTTACCACAATGAACCCTTTTCACGCCATCCAAGTAGCCGTAACGCGCCGAGGCCCAGATGAAATCGAACGGCCTGCCTGGACGCCTCAGCATCTAATGGATCTTTATACCGTCCTGAATGGCTATACCCAAGGCGGGGCCTTTCTGATGCATCGGGAAGATAGTAGCGGAAGTTTAGCAGCAGGAAAAAAAGCCAATTTAATGATTCTGAATCAAGACCTATTCGCCATACCGAAAACAGCTATTCATAAAACCGAAGTGTTACTCACCTTTTATCAAGGTGATATTGTATATCAACACGATAAATGGAACCCATAATCACAACATTGAACGGATCGACTCAAACAGAACACAAGTGTAGGTAAATCACCGAGCCATACAGGCAAAATGATGAAGTGAAGCGCGGGATGAAAAAAAGGAAACAGACTTTCCGCTTGAGTAGAAGGAAGCCAACCTACGCTTCTACTTAGACGCTAACCAAAAACAGACTAGGAATTCAGCAGCAGACTGCAAGTGGCTTTTGCCCTTGTTTGTCCTGGGATTGGTATTAATTCTTTTCACATTTCATAAAACTCACTAGTATGAAAAGACCATTAAGACAATTTTTGGTTGCCATGCTGTGTCTGATGAGCTTTACAGCCATCGGTCAGCGAACCTTAAGCGGGAAAATCACTGCCACTAGCACTGGCGAAACCTTAATTGGGGTGAATATTCTCATTAAAGGTACTACTACCGGAACCGTCACCGATTTTGACGGTAATTACACGCTGGAGATCCCATCCAACGATGTCGTTCTCATTCTTTCCTACACCGGCTTTGCTACCAAGGAGGTACTCGTAGGTACCGCCACTCAATTAGACATCAGTCTTGATGAAGGATCTGAAGTTTTAGATGAGGTTCTTGTGATCGGTTATGGAACACAAAAACGGGGAGATGTAACTACCGCGATCTCTTCGATTAATGGCGAGGACATCGGGCAGTTGCCCGTGGCTAGCGTAGAACTAGCCATGCAGGGACGAGCAGCAGGGGTCAATATCTCCAGCTCCTCTGGCCAGCCCGGCGCCGCCTTGAAAGTTCAGATTCGCGGAGCCACTTCCATTACGGCTAGTAGTGAGCCTTTGTATGTTGTTGATGGGATTCCCATGACTTCAGACAATAACTCTAGCCTCTTCACGGGAGGCTATAACTTCAATTCTATGGCCGACATCAATCCGGATGACATCGAGTCCATTGATATCCTGAAAGATGCCTCTGCCGCCGCCATTTATGGCTCTCGGGGAGCCAATGGGGTTGTCCTCATTACGACCAAAAGGGGAAAGTCTGGAAAAGGGAAAATCGAATTTGACACCTATTTCGGTACACAAGCCCCTTCAAAAGTGATCGAGATGATGAACTCTGCAGAGTTTATCAATATGATGGACGAAGCCTCGGCCAATGATGGTTACATCGACAATTGGTTCTCTGATCCCAACTCTTTCAACTTTATCGGAGACCCCAATGATCCGGACTTGATCAATACGGATTGGTATGATGAAATCTTGCGAGATGATGCCCCCATTTCCAACTACTCCTTAAGTGCTAGCGGAGGTTCAGATAAGTTTTCCTACTATGTCAATGGGTCCTATTTTGACCAGGATGGCTTCCAGAAAGGGACGTCCTTTAACCGGATGAGTGCCAGAACAAATCTCGATGCACAGGTGAATGATATCCTTAAAATAGGCACCAACGTCATGATCAGTCGCAGTAATTCCAAATCTACTGTTGGTGACAACTCTCTTTATGGAGTAATGATCAATGCCCTAGCTGCCGACCCGACCATGCCCGTACAAGAAGAAGACGGCACCTATGCTGATCCTTTTTCTTACTTCTCCTGGTGGGCTTTTGAAAACCCGAGAGCAGCGACGGACATCTACGAAAGAAACACCTTTACAAATCGCTTTCTTGGATCTGTCTTCGCTGAATTAGCACTAGCTCCTGGCTTACAGTTTAGAACCTCCTGGTCAGCAGACTATCAAAACTTAGAGGACCAATTGTACTACCCCTCTACCACTTTGCAGGCTATTCGTGGAGGGATCACTGGCTTGGGACAATATGCTAGTGCGGAAACCATTACCTGGCTAAACGAAAATACCCTGAACTACAATTTCAGCCTAGGTACACAACATAACCTCAGTGTGTTGGCTGGATTCACGATGCAAGAAACGGATCAGGATTTCGTAGATATCACTGGCGAGAACTTCGCCAACGACAACCTGGGAGCGATCGAATTGGCAGCAGATATTACCAATGGCTCCACACAGGGAACCTCCTGGGGTCTGATTTCTTATCTGGCTCGTGCCAATTACAATTTTGATAACAAATACTATGTGACCGCCTCGATACGTACCGATGGCTCTTCTCGATTTGGCGAAGAAAGTCGCTACGGTGTTTTCCCCTCCGTTTCTGCTTCCTGGCGCGTTTCTTCAGAGCCATTCCTTGCGAATTCAGACTGGTTGTATGATCTAAAAGTCAGAGCCAGCTGGGGACTTACGGGTAACCAAGATGGCATCAATAACTTTGCCTCTCGGGCTTTGTGGACCTCTGCCGTGAATTACAACGGCGCTGCGGGTACCTCGCCCTCCAGAATGGGTAATGCAGATCTAGGTTGGGAATCTACCTCTCAGTACGATATTGGGTTTGACTTAAGTCTATTCGATGGGAGAGTTAACTTAACGGTCGACTACTTCGACAAACGCACCTCTGACCTCTTGCTGAACTCTAATGTACCTGGCTTCTCTGGATTCACCACGGTTACTCGTAACATCGGAGAAGTTAAAAATGTGGGCTGGGAGTTCGCTTTAAATACCATCAATTTTCAAACCAGTGGCGGTTTTAGGTGGTCAACCAACTTCAATATCTCTACCATAGAAAACGAGATCACCAGATTGGAGCAGGATGGAGAACTCCAAGGAACTACCCATATACTGAAGCAAGGATATCCACTGGGTACCTTTAACTTGATCCGATGGGAAGGCATTGATCCAGAAACCGGAAACTCCATTTTTACAGATACCAATGGAGATGGTGCGATTAATTCTGGCGACGCGACTATCATCGAAGAGAATGGTAAAGCCTTAACGGTCTGGCCAGATTTCTTCGGAGGGATAACTAATACCTTCAGCTATAAGGGGTTTGATCTATCCGTATTCTTCCAGTATTCTTCTGGCAACTATCTCTGGAATCACTCACGCTACGCACAAGAGCAAGTCGGCTGGAGCTTCAACTTTGGAGGTTTCTTTCTGCCATACGGCAACAATACCAAACGAGTGGAAGAGGAACGCTGGCGCCAAGCAGGTGATGTTACAGACATACCAAGAGCTGGTTTGGGCTACGTCTTTGATGCCGATGGCAATGTAATTGATGAATATCAGAACTGGCAAGAAGACTCTGACCAGTGGCTAGAGGATGCTTCTTTTATCCGTTTGAAGACTTTGGAGTTTGGCTACAACCTTCCCAAAACACTCATGACCAGGATCGGCCTTACTTCCTCCAAAATCTATTTCCGTGGACAAAACCTTTGGACGTCGACAAAATACTTGGGGGTTGACCCAGAGGTAAGTTCTAATGGTGAGAGTGTAACCCGTCCGGGAGAGGACTACGGTGGGCTAGGCCAGCCTAGGACTTTGATCTTCGGGATCAAGATTGGAATCTAATGTGGGACGGCAAGCATCAATCCAAATTATCAAAAAGCAAAAGAAACATGAGAACCATACATAAACTCAAACTTCCCATCTTCTTATTGGGATGTCTCTTATACAGCACTTCGTGCGAGGTATTGGATCAAAGTCCACAACAGGATATTACCCCTGACCTCGCCTTTCAAAGTGAAAAGGCAGCCAGAGCAGCCCTCATAGGCTTGTACAATGGTCTCCAATCTGGAGATTACTACGGGGCTTACTTTCAGTATACCGCGGACAACTATGCCGATGTATCTATCTATCTAGGATTCTTCACGGGCTACAACGAGGTGGATGACAAGAACATTCCATCTAGTAACTTAAATGTGGAATTGATCTGGTTACAAGCTTACGAAACGATAAACATTGCCAATGAGATCATCGATAACGTACCCATAATTGAGGATAGTGGCTTTGAGCAAGCGGAGAAAGATGAAATCATCGCCGCGGCAAAATGTATCAGAGCACTTTGCTATTTGGACCTTTTAACTCACTACGGAGAGCATTGGGATGAGTCTTCAACTTTTGGTCTTCCTTTAATCACCAAATCGACTGGAGGAGATTTTGCAAATGTAGAATTTGTACCTAGAAATACCGTTGCGGAGACCTATGACTTCATTCTAGCTGACCTTCTAGACGCCGAAAAATCGCTCCCTGATAGTGATGATCGAACCGTAGCAAGTCTCGGGTTAGCACAAGCTCTCCTAGCTAGAACCTACCTTTTCAAGGGAGACTACACCAACGCAATCAGCAAGACTACGGCTGTTATCGACAATAGCAACTATGCTTTGATCGATAGCTATACCGATATCTTCAGTAGCGATCAAACTGGTGAATCTATCTTCGAATTGGTGTATAATTCCTTAGATCCTAGCAGTCTAGCCCTATATACCATTCGTCGAGATGAGGTTCGTCCAGATCCAGACCTAATCGCCTCTTTTGAAGAAGGCGATGTCCGGGCCAGCCTGATTGCACCAGTCGATGGCTTCGTAGGAGATCGGTTTGTTAAAGCAGAAGATTTCTCCAATGATGAAAATCCGGCCTACATCGTTCGCATGGCGGAAATGTACCTAGCGCGCGCTGAGGCGAAGTTTCTTGACGGTGATGCAGATGGTGCCCTTGATGATTTGAACGCCGTGCGCACCAGAGCCGGTTTGGCCGCGCATGCTAGTTCGGATGATTTTGTGAATAAACTCTTAGATGAGATCCGCTGGGAATTCTTTGCGGAGGGTCAGCGCTTTCGATCTTTGGTTCGCTTGGGTAAAGCGGAAGAGGTACTAGGGCTACAAGCATTCCAACGCATCTATCCGATTCCATTCCGCGAGTTGAATATTGAGGGTAATCAAATGGCGCAGAACCCAGGGTATTAGGAGCGGTGGAACAAGGTGGGATATAGACGGTAGAGTGGAGAAGGTAGAAGGTAGAATACCTAGTGATGAATGAATAATGATGTTCAATTTGTAGCATAGACTACCTCTACATAGCGCCCGAATCTAGCTTGAATTATTCACGCTTGGATTCGGGCGTTTTCTTTGGTCGAAAAAATGGGCATGCTGTTTTAGAAGCGCCTATATTTGTGTAAACGTAATCCCTAAAATTAATCCCAATACATGATTAAAATCAGACTCTCTTTGATGATGGCAAGCCTCTGTCTTGCCCTAAGCGCGCTTACACAAACCCGATTCGACAATTCCTCGTCTTTTGATGTTCCTGATCTCGGTCCCGCTAGCCTATACCCTACTACTATCGAGGTCTCTGGCATGGACAACTACCTATCGGATATTCAAGTCATTATCCCTTTCATTTTCTATGTGGGCGACTACGAAGAAATGGAGATGCTACTGGAAAGTCCGGATGGCCAGCAATTTCTACTAATGAGCGACGTGGATCTCGGCCCCTTTTTTGGCCTTTTTACGGATCTAAGTTTTAGTTTAGATGCCACTCAGGTGATTGATCGACAAACTGCGGATAGTCGCGAGCCCTTTTTACCCAGTGACTACGGAAGTACACCAGATACCTTACCCGCCCCAGGGCCGGGGGTAGTCGATGGCCTCCCCAAACACCTATACCCCTTGGAAGGCATTAATCCAAATGGCACTTGGAAGCTCTACGTTTATAACAGTCGTGAAAACCAGGTAAGCGGGTCCTTTGATGAAGGTTGGGGCCTTGTCATCACCAGCAGCTCCGAGCCGGTTTGCCCCCGACCCTTGGCACCATCCCTGCGAGCAGGAAGCCTATCCACAGATCAGGTTATAATTGACTGGGGATCGTACACAGACAATAGCTACGACCTTTACTTTGGACCTACTCCTCTCCCCGAACCCGAACTAGACACCGAAGCCACATTGAGTAACATCAGTGACACTACTCAACTGTTGAATAATCTACTACCCAATGTAAAATATGAGCTATTTCTCCGATCCAATTGTGGGAACAGTCAAGCAGATTGGCAAGGGCCGCTTACTTTTGAGATGGAAGAAAATTGCCCGGCTGTGCTTCCAGCCTCTGAGCTTTGCCAGTTTTATGCTCCAGAAGACTTAGCGACGACACAAGGTTGGGATGTGGACCCCAGTGGTTACCAAGATTTGCAGGCCTTTCAATATACGTTCACCTTCACCCCACCCGAGTCTGGCGTCTATACCTTGGAAAACTTCGCTCTACTAGATATCGAAGCCGACTTGAGCTTAGCCATTAGTGCTTCGAATAGCGACTGTAATGAAAAAGAAGGTTGGGAATATCTTTCATGGACTCCTCCCTTTGTAGAATTACCTTTTATGGAAGAGGGTACAGAATATACCTTCGTATATCAAACGACGCAAGAAGAAGTAGCCTTGAGAATTAGTCCGTGTCAGACCACCTTCAGCCTGAGTATGCCGAATTTTATAGAAGGGCCTTATTCCTTCAAGCCCCAATTATTAGATAATGGAGAAAGAGCGGAAGGGGATTTCGATTTCTACTATGGACCTGCGCCCCTTCCTCGCCCAGACAGCGAGACCATCCCTACGGAAGAGGTTACCGATATCCAGATCGATCAAATTTTCGGAGGAGACTTGCTTCCAGCTACTGATTATGAGTTCTATATTCGACGTCATTGCGAAGGGCAAGTCAGCTGTTGGAGTAAATCTTTTACTTTTAGAACAGAGGAGGATTGTGGCAATCTCATCTATCAAGGACCAGAAAATACCACAGCGACCACCATTTCTTTAGCCTTTACGGCTGAAAATGCCGTGCCTGTCTGGATATTTGAATTCGGTCCGGCTGGCTATACGCCTGGCATCAATGGTGTCCGGATATCAGAGACCGTGGAAAACGGGGCCATTGATTTCCAGTTGGAAGGGCTACAGCCAGAAACGGATTATGATTTGTACTACACCCCCAGTTGCTCGGCAAACGGATTAAACCCAACTTATGGCCCGATCCGGTTTTCTACCAACAATGATTGTAATGCGATTGCAACGGAAGTAGACTGCGGCATTCTGGTCGATAATAGATATGAATCTGGAGAAAATGCACCTGTGCAAGCAGCTAGTAGTTGTCCAGGAGGCAGCTTATTTGGTAGCAAATTGTATAGTTTTCTAGCTGGAGAAACGGGAACCGCGAGACTGGTATTTGGCGGATCTGGGGCTAGTAGTAGTAGTGCCAGAGCCAGTTTTTCTTATGCTGAACAGGAAGGAAGTTGCGCCATTGGCAGCTTCACGGGCTTAGGATGTTGGCAAATACAGGGGAATGACTATCCCACTTTATTCATGCCCGTTGAGGCCGGAAAACGCTATTTTGTTTTGTCTCAAGTCACCAATGTAACTGGACCAGGCCGCTTTGCTCGCTTCAGTTTTACTATTGAGGATTGTGGCTTCTTACCCGGTACTTGCCCACCCATCGATCAAATAATAGCTGAGCCCTTTAATGGCGAAAACATTCGACTAAGTTGGCCTACGGTAAACGCCGAATGCTATGATATTTTGTACGGTCCAATTGATGAGTCACTAGACACCAATACAATGAGTCCGCAACAAGCATGTTGGCCCAATGAAATTTTCGTAATCAATCGGGAAAATGACCTTCGCCCGTATCAATATTATATTCGTTCCCGTTGCAATACAGAAGTCACGCCCTGGGTGTGGGGCAGATATCCAACGGAATCAGCCATGGTGCATCAATCTGTGGGTACTATTGACTTTTGCTCACTCTATTTCATTCAAGATGAGGCTTCGCGCTCCTACAGTAGTTTTCCTTTCAGGACAGGAGAAGGAGGGCTTTATACTTTTAAGGTTCAAACATCTGCCGAAGAGCTCAGTAGCTTTGCGGTATATCGAGATTCGATCAGCGTGGAAACTTTCGTGAGCCAATTCGACGGGTTTGGAATTTTCGAAGGAGGTGCACTCTTAGCGGAAAACACCAACTACATCGGGCGGTACGAAGCCCCGACCCCACCCATGGGAGGTTTTGTTGAATTTATCATTGATACTTGGGGATTATTCCCTTTTGAAGCAATCGGAAATTTTGACCATCCATTTGATTCTCCAGCGACTGCATCAGTAGGCGAAACCAATGCTTGGCAAGTAGCCAACTACAATTGTTTAGGGCAAGACAACTGGAGACACTTCTACTATGACAACGGCACCCCCATCAATCGAGCAGATGATCAGATACTCTTATCCATCCAAGATTACCCCGGATTACTCAACGCTATCAGCAGTGTAGCTGCTGGGGGAAGTCCCGGAGCTAGTTTGATTACCAATCCGCCTGCAGATTATATCCAGAATGAATCTGGGATCGTCATTATGAATCGATATTGGGAAGTCAAGCTCATTGAAAACCAACAGCCCAGCAGTCCAGTGGCGGTGCGTTTTTACTGGCATTTGGATGATTTTGATCAGTTGCAAATCAAGATGGAGGAAGAGGGCTTACATATCCCGAATGCGTTTTCTGACCTATTCTTTTACAAGATCAATGGGGATTACAATTCGGACCCAACCCAGGGCCACGCCGGCATTCCTGCAGCGATGAACCTGGCAAATGATGGCTATTGGGAGTACTACTTCAATGAAGAATCGGCAGATAATTATTATCAGTTAGGCTCCCATACGGATGGCAATCCATATGTAGAGTTTCCAGTGGCTGTCTTTAGTGGTGGTGGAGGCGGAGCAGCTGCTGACGGGGGCGGAGCTATTCTAGTAGATGTAGTGCAAACTGATGCTCCAGCAGACTATTGGACGGTCTATCCGAATCCGGTCCGAGATCAGTTATTCCTTACGGTGCTTCCGCGGGTGACTCAGTATGTTTTGGCTTCGAGCCAAGGGGCCATTGTGGAGCAAGGGACCTTCCCTAGCCAAGGTTTGGATATGAGTCGGCTGGGGCCTGGCTATTATCTGCTACAATTGCAAGATGCCTTGTACAATGGTATTTTCAAGATCGTAGTTGTGGAATAAACAGGGAAAAGACAGCGGCATTCGCAAAATTGATGTTAGCTTCAATGCTGCTGTCCTTTACCTTTTCTAACATAAACCTTCTTCGGCAAATCCCGTGGACCATCATAAAATGGGAGGAATAAGCGCTACAGACGATTACTGTCAGTAAAGCCTTGAATTTCATGGTTGAATGTCTGCAGACACGAGCTTTGTCGAAGAACCTTATACACAAGCATGAAATACAATTGGCGATGGTTCAACGAACCTGATCAATGGTCTCAAGAAGAAGAAGCCTTGCATCTATTTGTCACGCCCAAAACAGATTATTGGCGCGAGACCCACTATGGCTTTACTGTAGACGATGGCCCATTTGCCTACCTGGAAAGAGGTGGAGAATTTGAAGCCAAAGTCAAGCTGATTGGCCAGTACCAATATCGGTTTGATCAAATGGGATTAATGCTCCGAATAGATGAGCAAAATTGGATTAAGGCTGGGGTTGAATTTGTCGACGATCGCATGAATATTAGTGCGGTGGTCACCCGAATCAAGAGCGATTGGAGTTTGATGTCAACGAATGAGCTTTGGCCATTTGTCTGGATTAAAGCGATCCGACGATTAGATGCTGTAGAGATTTTCTACTCCAGGGACGATGATTCCTATCAGATGATCCGCTTGGCCTATTTCCCTGCTGGCCAGCCGATTAAGGTAGGATTGTATGCAGCCAGCCCTGATGGTGAAGGATTTGATGCTACTTTCACAAATTTTGAAATCATCCATCTTCCTGATCTCCGAAGAGAACAGTGGCTGGCTGAAAACAAGTAAAACGTTCTCTGGCCGATTTTGTGTTCTTTAATCGAGCTGTCACAGAAAAGTTTTGCTTCCCTGAAGCGCAATCCTCTCCGCGCTAACACTGAACGCAAACATTGCCAGAGAACTAATTAAAACCTGTATCTTATCTCCTTCTCAAGAATTCCCGCTGTAGCTGATTAGGTTTACGGTAATCCTTTGGCTGGAAGGTATTTTTCCATTTTTGTATTTGAGCGCTGGGTACTTCAGGTAAGTTGCTGAGGAACTTTCGCAGGGCTTTCATAAAACGTTCCGGCTCATCCTCAAAGGCAAGGTGGCCTGTATTTTCCCAAAGCTCTTGATGCGCATTCGGAAATTGCTCAAACATCATCCCCGCCTTTTGCTCACCGTAGGCGAGATCCCATTTGCCCTCTATAATCAAGGTCGGCACCGGACAGCTTTTGAATAGACCTTTTAAGTCGTACTCAAAATAATCTTGAAGCATAGCTTGGTAGTAACCTTTGTCATGCACAAATTCGTAACGCGCGTACATGGCTATATCCTCCTCCGTCCATCGTTTGATATGCCGGCGTTTCCAGTCTCCGTTCATAAAGGCATTGAAGAGCATTTTCCTTTGTAATGCCGGGTCTATTTGATCAGAATGAACTGGCGCTACTCTTTGACCGGCGATGGAATAAATCTCCCCAATTCGTTTCCGCTCTGCTTCGGATAGAAAATCATATTGTCGAGCCCCTAGGCCAATGTCCAATGACATGGGTAAAGCAGAACTCAATAACACCATTCCTGCAATGCGCTCAGGGTACTTCAATGCATACAGTTGAGTCAACACCCCGCCGAAAGACAGTCCTAGTACCGCCCATTTTTCGTATCCCAATTTTTCGCGCAGCGCATCCAAATCCTCGACTGCTTGATCAATAGAATACCCCTCCTCACCTGCTACGTAGTCCGACAATCCTACTCCTCGGAGATCATAAAAGATGATTTCACTGAATTTTGTAGCTGCTTGAAAGTGGGGATGGAAATAATGATGACTCGTCCCTGGCCCGCCACTGACTAGCACCAAGGGCGTCCCCTTTCCTTGTTGTTCTACCCAAAAATTAAGGCCGCGCACCCATTCATAGCGCC
>JAHQWA010000407.1 GCA_019634045.1 Saprospiraceae bacterium
CCTGCTGCATATACTTCAGGGTGGAAGGTTTCAATATTTCGGTAAGCGAACTATCTCGTAGGCGAAATTGCCAAGAAGCAAATTTCCCCAGGTCGTGGACGTTCGAGGAGAAACCAGCTGCCGGCGCAATCCCATTGGCCTGAAAGAGATTCACTTTTTTCCGATCCCCTCTTCGGGTGACTGCACTGTAGCCAATAGCTAGATCCTCTCCATACAGCTGTTTGGGCATCTCGGTGCGCGTATCTGAAAGACCTAGTGGTTTCAGAATATTTTGCTGCACATATTCATCGTATGATACACCCGACACCTCTTCCACTATTTCCCCTAAAAGGGTCAGACCCAAATTGCTGTATTGAAAATATTTGGAAGCCGGGTACAGCGTTTTCTGCTCCCCAAGCTTAGCATCAACTTCTGCCTTGGTCGGGAAAGGAAAGTCTGGGGCAGTCCAATAGGGATAAGCGGCTTCTCTAGGTAGCCCAGAGGAGTGCGTCAATAAGGTCCTGATGGTGATGGGACCACTATCTGCAAATTGCTGTTCGAGCTTATACGTAGGCAGCAAGTCGCTGATGCGATCATCCAATCGGAGTTTCCCTTCGTCGTACAATTTCATGATGGCGACTGCGGTAAACAGCTTAGAAATGGAACAGATACTGCATAGTGTTGATGCATCGGCTTTCATAGCTTTTTCCACATTGGACATACCCACTGCACCCGACCACAGCACCTTCTGGTCTTCCATGACAATGGCACTTAAACCCGGTAACTTATCGAAATCCTTTTGTGCATCTAACCAAACTTCTACTAGCTTGAAAGCTTCAGCATAGTTCTTTTGGCTTTCTTGTGTAAAGAGCGTAAAGGATAGCAAAGAAAGGAGGAGAGTGAAAAAGTATTTCTTCATGATCTTGACTTTGATTAACAAGTACATGCTAAAAGTGCTCTTGTCGAAAGGGCAATGGATGTAGGTTGTGATCTACAATTCAGGATGTGGATATTCGCTTGATCGATTTTGAAAAGAAGTGATTTTTGGGTTTTGGATCACGCCATCTTTAATCTCAATAGCTCGACGAATGGTTTCACTCTTATCCCAGGCCTCCGGCCCGCCAATAATGGTGGGCAAATGTTGAATCACTCCTTTGGAAATCTCCCAGGTGGCCGCATTCCAAAGATAAGACGGTGTGTGATCCACCGCATAATAGGATACCTCCCCTACTTGGAAGATCGGGGCATCAAAACTGGTCGGCTTGGCAAAATAAAATCCCATCCCTTCATCACAGCTGATATCGACAATTAGACAACCTGACTTCAGGCGCTCACCTTGCCCTTCGGGCACAAACATCAGCGGACGGTCTGTATCCTGTAAGACACCATTCACGATGATATCTGCATTCGAGAGTCCTTCTACGAAGGGGCGCGCCGACTCGTCTGGAGAAATCGCTACTACCCTACCCTGATTATCTAAATCAAAGTGTGCATACTGAACCCCATCAATTTGATTGGCTACTGGTGCAGCATGAGGCGTGTATACCGTAATGTCTGTTACCCCTCGTACCTGCAAGCCGCGGATAGCTCCCCGGCTTACCGAACCATGACTAGTAATCACCGCCTTGAGATCCGGTCCATAGTTGCCATCGATTCCGCGGAGATTCATGGCGTGCTGTACTCCCGCATAACCAGCGATCTCATTGTTTTTTTGAAAGGTATGCAATTGCCATTTCCCTTCCGCTGACCAGCTATGCATAGCTTCCCAGGCGATAAGGGTTAGCTTATGATCAATGGCGGTTTGTGTAATATCCCGCTGTTGTACACAGTGGGGCCAGCCCCAGTGGATCGTACCTTCTTTCATGTCCTCAAAATCCTGGTGCACGGGTTTGGCCAACAAGGCCACGTCACAAAGCTCCAAGAGTTCCGCTCGGCTGAGGATGCCGGCACTCATGTTGGCCAGCTGGGCATCCTCCCAACCGAAGGCCAAGCCATAACCCGCTTCAAAGAATAGCTGTTTTCTAACTACTTCATCCAAGCCCTCTAATTGATCTGGGTGGATAGGTACTCTTTTTTCCTGTTTTTTACTGGAGGTTCCGAAGACACCGACGGTAAGTAAGCTCATTCCTTTCTAGTTTTTTATGAGGTTTGTCATACTTGCTTGAAGGTAAGAAAAACTACTTGCTTTAAAAGGAAGAACGGTCCTTTGACAGGCCTAGTCATCCACAAGTTGCCTTGTTAATTCACACTAAGAATTACACTCCCCCTTTTTCAGCGATGACACCGGATGCCACCACCCCTAAAAGGGGATTTTTAAACTGCGAATCAGCACAAATACAGATTGAGCCTATTCCATTTCTACTTGGGATAATGATCTGCATCTGCATAGATCACCTTCCATACCTCCGCTCGTTTTTCCCAAACAAATGTATTAGGGCCACGGGAATGCGTAAGCGTTCCATCTTTTGCGACGATGGAGTCCGTGAAGATAAAGGAGGAAATCGCATGGCGGTTTCCAAGCGGAGTGATTTTCAGATCCTCCCATTCAGTATGAAAAGTGGTTAAGGACGCCATGAATGTCTGGGAGCCCGTCTTTACTTCTGCATAGGAGACCCGATTCCCATCCGCTAGCATGGTAAATTCTGGCCATAACAAGTCAACTACTCCCTGAGCATTTAAGGAGGTGTCCGCCGCATGAAAGGCATCGACTTGTCTGGTTACTTGTTCAATGATCTCCGCTGGGTCCGCTGCTGTATCAGCAACTTGATTTTGACAGCTGTTAAGCAATAGAAGTAAACAGATCGACAGGTATTGGGTAAATCTTACCTTCATAAGGTTATAGCCTGAAAATAGTTGAACATAAATGGGTTTGGTCTTCTAAATTAAGAAATGTCAGTCTTATCTATTTCATTGTAGATTCCTTAGCTTGGAAGTCATCTCAATAACCTACTTTGGGTTGACTTTTACTTCTGAGATACAAGGCTTTGAAAGCCTTCTGCAATAATAGCTTCTGCTGGCTTACCTTGCGGGGTGAAACCCAAATCCTTTTTTCCCGCTTTTTGTCTATAATCACCTCTGTACTGCCAAATGTGAACACCTGCAAACCATTCCTTTTCCCAAACGGTATTAAAAAAAGCCTCATAACAATTGCCTTGTGTTTCAGCCGAAAAGAGGCTGTTTTGCTGCCTGGGATCTTCTACCCATTCCCAAGGTTTAATGGCACTATCGGCCGTACTTTTGTACCCCATTTCTGTAAAAAGTATTTTCCGATTGTACTTTTTATGAAGAGATGCCATGACTGGGATATGTTGATTCCAAGCCAGAGAAATTTGTTTGGCTGTAGGATATTTATGATCTACCAGCGGGAAATAAGCTTGAATTCCGACGTAATCTAAAGCTTCCCAAAAAGTTATGGCTTCAAATTCCTGGTACCAATTTGCAGCGTACGTAATTTTTCCAGTATAGATACTTCGTACCTCTTCGATGAGGTTTTTCCAAAAATCGGGTTTTTCAGTCGTCAAGCTAGTCAATTCTGTGCCCACACAAAACATGTCAACATCGGTTTGTTCTGCTATTGCTGCACAACCTAAAATGAACTGCCGGTAACTTTTTTGCCACAACGCCCAATCTTCCGGCTTAGTAGGCATAATATCAGCACGCCGGCTTCTCTGAGCTGGATTATTGATCCAAAGGTGAGGTTTAAAGAACACCTTAAACCCTGCGGCACGCACTAATTCTATCCGTTGTCGGAGCTTTAAATTGTGTTGCAGTACCTGCAAGCTATCCGTAGTATTGTAATGTGTTATAGTCGGACTATCAATATCATCTTGGTACCCCCATGAGACCAAAGTAACCCACTCAATATTGCTTTGGAGCAAAGCTTGAAGATTTGTGCTGTCCAGTTTTCCAAAAACATGTGCCCCTCTTTGCTTTTCATCGCCATCCATCCATGCTGGCCCGTCAGTTCTTTCATTTTCTACCGCTGCATTCCACTGATCGTCAACGAATGCCCAGACCGTTTGCCATTGAGAAATAATCAAAAGAAAAGATAATAAGCCGATGGGTAGGATGATCCAAAATCTGGAAGGGACGATGCTATCCTTTTTCATTTTGTAATTATTTCAATCATTGGCTGTAAGCGCAGACTAGCAAGAGGTATGAGCAATGATTGAGGTAAACACTAACATCTCCATTCTCATAACTTGACTAGGCTTGAACTGTCGTTTTTTCACCTTAGCAAGGATCCAGCGAGTCAGCGCCACAAAGGGAATACTTAATCGCTTGTGTTTAGAGCCTGATTGAATCACCCTAGCAGGAAGTAGTCAAAGAAGGACTAATTGGGTCTCAAAGAGTTAAAGGTCTCAGACAGGGACTCTTCAATAAAACTAAGGGAAATGATGTAGGCAATCACCACGAGAACCATGCCGTACATAAAAATATTGTAGGAGGTACGCAGCAACTTGTACTTTCTGGCTAGCACTACCCCCAGGAAGTAGACATCGTCAATCAAGTTAGAATAGAGGAAGTTGGCATTTTCCATCAGCTTATTCATCCCCCAGTGGTAGTCCTTCCGGCTCATTTTGTGGAAATTCCCGAAGAATAGCAGATTGGTACGCTGGTTCTCAATATCGTCCCTGGTAAATTTTCCATCTGATACATTGGGACGTAGGGAAAGGATGGCATAAATGAGTGATGCCAAATTCACCAACAATAGAAGAACCGTGGGATAGTACAAGTGCTCATTAGAATCCAATTTTGACATCAGGCTTCCCATCACCACGGACATGATGATCGAATTGATCGATATCATAATATTAGCCTTACTATCCGCCATCCCACTGAGATCCAGGTGGTTCCGGGAAGTCAAGCGGAACATGGTTTCGATACCCCGCTCGGGTCTACCTTCCACCTTAGCCAGCTTCTTCTTCATGGCTTTCAACTGCGCCATGGTCACGCCAAGGTCATTACTCAGGTTAGCATCAACTGCTTTTTGCAGCTTATTTAATCGCTTTTCCAGCTTCCCCTTCAGTTTATCCCTCGCTGATAGTAAAGTTTCTTTTCCATAAGCGGTGTGAAACTCATATTTCAGTATCCGCTCTAAGTAAGCTTGAAGGCCTTCCACCTCCGATTGCTCCAGCTTCTTTATTGCCAATAACTCTTTATTCAAGCTTTTCAAGTACTCCTTGTAGTCTCCTACGACCATTACGCCTTGTCTGGCATCCACCAGCACTTTTTCTATATTATTTTGCGGGGGATGCCCCTTTTGGGTAGCGAGTAAGCTCTTTAATACCTGGCTGGTCTTTCCTTTAGGATAAGCCTGTTGGTTGAGAAAATCGGCAGCAATCGCTTGACTTGCTTCGTGATGTTCATCGTATGTATCTCGATAACCCGTATCATGAAACCAGGCCGCTACTTGCACCATCTCCAATTCCTCTTCACTCAATGGCTCCTGCTCTCCAATCAAATTCACCATTTCGACCACTCGCTCTGTGTGTTCCAAATTGTGCCATACTATCTCTGCAGGAAGCTGATTATTCAAAATTTCGGTACAATGCTGTGCGACATTCTTTAGCAATACGTTGTTTTCCATGTGTCATTCCTTTGCTACTAAGATATCTCTCTTTTTGAAATCATCTAGCATAGAGTCAGAACTCAAGCGTTTTCTAGGTGGTTTCGGGCGTTTTTTGCGTAAAAAATAGCTCATTTCAGCCAAGGAGCAAGGAGAATAAAGTAGGCTACCCTATCATTATGATTTCCAATTTCATGGCATGCTTCTTATTTTCAGGCATGAAAATCATCAAAACGCAACGAACTTCATTTCTCCTAGGCTTTCTTTTTCTTGGCCTACTTTTCTCAGCCATTTTCGCTTGCCAGCGTAGCTTGACCAATGGCACACCGAAGGACGCCAAGCTCAATGTTGTTGTTGTACTAGTAGACGACTTAGGATGGAAAGACTTAGCCTGCTACGGCAGTGTCTTTTACGATACCCCCAAACTCGATGCCTTTGCTAAGGAGAGCCTACGTTTCACCCAAGCCTACGCCGCCTCTCCGGTATGCTCCCCCACCCGCGCCGCGCTCATGACCGGGAGGCATCCCGTCCAAACCGGGATCACGGATTGGCTGAAAGGTCAAAATCCGCCCAATCGCAAGCTCCTAAACCTTCAAGATCGGGACGCCTTAGCGTTGGAAGAATACACCCTTGCTGAATTGTTCAAAGACAATGGCTACCAAACCTTCTTTGCTGGCAAATGGCACCTAGGGGAAGATGGCTACTTCCCAGAAGACCAAGGATTCGACTTCAATAAGGGGGGCCACCACCGGGGATCGCCTCCGGGAGGCTACTTTTCTCCCTATAGAAACCCTAAACTCTCCGATGGCCCAGCGGGGGAATACCTAACGGATCGATTGACTGACGAAACCCTCGCTTTCATCCAAGCGCAAGAGGGACAAAAGCAGCCGTTTTTTGCGATGCTCTCTTACTACACGGTACATACCCCGATTCAAGCCAATCCAGTACATATGGAGAGCTACTCCCGAAAGTTACCAGGCGGAGGGCCTCCTTGGTACGCCCAGGAAGGGCAGGGCAAGACCTTGCTCCATCAGAAAAGAGGAGACTATGGGTCTATGGTCACTGCTATGGATCACAATGTGGGGCGCTTGATACAATCCCTTAAGGATGCGGGGCAATGGGAAAATACTATTCTGATCTTCACCTCCGATAATGGCGGACTAACAACCCTAGAAAAGAACCGAGAAGCCCCAACGGCTGTCCGCCCACTAAGAGCCGGGAAAGGCTGGTGCTACGAAGGAGGAATTCGCATCCCCTTGATGATTCGGATACCCAAATTGACGGAAGCTGGACAAGAAGTAGAAACACCGGTAATCAGCCAAGATCTTTTCCCCACCCTAGTCGAAATCCTCGGTCTCGAATCTAAAGGAGAGATGGCACTTGATGGGGTGAGTTTGATGCCTCTTCTCAAGAATAGCCAGTTGGAACGCGACAAACTGATCTGGCATTTCCCTCATTATCATGGCTCCGCTTGGAAGCCAGGAGCGGCTATCCGTCAAGGCCAGTGGAAATTAGTGAAGCATTTTGAAGAGGACACCATTGAGCTCTTTGACTTATCCATGGATATTGGAGAAACCAAGAACTTGGCCGCCGACAATGCAGGAAAGGCGAAGGAGTTAGAGCAAGCCCTTTTGAATGGACTCAAGCTAATGAATGCTCAATTTCCGGTTGTTAATCCAAATTTTTCAGAATAAGTCGAAGCCTCTCTAGGCGTTTTGCGTATAGCTAAGAAAAAAATGTCGGATAAACCCATAGTCATCACCGAAGTAGAGGAGATTAGCCCTGCGGACTATCAGTCCTATTGTGATCTCTTGCCACAACTGTCGCCTCATGTGAGCCTACCCAGCTTTGAGTACCTCAACCAAGTACTAGCTTCATCCCAAGTCTCTTTCTTTATGGCGAAAAATGAAGTACTCGTCGGCGGACTCACTTTGGTTTTCAACCACTTAACAACTGGGTTGAGCGTTCGGATTGAAGATGTAATTGTAGATCAACAGATGCGAGGACGAGGCCTAGGGCGTCGATTGATGGAAGAGGCTTTGGTCAAAGCGGAGGCTGTTGGAGCCAAGGCGATTAGTTTGAGCTCAAATCCCAAACGAATCGCCGCTAATCAATTGTATCAGCGTTTGGGTTTCGAGCAAATCACTACCAATGTATATCGTTATGCATTTTAGGTGCTAGAGTTGGGAGAGTACTTCATCCATATCCTGCTGGAATTCAGATTTGATCTTTTGGCGAAGGTCAGGGAATTCAGCTTGTCCAAAACTGGTTTCAATTCGCCCCGCTTTTAACCAGCTAATTTGATTGCAAACTTCCGTTAAAGTGGGGAGGACATGGCTCGTCAAAAGTATGGTCTTGCCCTTTTCACGTAGGTGATTCAAAATAACATAGATCGTTTCCACCGTCTCAAAGTCTACTCCATTGAATGGTTCATCCAGCAAGAGGATGGGACGTTGTTGACCAATCGTTCCCAACAGTGCCAGTTTTTTCTTCATACCTGTAGAATAGTTTTCTACCAACTCATTAAGTGGAAGATCAAAAAACTTATTCCATGCATGAATATCAAAACCGCTATTACTATGGGTCGCCAGTTGGAGGTATTCTTCTCCTTTTAGGAAAGGGTAAAAATAATTGTGCGTTTCCAGGTACGCAATGCTCGTTGGCCCCAATGGCTGCCCTTGAAATCGAATCTGCCCTGAGCTGGGTTTCATCATGCCGTACAAGCACTTAAAGAAAGTAGTTTTACCCGCTCCATTCCGTCCAAGGATGCCGTGAATACTCCCTTCCTGGCATTCCAACTGAAAGCCATGCAATATCTTTTTCTCGCTGTATGCCGCTTCTAAGTTTTCAATTTTTAACATAGTAAAAGTATTCTATCCGCTTACTGGCTTTACGAAAATAATAGGCCCACAAAAGTAGACTAGCAGGGGCCAAATACGGTATTAATAACCCCATGGCAAAAACTGCGATCATGGTTTGTGCATTGTGCTTTTCCCGATTCGGTAACCAATTGGCATATTTCACCAAAATGGAAAAACTCAACAACAATTCTACCGCTACCATAGACAAAACTAGAATCCACCAAAGGTCACCATGCCTAATGAAGTAAACCAGGTAGGAAAGCGCAAAAATAGAGTGGAACAATAGGCTGTGCAATCCTATCTTCTGCCATAGTAAAGTGGAGATCTGAAAAGGACCTTCTACCATCTCCTTGGACTCGAGATCTTGATAAAAACTAGCAATAAATAAAGCGCAAATGATCAGGGTACCTGGGATAGCCCAGACCCAATGGCTGGCAATTAATCCAATAATAAGGAAGAAAAGAATCAATATCCCCGTCTTCCGCATACCAGCACGCCATTCAAAAGCCCGTAGCGGAATCCATCGAAGTGGTAAAGCTCTCCATTTCACGGCCGGCATCCAGGCCATATCAACTAGCGCAATTAATAGAGTGGCGAGTCCAAAAATCCCGGCCACGTCGCCCCTACCCAAGAATATAAGGGTACCCCAAAAAGGGAGGAAGAGGAGTAAATATTCGAGAAAAAACAGAATCCCACGATGGTTATAAGGAGCTATTTGCCGCAAGAAATGATGATCTTTCCGTCCCATATGAATAGACAAAACCGGTAAGGCTAGTAGTAGCCCGCCCGCCCAACTATCACTATGGATGAGCAGCTCCATCGCCCGAAAACCAAAGATGAAGAGCAGTATCGGAACAACGACTAAGACATATCCCCAGCCCACACTTCGCAGCACGCGAAATAGCTGTTTAAATCGAAGTTGGATCAATAAGGATAGAAAATGGGCCATGGCTGCCAAGGTAGCAAAAAGGCCCAAGCTGAAGTCAATAATTAGAGTTTCAGCTGGATTTGTTAGATGAAAAATTGAATTTGGCCGACTTTAAGAAAAGCTTAACAGCCTATAACTGGGGTAATCTCGCTAAAATGACCGAATTTCGATGAAAAGTTGATGTAATGAGTGAATTGAAAACATTCGTGTCGGTTTTCATCGGTATACTAATCGGTTTCTCGTCCTGTTCAAGCGGGGCGGCCACGGCAGTTCAGGAGGAAGGAGAGACGGCAGCGGTAGAAGCTTCTGCTCAGCAGGATATCGGTTTCCCCATATACGAATCTTTTGAGGAGGTAGCTCCTATTTTTCAGCAACAATCGGACACCACCTATGTGATCAATTTCTGGGCGACTTGGTGCAAACCTTGTGTCAAGGAGCTCCCTTACTTCGAGGCCCTACACGAAAACTTTAAAGGGGAAAAAATCAAAGTGATTCTGGTAAGTCTCGATTTTAAAAAGGATGTTGAACCGAAGCTTATTCCTTTTGTTGAAGAACATAAGTTAAAATCTGACGTTATAGCCCTTACGGATCACAAGTACAACGAATGGATAGACCGGGTTGATCCGGATTGGGGTGGAGCCATACCTGTGACGGTGGTCTACAAGCAAGACCAACGAGAATTCATCGGCGAATCATTTGCCAATCAAGAAGAACTTTTCGCGCTGGTGCAAAAAATGCTCTAAGCGCTTTCCATAAAACATCGGAAACTACACATAAGACTATCAAAACGAAAAACACCAACCTTACTCTCTATACTTTTTCTATCTGGACACAAATGGAAGGTTCCGCAAACCTGGAACCTGAGGTTAACAATTAAAGAAACTGCTACAGCGATCCGAGTCTAGTACCCAGCTCATCGATCTACTGTACAAGTGGTTTCCTTATGTTATATCGCAAAATCTAGGCTACAAAACCTGATTTAGCGGTTAAAATCGTTTTTCGAATTCTAAATCAACGTTTTATAAAACAACTTACTATACCATGAAAAGATTATTTGGATTTTTTCTTGCATTTGTATTGATCCAGTTCGCTTTTACTTCCTGCACTGCTGATGCAGAAAAAGCAGACAAAACGGCCGATAAAGTAGAGCAAAAAGAAGCCTCTTCTTCCGCCGCAAAACTAGTGAGCTATGAAGCTGATGGCATCACCGTCGGCGATGTAGCACCAAATTTCAAATTGAAGAATATCGACGGTAAGATGTATAGCTTAGAGGATGTCAAGGACGCTAACGGAAATGACGCCAAAGGATACATTGTCACCTTTACTTGTAACACTTGTCCTGTAGCTAAGATGTACGAACAGCGCATCATTGATCTACACAACAAGATGGCTCCGCTTGGGTATCCCGTTGTAGCCATCCAGCCCAATGATCCAGAGGTTAAGCCTGGTGATAGCTTTACGGCCATGCAGGAGCGGGCTAAAGAGAAGGGCTTCCCATTTGTATACTTGATGGATAAAGGACAAGAGATCTTCCCGCAATATGGTGCCAGCCGCACACCTGAAATCTACCTACTAGATGACACGCATAAGTTGCGCTACCATGGTGCTATCGACGATAATTCTGGAGATGCAGAGGCCGTAACCGTTAATTACGTGGAGATGGCCGTAGCTTCCCTTCAGAGTGGAAACGACCCAGATCCTAGTGATATTAAGGCAGTAGGATGTAGTATTAAGGTGAAGAAGAGCTAGAAGACTGCAGCAGACATCCGAAGTCTTAGCGTGTGTTTGACGATCGCTTTTGGAGGAGAAAAGTATTAGTTCATGCACTTAAAGGCTTCGGATGTCTACTTTTTACGTACCCGGATCATATAAGCATGTCGAGGATTCTTCACCATGATCTGCTTAATATCCCTTCTAGTAAACCCCGAACTCAAAAGATTCGGAACCAGTTTACTAAAGATGGTATGATAAGGCACTCTATTCCCATTATCAAACAAAGAGAGCTCTATTGACTTCTTGCCCTCTTTTTCCACCGATCTAACGGCCCAACCATCATCGTGGGAAATGAGTACCCGATTCAATAATCCTTCAGCCCGCATGGATTGCAACTGATACAGATATCGCTTCAATTGCAGCGGCTTCGCATTCACTCCATCCAGGCTAATCCATACACCCATTCGGGCTAAATCTGTTAGGTAGTGATCGTCGTCTTTGTCATTTTGGGCATGTACCCAAATCATAGCTTCTGGTGCTACCCCCTTCGACATCAGCCACTCTAGCTCCTCGGCGGCGGCAGGTCCATCGCCGGTGTGAATCGCAATTGTCAGCCCGGTCTGAAGGTGCGTAATAGCTGCCGCTTCCACCAATTTACGTTCATGCTCGCTAAGTGGGGCCTTATTCACTCCAATCTTGATAAACCCAGGCCTGATCCCTGTGCCATCAATGCCATGCTTCCATTCGTCGATCCAACGCTTTGACAATTGCTCTGCAGATTCTTCGTAGAAGTGTTTGGGCAGATACTTGTAATTCACTGCGGCATAATAGCCTGTATTAGTCACAATATCTATCCCGCTCCGCTCGGACAAGGCCTTGAGTAAGCGCACATCCCGGCCAATATAATTCGGGGTACACTCAAACAAAGCGGTACAACCTAGCGCCTTTAATTCCAACAAGTAGGGCAATATCCCTACTGCTGCTCCTTCCATTTCGTATTGCGGTTGTTTCACCAATTCTGCTCCAGTGAAATCAGTAGTAATATGCTCGTGTGGTAAAGTGATCCCCATTTTGTGTGCCGGGATGGGGCCATTGACTGTCATGATCTGGTGAGAAAAGATAGTAGGCATTGCAAAGCTTAGGCTTCCTAAGATAGCAATGGTTAAGAAAGTACGGCGGTGCATGAGGTATAGCTTTTGTACGGTCAACAAAACTAGATAAGGAGACTCAGTTATCCTAAGCAATTTCTCAAAATTAATGACAGCTGACATAAACTACCATTCTCGACTTGCTCATCTAGCCTTGAAATTAGGGCGTTCCAGATTCCGATTCCGATCTAGATATTGTCGTTTAAATCCTAATGGAGAAGTCCCTACATACTTTTTAAAGGTCCTATTGAAGTGACTGACATTTCCGAATCCCACCTGATAAGCTATTTGCTTCACCGCTAATTCTGAAGTCAAGAGATATTGACAGGCAGCCTCAATCCTCGTCTTATTCAAGTAGGTAATAAAGGAAAAGCCAGTATGTCTGCGAAACCATCGACAAAAAGCCTGCGGTACCATAAAACAGAAATCCGCTACATCACCAACGCCGAGCTGCTGGTCCAGGTTATCCATAATGTAGGTAATAAGCTGATTAATACGCTCCTGTTCTCCCGCAGAATCCAGTAGATGAAATTGGGTGTTTTGAGATAAAGCTCTAGGTGTATAATCCTTAGATAGATCAAAAAGTATCTCGATTAACCGGCTAACGCGCAAAGGAGGAGGCAGATCTAATAAAGACTGAATTTTCACTTCAGTTTCCGCCTTGACGTCCGGAAAGTGAACGCCTGATTTAGCGGATCTAATGAATGCCGCCAGGCCTTGGAGTTCCGCCAGATTCTGGAGCCATTGCCACTGAAATTGAACCACTACCGCTTTTTGCAAACTAGTTTTGCTGTGGTCCTTAGAGACCCAATGATGAGGAAGCCTTTCTCCGATTAGAACCAGATCTCCACGCTGATAACTTTCTATACTATCTCCGACAAAACGAATTCCACTACCGTGGATGATCAGAGTTAATTCAATTTCCGGGTGATAATGCCAATAGGGATCAAAAGCAGGTTCCTCGATTGCGAAGGCCATGACTGACTGTTTGGGTTGGTCCCATGAAATCGCCTCAAGGACTGGTTTATTGCTTTTCACAAACACATATTTTATTCAAAATACACATTCTGTGTTTAAATATGCAAATCATCAGCTTAAATCAGAAAAGAATCGACCTACAATTACCCATACCTTTATTGGTAAATCAAAAATGATGAAGTTCTTAGCTCGACTTTAGCATTTTGAAAAACTTGAACAGCTCATTGTAGAGGCGGGTAAATTCAAGGCCCATCCCTAATTCTCTAATAATGAATACATTAATAGTAAAAATAAAGACTACTGTAGAGGCTCCTAAAATTTGATCTTAATTTTGAATCTCCATCTTTGAACCTGATGTTTAGAATTAAAATCATTGTTGCCAACTTCCAGAGCGGGTGGCCGTCCCGTATTGTCTGAAACATGAGATGGCTTGAGCCAGCGGCTCGAAAAGTGTAAGCTAAAAAACTTACTAGGCAGATTGAGTCATCAACTCAAGCACAACGCATCAAACAGTTTTTTGCCGGGCTTACCACGCTAAGTAATGGCTACATCTATTTTTAGATGAGTATAAAATGATGAAGTCGAGCTTAGTACTCCTATCCTCTTGTCAATCCAATCCCCCATAGTACCATTTGGAAATGTATGTGCTATTCAACGAACCATAAAACATCAAACGGATGGAAAAAGTAGTTTGGCTTATGATATTATGTACGCTTTGCGCTTGCCAGGGCGAGACGAATGGCTCCCAAGGAGAGAATTTCGTTGAAAATGTAAATAAGGTTAACGAGGATATCCAAGATGACAGTGATGCGCTACAATTCTTCGAGAATCCCAAACAGCCTCTTACCCCTAATTTCGAATTCTTCCCTAGCGGTAGTATTTATCCAAAAGGTTGGATCTTGAATATGATGCGGCAGGATCTTCAAGAAGGCTTGGTCGGAGCATTGGCTCATTTATATCCAGGCATTCAAGCAGATGATCTGTATAACACCGCCCGCAGAGGAGGCATGGAAGATATTCCAGAAATGGGAGACTTGGTGCTTACTGGCGCTGATTGGGAAAAATCAATCATGTGGTGGAATGCCGAGACCATAGGCAACTGGTGGGATGGCTTCGTCAGGCACGCTTTTTTAACCCAAGATTCAGAAGCGATCGAACAAAGTCACGCCATCGTTAATAACCTCTTACAATCTCAGGGCGAGGATGGTTACCTTGGCATCTATAAGCCCAACTTAAGATATCAGCATGAGGGTTCAAATGGTGAATTGTGGGCCCAAACCACGGCCTTTAGAACCTTATTGGCCTATTACGAATTCACACAAATGGAAGCGGTCCTAGCTGCGGTGGAAAAAGCCATGTCAGTTACGATGGAGGCCTATGGAGAAGAGGGACGAAACCCTTTTTACTTAAAAAATGCCTTTGGTGGCGTCACTCACGGCTTGATGCTCACCGATGTCTGCGAAACGCTCTATAGAATTACAAAAAAGAATGTCTATCAGGAATATGCTACTTATTTATATAGAGCCTTCTCTACCTATTCCATCAATCGTTCCTTCAACGATCTGCGTTATCCCTATCTTATGGAGAAAGACTCCTTATTTGAAGGACATGCGGTACATACATACGAGCACATACGCGCCTTGGTTCAGGCCTATTACAGCACCGGCTATCCTGAGCTAGGCCAGGCTTATCAAAATATGCTCGCTAAATTAGAGACGTGCCTCTTACCTTCCGGGGCAGGACATGGCAACGAATGGATCTCGAAATTGGAAGCCCATCCAGAACATACCGCTAGTGAGTATTGCAGCATGTTAGAATTACGCAATTCTTATGGATCCATTTTGCAGAAGACAGGGGATGTTCAATTCGCAGATCGAGCCGAAAAACTGACCTATAATGCCATGTTGGGCGCCCGAAATAGTACTGGAACAGCTATTAGCTATAGTAAGGCCGACAATTGCTACATTATGGATGGAAAACATCATGAGGATGGTGAAACCCGAGATGATCCACGTTACAAATATTCGCCTACCCATTCAGAACCAGCCGTCTGTTGTACACCCAACTATGGCCGAAATCTCAGTTATTTTGTGGAGCAAATGTGGATGAAGGCACCTGACGGCATCGCTGCCGTCATGTATGGGCCGACCTTGCTTAGCACGGAAATTGACGGAAAAGAAGTATCCATTGAACAACGCACCAATTATCCGATGTCTGACCAGGTAACCTTTGTAGTGAAGCTAAATTCTCCAACTACTTTTACCTTGCATATACGCAAACCTGCTTGGACAAAGGCCATTCAATCAGATGCTAACTGGACCGAAGCTGCAGACGGCTTCTACAGCCTACAAAGGGAGTGGCAAGACGGAGAAGAAGTGAGTGTTTACTTTGAAAATGAAGTCCAAATACAGTCTACAAGAAATCAAGAGGCATACCTTCAACGTGGTCCGTTGGTGTACGCTTATGAGATTCCTCATCAAGAAGAATCCATCAAAAAGTATACTTACAGAGATTTCGAAGATTATTATTGCTTCCCCACGACACAGCTCTTTGAAGAAATGGCCTTGTCGAAGGCTGCAAAATTCAACTGGAAGACAGATGAGGATGCTGAATCGTTTCACAAAGGCGAGGTATTCCTAGAATGTACCATCACTAAGTCGCAGCGCAAAGCCGAAACGCTTAAGCTCGTTCCAATGGGTAAAACCATTTTGAGGAGGGTAAGCTTTCCCTTGCTATAGCGCTAGCAAAATCAAGACTGGCGAATTTTTCATCTAGATTCCAAGCAGATGAAGATGTCTTTCCCAATAGGTTTGTGCTACTTCATTTATTACTCCAAGCCTTTTTTGCCTCCATAGCATGTAGAAAATGCCAGCGCAGAGGTGGACCGCAATCGCAACCAACGGATGGAATTTTAATTTCAAAAACCTTAGCCCCCTCCAAATCGTTCCATCTATAGACCTGTACAATAGGGGCTAATTGGAACACAATCGGACCATACTTTGGTACCGAAATCACATGAGAAACGGCCATCTATTTGCGCCAGTCGCGATGGTGGGTTGGAAGTTTGCTCGGGGCTCCATATTTTGGCTTTTTTTTAATGGGAATAAAGTCTTAAATTGAGAAGCTGTTTGAATTCAGTCCTTATGCGATTTGTTTCCTCGATCATATTGCTTGTAGTGTTCAGTCTCCCCCTGGCTACCGCCAGTGTGCAGATTGATTCATTGTTGCAGGAGCTGGATGAAAAATTGAAGAATAGAGACATCTACGTGGATGCTAAGAAGAAGAAGATTGCGGGTATACAAGAACGTCTTCAATCCGCTCTAAATCAGCCAGAAGTTGTCTACAGTATTCAAAATGAGCTATTTGCAGAATACAAGGTGTATCGCTTTGATTCAGCACTTCATTATGCTTATGCCAACATTCGCCTAGCCGATCAGCTACAGCGGCCTAGCTGGAAGACAGAAGCGATGCTGAATCTATCGAGTATTTTGACCGCAGCGGGTATGTACAAAGAGTCCATTGAGAACTTAGTAAATATCGACCGCCAGGTCATTCCCGCCACATTTCTAGAAAGATATTTCCTCGAATATAAAAGGGCTTATGAAGGGCTCCAACTGTATGCTAGCGGCGGTAACTTTGGCTCCACCTACATACAACAAGCTAGATCCTTCCAGGACTCCCTGCTCAACGTCCTAGACGAGCAGTCCAATGACTATCTTTTGGAATTAGGGTTAACCCATATTGCAGAAGATAGATTATCGCAAGCCAAGCAAATCTATCTGGACCTTTGTGAAAACAGGCTGGAACCTCCCTCCCCTCTCTATGCAAAAGCGACAGCCACACTGGCTAATATTTACGCCCAACAAAATGAAAACACCCAGCAAAAACACTGGCTGATCCGCTCCACCATGAGCGATATCGAGGCCGTGATCAAAGAAAATGCATCGCTAACCAACTTAGCTATGCAACTGTACCAAGATGGGGAAATTGAGCGCGCTAATAACTATATAGAGTATGCCCTGGCTGATGCCAATTTTTACAACGCTCGCCAGCGTAAGGTGGAAATATCCAAGATCTACCCCATTATTAATGAAGCCTATCAGCGACAAGAACAACAACAACAAGATACCTTACGATTTTACCTGGGTTTCATTACAGCCATTTCTATCCTGTTGATTATAGCACTAAGTGCGATATACTTACAAATGAAAAAGCTGTCGCGGGCCCGGCAGAATCTCCACAATCTGAATACCGAGCTGTCTAAAGTAAACAAGCGCCTGCACGAATCCAATACTAAGCTGAATGAGTCTAACGAAAAACTGAAGGAAGCCAACTTCATCAAAGAGGAATATATCGGCCATTTCTTAAATCAGTGCTCGGTCTACATAGATAAGCTAGAGTCTTACCAAAAAGTAGTGCGTAAGAAAGTTATGACCAAGGAACTGAAGGCGCTGATCAAGATGACAGAATCTAAGACCTTTGTAGAGTCAGAACTCAAGGAATTCTATGCTAATTTTGATCGGGCTTTCCTTCGACTATACCCAAATTTCGTGGATGAATTCAATTCCTTGTTAGGAGAGAATCAAAAAATCATACCTAAAAACGGAGAGTTATTGACTACCGAACTTAGGATTTTTGCCCTCATCCGCCTCGGTATTAGTGATAGCTATAAAATAGCCCACTTCTTGCGTTATTCCGTCAATACGATTTATAATTATCGGGCTCAGATCAAAAACAAATCGACCGTCGAAAGAGATCATTTTGAAAACCACATTATGAGCATCGGCTCTTTTTACAATGACAACTAAAGTCTGATTTAGCCCTCCTATTTTACGGTAGAATTTTCTCTACAAGCTGAAAACTGATACAAATTTGTTAAAACCCTACACTTTTCTATTCCAACCACTCCACTTTCATCCACTTTTCGCGTCACAGTAAAAATCGATAAACAGCTCAAAATCAAACAGATAACCAAAAAAGGCCTCCACATTTTTCCACTCTAGCCTTATATAGGCTTCATCAGCTTGCCGTTCTTCGCTATTTTTGTTGAACCGTTAAGAACGGTTTGGAACAGTCTCCCTTCAACGTGGTAAATTATGGAACCTAGCTCTACAAACTTAAATCTGTCTTGTCCTAGATTCAAGCAACTTGATTACGAGGATAAGCACTCACCCATCTCACTTCGACTGGCACTAGCCATAGGAGTCGCTAGACTTCTCTATTTGCCAAACTTTTTGCAAAAGTCGAATTATTTACAAACTATATCTTTTTCATTCCATAGATTTAAGATGTCTTTGGAAAAAATGAAAAAGATAGTTTCGTTTCCGGAAAGTACCATCAAACACCTTTCAGCTGTTGCTGCCACCAATTCAAGGCAAAACACTGTGCATTCCCTTACATCATTCAAAACAAGTTCGTACCTCTAACCTTCTTTAGCCGGAAGTTTAGATAGGAGGATATAGGACATGAATTATCATACTTTTTAAGTCAACATTTATAAGTAAGCTCATTTTTTCAAAGTTCTTTACAAATTCTATTTTATGAAGCGACTAATAAAAACGTTAATGCTGCTTACGGCGATCGTGCTAGGCCCGGCTATCCTGCTAGGTCAACGCACTTTGAGCGGTACCATTACCGACGCCGAAAGTGGAGAGCCTCTCATCGGGGCCAACATCCTCATTGAAGGTACTTCGAGCGGTACCATCACTGATTTTGACGGGAATTACACACTAGAAATTCCCGAAGATGCCACCAGCCTAGTCGTAAGCTACACCGGATACTCTTCCCTAACGGTAGATGTCACCAGTTCTGACAAACTAGATGTACAATTATCTGCCGGAGAATTATTGGAAGAAGTAGTAGTAATCGGCTATGGTACCGTAAAGCGTGAAGATGCAACGGGCTCCGTACAGACGGTGAGTACAAAGAACTTTAATAGAGGGGCAATTACTGGCCCACAAGAACTACTATCTGGTAAAATTGCCGGTGTACAGATCACGAACAGTGCTGATCCAGGGGGTGGGGCTGTTATCCGTATTAGAGGAGGATCCTCCTTGAGTGCATCCAATGATCCACTGATTGTAATTGATGGGGTTCCAGTTGATAATGGTGGAGTTTCCGGTTCTCGTAACCCACTCAATGTTATCAACCCTAATGATATTGAAACCTTTACCGTATTGAAAGATGCTTCTGCCACTGCCATCTACGGATCTAGAGCCTCTAACGGAGTAATTTTGATTACGACGAAGAAAGGAGCATTAGGAAAGAAAATCCGAGTGA
>JAHQWA010000031.1 GCA_019634045.1 Saprospiraceae bacterium
CAATCGTTTTTCAGACTTGGATGATGAAGACAATCTCGGTCTGGCAGGATATACTACCTTCAATCGCCGCTTTCAATTGGGGTCAGATTCTAGTGGGTGGGACTTAAACACTACCCTTAGTTATGAGTTTACCCAAAATACCTTTCAGGCATTGAACCCCTATCGCGCACCAGAGTTTTTGCGGGATTGGAACATCGCCAACGTAGCAGGGCAAGGTACGGCGGAACAAGCTGCCGAACAGATTGGCAAACTTGGGCTGCGCTTGAACAAGACCAAGTGGGGCAATATTGGTTATGGCTTCAGTGGCTTTTTGCGAAAAGGACTTTATGAAGGCTTGCGGCACGAGGGAGAGCTTCGGCTCAAGCGAGGAACTTGGACCATCGATGGACAAGGAAGTTACTTAGAGACGGATGAAGTCGATCGACAAACACGCTTCTTTCGGCCTAATCTTCGGATCACCAAGCAACTCCCTTGGTTGGACAATTGGGAGATTGGCTGGGCGGGTGAACGGGAAAAAAGCGAGCGCTATGATGGCTTGACGGACACACTCCTGTCCTCTAGTTTTCACTATGACAGATATAGCATCTTTTTAAAAAGCCCTGAAAAGGAGACCTATCAGCTAGGTCTACAATTCAACCAGCGCAAGGATTTTGCGCCCACTACTACAAGCTTCGAACAAAGTACAACCGCCTCCGAATTAGCCGTTGATGGCAGTTGGCGCACCAAGGGGAAGCGCAATCGACTGAGGCTGGGTGGTGGCCTTACCTATCGGGAGTTGGCCATTTTGCGTTCTGATCTAAGCCCAGAAAGTCCAGCTGAAACCTACTTAGGAAGAACCGATGTGAATATCAATTTATTCAGAGGCGCCGTCCAGTCCAATACGATCTATAATATTGGGTCTGGGCAGGAACCTAAAATAGAGTATACTTATGCGCAGGTGCGGCCAGGCTCCGGAACGCACATTTGGTTGGATTCCATTTACAATAATGATGGTAAAATTCAAGAATTTGAGATGGAAATTGCTCCCTTCCAAGATCTCGCCGATTACATTCGGATTAGCAATATTACGGATGAGTTTATTCGCACCGACAATGTAAGCTTCAATCAAAGTCTCCGAGTCACTCCTCGAGCTGTCTGGTTCAACAAAAAGGGGCTCAAGAAATGGCTGAGTCGCTGGTCCGCCCGAACTAACCTACAAATCAATCGAAAAACGCGTGCTGCACCACAAGTGAGAACCTATGATCCCTTTCAGGTGAATATCTCGGATACTGCCTTGGTGAGTCTGCGATCAACCATCAACAATAACTTGTTTTTCAATCAGACAGATCCGAAATATGGTCTTCAGCTTGGGCAAAAAGATAATCGTAGTCGAGTGGTGCAAACCTCGGGATTCGAATCCCGTAGGCTAAGCGATTGGTTTGTTCAAGGTCGCTGGAATATCAGCCAGAGTGTCAGTACCCGGTTTACGACGACCTTTGGGCAAAAGGAAAGTGATTCGGAATTCTTTAGCAATCGAGATTATCTGCTCAAATTTTGGAGACTAGAACCTCAGTTCACCTTCCAAAAAGACCAAAACTTCAGAACTATTTTGCGCTACAAATATCAACAAGATCGCAATACCCTTAGCCCTGAAGGAGAAGAAGCCCAGCAACATGATCTTTCTCTGGAAATGGTCTACAAGCAAAGACTATTGAATTTGCGCTTCTCCTTCGTAGATGTTACTTACGAAGGGCAAGCCAACTCACCCGCAGGCCTTGCTATTTTGAATGGATTACAGCAGGGGCAAAACTTTATCTGGAATCTAAGCTTGAATCGACAATTGGCGAAGAACATTCTGCTCATTCTGAGCTATGAAGGTCGAAA
The DNA here is from genome assembly GCA_019634045.1 of Saprospiraceae bacterium. Lineage (GTDB taxonomy): Bacteria > Bacteroidota > Bacteroidia > Chitinophagales > Saprospiraceae > DT-111. The sequence continues at coordinate 1,864 of JAHQWA010000031.1, forward strand.
AACCGGAACAGCCAGGGTCATCCACGTAGGGAGAGCACAGGTAGCTGCCACCTTTTAAGCTAGACTTCTTGCATACCCGGGCCGACAAATCTCGTACTATTACTACCATTGTATATGCTGCAATCTTAATTTTGTCGTTCTGGTAAGAAAACCGTCCTTAACAAGGCCCGTCATCAAACTTAAAAAATTTGCAATAACCTATATGAAGCATTGTATAACACTAATCATTGGTATTTCCTTCGTACAACTTTTAAGCGCACAAGTAAATGCTAACCATTGGAAGTCAGTAGCCCCAAACCAAATCTTCCTACCGCAAGCAGCTGAAGTTCAACTCCCCATTGAGAATTATCAGGTATTTGAACTTGACCTGAAGGGATTGAAACGTCAGCTGGCTCAAGCTCCAGAGGAATTCAGCAAAACAGGAGATGCTGAACCCCTGATCCAACTCCCAAGCCCAGAAGGCACCCTGGCCTCCTTTAGAGCAGTCCACTCGCCAGTTATGGGAGCTGAAATCAGTGCCCGTTACCCCAGCATCCGGTCCTTCAAGATCGTGCATGAGACCGATCAAAGAATCCAAGGAAGGATTGACTATTCTCCTAAGGGCTTTCACGCCTATATCAATTCACCTCAAGGAAAGATCTACATCGATCCATATGCAAATGTAAGCGCTAAGTATCATGTCGTATACTATGCTAAGGATGTTCATATTGAATCTGGCGATATGCCGGCTCTAAGCTGTGGTGTACATGATTTAGAACATTCAGATTCACCATTAGAAGATATAGATTTCGAAGAGACTAATGTGATTCAAAAGACTAACGCTACTGAGTTGTTATCACTCAGAACCTATAATTTAGCATTAGCCTGCACGGGAGAATATGCACAAGCTAAAGGAGGAACTGTTGAATTGGTTTTGGCTACGATGAATACAGCGGTGAATCGTGTCAACCTGATCTTTGAACAAGAAGTCGCCATCCGCTTGCTGATTATTGACCGGAATGATGAACTTATCTTTCTAGACCCTGCTACGGACCCCTATTTAGATGCCCGTAATGGAACCCAGCTCTTAACACAGAATACCGCCATCATCAATGCTAGAATTGGCTTTGGCACCTATGACATTGGACATGTATTTACCCGAGGATGTGATAATGGCCTTGCCGGTGTAGCCAATCCAAGCTCAGTATGTCAAAGTAACAAAGGCGCCGGTGTTACCTGTCATTTCACCAATGATGTAGAACGGATTGCAGTGGACGTAATGGCCCATGAAATTGGTCATCAGTTTTCATGTGGCCATAGTTGGAACAATTGCCCCAATTCCGCGTCACAACGTTCTCCAGAGAATGCCTTTGAACCTGGCAGTGGTAGTACCATCATGTCCTATGCTGGGCTTTGTGGCTCAAATAATGTACAGCCGAATGCTGATCCGTATTACAACATCGGATCCTTAGAAGATTTCATTAAATTTAGTAGGGAAGATGGAGGTAACAACTGCCCTACTATTACAGAAACGGGCAATCATCTTCCCACAATCACGGATGAGTATGAGGACGGTTTTACTATCCCTATTAACACTCCATTTCGTTTAAGTGCAAACGCCGCCGATGAAGACGGAGACATGCTGACTTACTGTTGGGAACAATTCGATACCGGACCTTTTGGTCAACTGGGAAGTCCGACAGGAGATGCCCCCTTATTTCGATCTTATCCTCCAGTAGAAGATTCTACCCGCTACTTCCCCAATTTAGGAGCACTACTTAATAATGCCACCTTGGATGTGGAAGTCTTACCCGCTTACAGTCGATTTCTGACCTTTAGGTGTACGGCTAGGGATAACAACCCTGAGGCAGGAGGTATTGCCTGGACTGAGGTAGCTTTCAAATCTTCTGATACAGCCGGACCATTCCTGGTAACAGCTCCCAATACCACTTCGGATAGTTGGACGGCAGGAAGTTCAGCTGAGGTCTTCTGGGATGTCGCCAATACTGACAATGAGATTGTGAATTGTCAAAAAGTTAATATCTACTTATCCACAGATGGAGGGCTCACCTACCCTACCCTACTGCTGGCCGAAACCGCCAATGATGGGCAAGCTTTTGTAACGGTACCGGATGTTACTACGACTGATGCAAGAGTTATGGTAGCCGCTGCAAACAACATATTCTTCGATATCTCCAACCGAGACTTTACGATCGAAGCCGGGCAAAGTCCTACTTTCACCTTGAGTATAGATCCACTTGCATCACTAAACCTATGCCCTCCTACCGATGTAAGCATCCAAATCGATGCCTTTCCCACCGCTGGGTTCAGCGGTCCTATCACCCTAGAAGTGGTGGGAGACCTTCCTGCTAACACTACGGCAAGTTTCAGCCAAAACCCAATTGATGTGAATCAGAGTAGTCAACTGGAACTATCACTACAAGATTTCTCCGAAGGTACTTTTGATTTTCTAATCAAGGCTTACTCTGGTACGGACACGATCTATCGGGATGTTCGGATTAGCACCGTCTCTAATGATTTCTCCGACCTAGCTTTGATGAGCCCTGCTGACGGGACACGAAATATCGTACTTTCGACCGACTTCAGCTGGGCAGCTAGTGACAATGCGGACACCTACGGCATTGAAATCGCAACCAGCCCTGTGTTTGCTCCGGAGACTATCATATTGCAAGAAAATGACATCTCAGGATCTACCTATAGTCCAAGTATTCAGTTTGACGATAACCAGCTCTATTTTTGGCGCATCAAGCCCCGAAATGTTTGTGGCGATGGTCCTTTCTCCGCGCCTTTCGCTTTTCAGACCTCCACGGCTGCTTGTGTGGAAATCATGAGCACCGGGGATCCTGTAATCTTGCCAGGGTCTGGCCTTCCGACCCGGGAATTGCAGATCAATGTTCCGGATGGCGGAACGATATCCGATCTGAATATCCCAAGAATTCGCGGATCATTTCAGCCGGTCAATAGCTTGCGATTTACGGTGATCAGTCCTAACAATACAGCCGTTGTTTTATTTGACCAAAACTGTGGTAACACCACCAACATAGATATTGGCTTTGACAGCGATGCACCGCTGCCGATCCAATGCGCGCCAGATGACAACCTGATCTTTCAGCCCGTAGAATCCCTAGATGTGTTCGATGGAGAAGATGCACAAGGGGACTGGACGTTGAAAGTCGAAGTGGTAGAATCAGGTTTTGGGGGAGGTGGCCGAATTGAGGATTGGGTATTGGAGTATTGTGCCTCTTTAAATCCGTCCTTACCGGCTGTGCTAACCAATGATACCTTATTTGTACCGCCTAGTCAATTCAACATCATTACGCGCAGCAAATTAGAAATCCAAGACCCAGATCAAAGTTCACTAGAATTAGCCTATACCATTATCACTCCACCTGCCTATGGCAATGTATTATTTGATGGTGTGCCATTGAATGTCGGAGATCAATTCCTGCAAGCGCACATCAATGATAACCGGATAGTCTATGAGCACGACGGTACGGACATTGTTTTTGATCAGTTCACTTTCATCGTAGAGGATGGTACTGGAGGCTGGTTACCGACCCAAGCCTTTCAAATCAAGATTGATGAAAATGCAGTGGTGGGAACTGTTGACCCTATCCATACAGCCCAAATTCGCGTTTTCCCGAACCCTGCGGATGATCAGGTACAAGTGGTATTTGAGGAGCCTTGGGAAGATAGAATACAATTGGATTTAGTCAATCTGCAAGGGCAGGTTCTACATCGTCAGGTAGGTGTTCCTTTGTCTCAAAATTTCCAGTTTGATGTTCGAACCTATCCAGCTGGCGTATATTTTTTACAGCTTCGATCCGGTACAGCCACCCGATCTTTCAAACTAGTGTTGCAAGGAGAGTAAAGCCGGGCGTTGAGAAATCTCATGATAACAAATAACATCTTCACAAAAGTAGTGAGCAACCATGCTTTTCCGGGTGGCTCCTGCTTTTGTGATGGCTGTTCCTCCATGAATCAGATTGGCATGCCATAGCAATACGTCTCCTTTCTGGGCCTGAAAAGTTTTGGCCTCGAATTGCTGTTCTTCTATTACCCTTTCCACCTCATCTTCAAACCGCTTATTTGCAAATTCCCCCAGGCGCCATTTCGTGTGCCCCGAAGGGTAGTCCTCCGTACTGATATAGGGTAAGCGATGTGATTTGGGGTAATAGACAAGCGGTCCTTGTTCCGGGCCAATATCTTCCAGCGCAATCCAAGCAGCAACTAGGTAGCCCTGCGGCTCGGTGGTCATATGGATGGAATCCGAATGCGCCCTTTGTTCACTGCCTTCTATGAAGTTGATGGTGTGAAAGGGGATGACAGGTTTGCCCATGATGAAGTTGAGCAATTCCAGGAGACGAGCATTGCGAAAGAAGGCATTAGCCGTAGCAGAGTGCTTGTAGGATTCCATGATCTTCCGGCCGGTGTAGTTGAAATCGATCTGTTGTTGTTGTAGAAGCTCTTCTACCTCTTGATTCAACTGATCCACCTCTTCTTCCGCGAAAAAGCCCTTCAAGATCAAGAACCCCTCTTCTACGAATCTTTGGACCTCAATTTGCTGTTCAGGCGGCATTGCCTGGAAGTCCGGATGCTTTCGCAGGTCCTCCATCGCATTGGGGCGGTCCAGCCAAGGAACATCTTCATGATGCGGCTGAAAATCCTTGCTCCCAATATTGCTTAAGATGCTCTTTTCCAGGCCGTACTTTTGATACAATGCTCGATTATGCTGAAGCTGATGCCGATTCAGCCAGTTGTTGAGTACATACAGCATCTTGAATTGGCGTAGTGCGCCAGTATATTTACGGAAAACTTTACCCAAGGAGATCATGCCCCAAAGGTAGTACGCCTATATCAATTGTGCAATGCTCTATTTATGCTATCCTCCTGGTGCTTCCAAAGTTCTTGGAATACTTCACTTTCTTGCCGTAGTTTTTCGAACGCTCCTTCATCGACGACCCGACCATTTTCCAAAACATAGATGTAGTCAAATTTTGGCAAAAGGTGCAAGCGATGTAAAGAAGAAATCACTGCTTTTTCCTTAAATTCTTTAAACAGTCGATCGTAAATGAGCAACTCCGTTTTTGGATCCACGCTACTGGTAGGTTCATCCAATAGGACCAACTGGCTATCTCGAGCGGCTAGGACCCCACGAGCCAAAGCCAAACGCTGCTTTTGCCCACCAGAGAGGTTCACTCCTTTTTCTTTGATGTTAGAGGTGAGGCCATTGGGCAGTTGCTTTACGACTTCCGTAAAATGTACAGCCTCACACACACGGCTAACCTCCTCTTCAGTAAAAGATAGGCCCAGCGTGATGTTATAATTAATGGTATTCTCGAATATCTCCGGCTCCTGTGGAAAGAGGGTTACTTGAGCCGAAAGATCTCTGATTTCTATCGGGTTTTGGTCAACTTGGATGTCGACCTGAGCGGGAGGATAAAGCCCACGTAGTAGTGCCAGCAACGTACTTTTCCCGCTACCACTTTCGCCGATCAAGGCAATCTTCTCACCGCGGCGAATCCGCATTCTCAAGTCAAACAAGCCCATACTACCGGTTTTGCCTGCCCAAGCTTCTTTATGCGTAAATTGGAGTCCGCTTAGTTCAATAGCTTTCCAGTCTTTTTCCAGAGCCTCCCCCACTGGAGGTAGGTGCAATTCGTCATAAGCTTTCAGGATGTTCTTTGCCGTATCCACATCAGTGTGATAGCGAACAATCTGCGTATACTGCCAGGCAAAGTTGTGGAAAACTCCAGTAAACTGCTTCACAAAACCAATCAAAGTCACTAGTCCTCCTACCAAGAATACCTCCCCTGGCACCCAGTTCTGATAGACATACCCAACCACAATCACGCCATAGATTAAGCTGACACAGCACTCCACGGTAAACCACTTCCATTCGTTGATTAGCACTTTTCTCCGAAAGGGTGCAAAAATAGCTGCCACCTTATTATCGACTCCTACCTCCATACGCTTTTCTAGTCGCAAGGTAATTACCGTAATAATGTTGGATAAGCTATCAAATAAAGTAGAGGATACCTCGTGCTCCTTTTCATTTACCTCTCTACTCGCCTCGATAAAAGGCTTATCGAATTGAAAAATAATGTAGATCACAAAGAAACCGAGGAACACAGCAAGTCCACCAAAAAGCGGAGAAAAGTAGATCATAGCTGATATGGCCATGACCATACTGGCTATGGTATGGAAATACATAAATCCTTCATCAAAAAACTGCATCAAGGCGCTATATGCCTTGCGAACTCTATTGATGGTAGCACCACTGTGATTATCCTGATGCCACTTTACGGGAAGATGCACCGTTTTGTGATACAGTTCATTTAAGAAATTGCGGCTAATATCAAATGCCATCTTACGCTCCATCACTCTAGCCGGGCCATGAAAAGCCCATTCCAGCAGGTGGACTAAAAAATAGGCAATCGCATAAATCCAAACGTACCGCAGAGCATTGACGCCTTCTTTTTGAAGTTCATTGATCAACAAACCCCAAAAAATGGGATACAAAGCAGAACCGGCTGAGCTTAAAGTGAAAAGGGTATAGATAAAGGCATACCGCTTCTTCTCGCCCTTGGCATAATGCCAGGCTGTCTGCATTAGTGATAGGTAGGGATTCTTAAAAAGAGCAGAAATCGACATGGAATACAGATTATCGGGTAATCGAAAGTAGTCAAAGCTAAAATTGACCTGATGGGTCTATGGAGTAGATCAGAACTGTTTTACTTCATTGGATGGGATTTGAACTATAATTCGGAAATAAGAACCCGTATGATCCACTTTTAGTTCCCCAATTTCTAGCAGATTCCATTTGTGGAAAAAACGGGCAGCACGAAAATAGAAATCCCGCGATACCCAGTGGCAAAGAAAGATAGATATCCTTACATTTGCCTAGCAGATAAAACCTTCAAATCAACCTTATGTATAGTCAACCCGATCAGAAAGCACTCTTTGAGCTCTCTAAAAAATTTCTCGATCCCCAAACCGCTGTTCACCAACAAACCGAATCCGATAAAGCCAATGATCTTCGCCGCTTGATTGTGTATCACGAGTGGCGCTATTATATGCTCAATGATCCGGTTCTTTCTGACTATGAGTACGATCAACTCTTTAAGCAATTGGAGGCTATTGAAGCGGCGCATCCTGGTCTGATCACCCCGGACTCCCCTACCCAAAGAGTTAGCACCGACCTTTCCTCTGATTTTGAATCCGTACCGCACCTTACTCCTATGTTGTCGCTGGCCAACTCCTACAACGCGGAGGACCTCAAGGAATTTGACGAACAAATTAAGCGACTGCTCAACATGACAGAAGAGGCAGATATTGCCTATGCCGTGGAGCCCAAATTTGATGGCGGTAGTATCGCTTTGGTATATGAGAATGATCTCTTGGCTCGCGGAGCAACACGCGGGAATGGAACGAAGGGAGAGGAAATGACCAACAATGCTCGAGCCATTAAGTCCATACCGCTCAAAGCGGCTTTTTCTGAACTCGGTATCCATAAAGCGGAATTGAGGGGAGAGGTACTGATCCGAAAAGATGTATTTGACAAGATCAATAAAGAACGAGGAAAAAAAGGACTCAGTTTATTCGCCAATGCTCGAAATACAGCCTCTGGAGGCCTTCGCATGAAGGATCCTGCCGATGTGGCTAAGCGTGGCCTGGAGGCTTTCTTATATACCCTGGGATATGCCACCAATGAGGCCGGCGAAAATAAACTAAGTAGTTTTAACACCCACAAAGAAAGCCTAGATATGCTGACGGATCTCGGCTTTAAGGTCCCACGGGAGGGTATCGAACGTAAGCTTTGTAAAAACATACAAGAGGCGATAGATTTTTGCATGGAATGGCAGGAAAAACGCGAAGACTATCCTTACGAAATAGACGGTATGGTAGTGAAAGTAAATGACCGGGAGCTGCAAGAACGAGCGGGTCATACGAGTCATCATCCGCGTTGGGCCATCGCCTTTAAATTCAAAGCTAAGCAGGCTACCACTAAGTTATTACATGTTGACTATCAGGTGGGGAAAATTGGCTCTATCACTCCGGTAGCCAAGGTAGAGCCCGTGGCCTTAGCTGGCGTTACGATTGGATCGATTTCCTTGCACAACGAGGATTTCATTAAAGAAAAAGATCTGCGTTTTGGGGATACCGTGGTGGTGGAAAGAGCAGGTGACGTTATTCCGTATATTGTAAAAGCGGTAGAGGACCTAAGGGACGGTAGCGAAGAACCTATTGCCTTCCCGAAGACTTGCCCTATCAATACGACGGACACGCCCGTCGAACTTATCCGAGAAGGGACAGAAGCCGCTTGGCGCTGCCCAAATTGCGTATGTGGAGCACAGGATCTGCAACGAACCATATTTCATGTATCCAAGCCAGCCATGGATATTGATGGTCTTGGCAAATCCATTATAGAACGTTTCTTTGAGCTGGGATGGATTCAGCGCTTGCCAGATATTTATCGCCTGGATTACGATGCGGTAGCCGAACTAGAGGGTTTTGGGGAAAAATCTGCCCAAAAGATGAAGGATTCCATTGAAAAAGCTAAGCAAAACCCCATTCATCGGCTTTTGCATAGCCTTAGTATCCATCATCTGGGCAAAAAAGTATCCAAATTGCTGGCCGCAGAAATAAGCCATGTGCTTGAATTAAAGGATTGGACAGCCGAGGATTTTACCAACATCAAAGATGTGGGACCAATCGTAGCGGAAAACGTGACGCGCTTCTTCGAAGTTCCCGCAAATGTCGAAATGCTGGAGGAGATGGAAGCGCTAGGTGTCAACCTCTCTCAAACCGATGAGGATCAACCTAGAGTCGTAGCCGCGGACGCGCCTTTAGCCGGCAAAACCATTCTTTTCACCGGGTCTTTACAACTTATGGGTCGTAAGGAAGCCCAAGAAAAAGCAGAAGCGGCCGGAGCACGCAACCTGAGCGGCGTGAGTTCTAAGCTAGATATATTGGTTGCTGGTGAAAAAGCAGGCTCCAAGCTAAAAAAGGCACAAGCGCTCGGTACCGTCAAAATCCTTTCAGAGGAAGAATTCGTAGCACTAGTCCAGTAGTCTAAGTAATTGTTTCGCTTTGGAACTATGAGCTCCTTGCTCCGCTTTAGCAACCCGACTAAGGTGGTCCTTAGCCTGCGTGAATCGCTCCAACTTTAGGCTAGCCAGGCCAGCATACCATTGACTATCGGCAAAGCGTTGGTGTTCTTCAGGTACCTCAAGAAACACATCTAGTGCTGCCTGGTATTGCCCTAGAGTTAGTAGGGTATTGCCCTTAAAGAAAAGTAAATCTGGAGCTTTTTGTCCTTTTAACAGTTCATCAAAAAGAATTAGGGCTTGATCGTAGCGTTGCTGGTCATATAGGCGAAAAGCTTGTTCATTAAGCCGTTGAGCAGCTGCTCCCGCATCCGTTTTGACTATATCATTTTTAGTGGGTGTAAAATGTTCCTTAAACAGTTCATGATGATCTGCGCTATCAGCCGTGGAGCAAGACCAGGTGAGGGAGAAAACAAATAGGAAGACAGGGAGTAGCTTAGCCTCCCAATTTAAATCCATTGATCGGGTATACATTTGTTGGGTCGGTTTGTGGAATACGATGCTCTTAGCAAATGAAACGCATTCACTTTATCAAGAAAATAATCCTTCGGATTTGGTTTCAGGGCTACTTTCCTCAAGTAGGGCTATAACGTAAAGGGGAATGCTAATAGGCATCACTCCTATTAGACGATTTGCAAGTGTCATACACCTGCATTGCCTGCAAGCAAGTAGTGTGACAATAGAATTCAGTAAGCGTCTATGGTCAGGCTACTTATGACTAAACATGTTTTGAATGGCGTATTCTAATTGGGTATTAAGGGACAGAAAAGTCTCCAATTATGGACTCCAGCAATATAAATCCATATGGCAATACTCCCTCACTTTGAAATGATCTTCTAGTCTTATTAGGACTTAATTAGATGGGGCGTAAATATAAATGTAGCTCTAGTCTGATTAGAAATTTAATAATTCACTTTCGATCGTAACCGCCTGCTAGTAACCTTATACATTTGCATCCCAAAACGAAGGTCTTTGAGAAAGTCCTTAACTTCAGTAGTTACCTAGGCTGTTATTCTTCTTCAAGTATACAATAAATTAGAGTAATTCACTAAAAAAATGTGGATGGATACATATTAATTAGACCGAATAAAGAAATGCCGCGCTTAGACACCCTTTTTACCACCACATGGGGAAACCGTTTATTTGAAGCGTCCACTGTCTTATGCCGGCAGGCGGCTAGCAGCTAAAGGGCAGGCTGGAAGAAATTTGGAGTGGGTATAAAATAGGGCTTTGGAATATCCACTCAAAACCAATGAAGTGAAGCCCCAAAGCCCTATTTATCAAAATTTATCTAGAAGCCAAAAGAATCCTAGTTCACGTCTTGCTTCTTCTGCAATTTATCCATCATAGAAGCTAGACTATCTTTATTTAGCTTATCCGGAGCCTGGCCATGGGCCAGTTTGGCATGCTTGAAAGCCTTGTCGTACTGACCAACGGCCGAATACCCTCTCGCCAAACCAACGTGCGTTGGCCAAGCCTCCCCAAAACGTTCTGCATTGTACTGGAATATTTCTAGTGCTTTTTCCTTTTGTCCTAAGCCAATCAATTGGCGGCCAAATTGGTGAATCTGGAAGGAAGTTGCCGTAGCATGTTTTACCGCCTTATCCATTGTCGCAATAGCTTCGTCACCACGATTAAGCTTGTTCAAAACAGCAGCTTTAGCAGACAAAGTCGTGAAGTTTTCCTGGCCAATGAAAGGGGCACTAATGGCATTATCTGCCCATACCAATGCTTCTTCCATATTGACGTCATTAGATACACAGTAATTCACTGCACTCACCCACGCCTGATATTGAAAGCCGGTAGAACTTTTCAATTCATCGCGAATTGTTTCTACATATAGGTCTTTTGCATCCGGCAGCTCAATCTTAAAAGGAATCTGTAGATTTTCCCACTTAAGCGCAAGCACGGTAGATTCTGGTTTGCGATCCGTAAATTCGTAGGTCAACCACTCCGTATATTCCGTCTTTTCTGGTGTAGCCTCTACGCGAAGTATATCATCAGCTGGATCGTAGAAGTAGCTTCCCCAGGCCGAAGTATTCTTATTAAAGATCAAAGTCCACGCACCATTTTCTTTGGGTATCATATGGAATCCATACTTGCCCGCTTTCAGGGTTTTGCCTTGAACCTTAACATCATGAGAAAACTTAATGATGGTATTTTCATTCGCTCCGGCGCGCCAGGGAATTTCTTTGGCAGAGCCAAAATTATTCGGTGCCATTTCGTAGGGTACAAGCTGTCCCCAGATTTGTCCTTTGCGGTCTTGACCGTTGGGAGCTGTAACGTCTGGGCTGTTGTAGATCACGGATACATGAGCAATAGTTCCAATGTATTGCGTGACGATACTTTTTTGATTTCCACCGCTAGGTGGTAAGGTGATTTGTGATTTACCTATCGTAATGCAGAAAACAAAGAGTAAAAACAGTTGGGTAGTCCTTTTGGTAATCATTACATGAAAGATTTATGGAACAATGAAATAGTTTATACCTACACACGAATACCAGTGAGGTCGTCTGTTTCCTTTTTGAGATCAATAAACTACTTGAGAGGAAGTATACTTTAGTATAGAGAAGAATCTTAGTACTAGTCGAATCTGACTTAAACCCGCTGAATGTAAGCTAAATAGGATAAAAGTGCCAGGTCACATGGCCTGCAGAGAATACTTGTTATAGTTGGATCTGTTTGTTGAGTTAGTAAAGCTTTTAACGATCAAGTAAGCTTTACTAACATACATTCGAAGTACAGTCGGGTTATTTCTCTTAAACAAATGTAAAAAAGCTTTTTTCAATGACTAAGGCATTTGTAGTCAATTAGATCAAGGCGGGATTTAGCCCGTTCAACGCCTTTTTTTTAGGGATGAAAATTCTTCAGTTGTTACCCCCAAAATCGGATTTGAGCAGGTTTCCCAGAGAAAAGGAGCAGTAAGACGTTCCATAAAGGGCATAAAAAAGGGGCCTTTCGGCCCCGAAAATCTTGAAATTGAGATTTTAAAATCCCATTTTTCACCTATCAACATTTGTGCTTCTTTATCGCAATAGGACTATTGCTGCTCGGTCAATTCGAATACGGCATCCATAATCTCCTGATCTGCTGAAGAAGTATAGCTTCCGTAGTCGTTCGCAGCGAGCCCTTCGAAATTTCTTAAACTTGGATTCGCGCCATGCTCCGCTAACAGGTCCGCCACTTCATTGTGTCCCTTCTGCGCAGCAGCCATGATGGGAGTAGTTCCCACAATGTTCGGATGGTCGAAATTGGCTCCTTTTTCCAACAGTACCTTGACCAAAGCCAAATCTCCTTTTTCAGCGGCGAGATGCAAGCCGGTATTTTCCATATAATCCATACCTTCCACATCCGCTCCAAAATCAACTAAGATTCTCGCTACCTGTTCGTGCCCTTCCTCTATGGCAATGTTGAGTAGGGTCTCCCCCATATCGGTTTTCCAATTCGCGTCTGCTCCCGCCTGATCACTCTTATGCAATAGAATTCCACTGATCACATTATAGCCATTGCGGACGGCGATATACAGCGGAATCTCCCCGTCATCATTAGCCTGACTGGGGTCTCCCCCATTGCGAACGAGCAGCGCCACCATCCGTACATTGTTCATTTCGGTGGCCTTGGCAATCGGGGTGATGCCATTCGATTTCCGATTGACATCTGCCCCTTTCTCGATGAGTGTTTGTAATAATTTCAAATCGTTGAGCTCCATGGCAAGCATTAGCGGGCTTTCGCCAGCTTCATTCTTCAAACCTGCTTTGGCCCTCTTTATAACTAATTGGATAATTGAGGTATTCTTCTTTTTTAGGGCAAGGGTAAGGGGGGTCTCCCCTTCTTTATTTTTTAGGTTGATCACGGCTCTCCCAACCAATTGTCGCACCATTTCTTCGTTACCTTGCTCGATGGCCAAGGTAAGTGCGGTTTCTCCATCCTTGTTGTGCTGGTAGTATTTCATGGCGTCAAGCGACTCAGAGACATGCTCGATATCACCATTCTGGATAGCTTCGAAAAACTGCTGATTGAGTTCTTCTGGTGTGAGTTTCTTTTTCTTCTTTTTTGAAGTTTTTTCTTCTTCTGGCTTAATTTCTTCTGATGTCTCAACAGCTGGGGTGGGGGAAACTTCTTGCGCAAATATACCTCCCACCGGCAAGATTAGGGCTAGTGCCACTATGATCAGTGTAGCTCTCATTTCGTCCGGTTTTAATTATCAAAAAGTATATTTGCTGCATAAGTATAATTATGTCGGTCTGCCTCAATATAGAGCAGGCTGAAAATAATATTAAGGATTAATGAGAATTGTGGAATGATTCCACCTGAAGTTGGATTATACTATGATAGTAGTGGGTACTTGAGGAGTAGTTGTGAAGACAATCTATAAATGCTAAAAGGAGGGATTTTATTTTATGGAAAACCAAAAAAAACTACCTTTAAGGAGTTAAACTACTGAAAAAGAAGCCTTTAAATTTAAAAAAAAGCACGTACAATGTCGAGACTTGATTCATTTACCGTTTTAGTAGTAGGCCTATGTTTGGCGGCATTAGGGTACTTGGTCTACAAAACGATCAAATTACGCCAGCTCAAAAACTCCTCTCCGACCACTTCCATCACCATCCAGGACTCGGAAGAAACCACCCCTGCCGACACCCTCGCTTTTGACGATGAAGGCCGTATTGTCGATCCGATTGCAGCTGAAGAAGGCGATCTTGATGATGAAGACTTAAGTGTGAACAATGGCACTTTGGTGGAAGAAGAGGAAGGCAGTGTGGACGAAGACGAGGATCTCAGCCCCGAACCCATTGCGGAAGAAGAGTCAAACGAGGAGAAAGAGGTTCCCACTAGTTTTAATGCCGAAACTTCGACTGAGGGAGACTTTATGGTGCTGGCTGGCTCTTTTAAGCAAAAAGCCAATGCCGAGGCTCAGGTACGCCGGCTGAAGCGCATGGGCTTTGAGGATGCAAAAGTAGCTAGCTTCAACGGTGGCTCTTTAGCAGTAGCACTAGTCGGGCGATTTGATGATGCCAGCGCTGCTAACAAACTCGCTACGCAAGTGGAAGCCAAAGGTATTGACGCTTTTGTAAAAAGAAAGAACTAAAGGAAATATGGAGATCGTCGTAGCTACCAGTGCAGCGCACTGGGCCACCGCGAGAGCATTGATACAGGAATATGTAGATTGGTTGGGGATTGATCTTTCTTATCAAAACTATGCAGGCGAGCTCCAAACCATGGAGCAGATGTACAGCCCTCCGGAGGGCCTTCTGCTATTAGCGAAAGAGAAGGAAGGAATGGCCGGGTGCATCGCCTTTAGAAAGAAAGGAGAAGAGCGTTGTGAAATGAAAAGATTGTATGTAAGACCGGCATTTCGAGGACGCCAACTAGGCAAAAAATTGGCGAAAATCTGCATTGAAGAAGCTAGGCGGGCAGGCTATAAGCAGATGGTACTCGATACCCTTCCGAGCATGCAGGGAGCCGTAAGCATCTATAAAGGCCTAGGGTTTGAGGTAATACCCCCCTATTATAACAATCCAGTCCCAGATGTTATTTACCTAGGACTGGATCTATAAGTACCCCTAGCGGGGCTTATCGTTGTTTATTTGGTCGCTCCGAAAGCGTCTACCCAAGCTAACATGCCTCCCTGTAGGTTGCGTACGTTGCTGAAGCCATTTTTCATCAAGAATTGCTTAGCTTGACCGCTACGTCCTCCTGAACGGCAATACACCACTACTTCCACATCTTTATCTCCAGCGATTTCATCCATCCGCATGGGTACCGTACCCAGTGGAATCAGTTTACCTCCTACATTAAACTCTTCATGCTCATTGGGCTGACGAACATCGATCAATACTAGTTCTTCGCCTTTATCCAATCTTTCCTTTAGTTCTTGCACATTTATATCCATGTGATGACTATTTTATAATGATTAGTTTACGTCTTTCAATTTGATTGGTGTCCAGGTTGCGCAATTGCACAAAATAGGTCCCATTTATCAAACCATCTAACGATATACTTGGTTCTAAAACTCCATATTTAAGCCGCTGACCGACTTGGCTAAATAGCGTGTATTCATAGTCATCATAGCTCGCTTCTTGCAACTTCACGAACAACTGGTCACGAGCAGGATTTGGGTACAGCTTAATCTCAGCTAAAGCATCATCTAACTCTTCCACCGGCGTCGAAATAGGCTTTTCACTTCCAACAATCGGGCGGATCATCAATGCACCCGGAATGAAGAGATTAATCGGCTCCCACTGCACACCAGCATTTCTAAAAGTAAAATTTAAAGCTTGCGGTCGATTGCGATCATAGCCCACGGGTACACATTGATTGAAGTCACAGGCAGAGGCTTGTTCCCAACCTACATAAAAGTCGCCCTCAGGAAGATATAGGGCTTCTCCTTCCCCATCCTCATTGGTCAACAAGTAAGTAGTAAAGCCTTGCAAAGTGTCAAAATTATTAGTAGCAAAGAAGGGATTCAAAACCGCTTGGTATTCAGGACTATCGTCCAACTCTCCGATCCATACCTTAAGACGAAAAAACTGCTGCTCAATATCCACCGTCGTAGCAAACGGATGATGTATCGCCACCGCTTGCAAGGAATCAGCTACTCCAGCAGTAAACTTCATAGCTACATCCGTACCTGGAGCAGACACCAAAGACAATTCTGCCGTGCCATCATCGTAGGAAAACTGATTATCAAACACGGTAGTGAAAGAAACAAAATCATTGCGCTGAATAGCTTCAAAGCCCGCTGTATTGATCTGCGTACTGTTGGAAAGACTATAGTTCATCCTGAAACGAACTGGCCCCACCACATTGTCAAAACTTGGCCCTTCCATGATCAGGGCATAATTGGCCCAAACATCAGGGAAGACCGGATCGCCATCTAGGGAATAGGTGCGATCCGAGGCAGATTTTTCAGCCACATTTCGTTCCTGCCCGTTGAGCAATACTAGCGAACCAAAAAATGGGTTCAGGTTCGTGGTCAACTCTTGCAGCGTCAAGCTGCTAGGATCAGCCAATAAACCTTGATTAGCATGATTATATAAACCTACAGAGATATCTCTAGACAACTCATCAGAACCTAGTCCTTGAAAGTGTCTCCAAGGCATACTGGTATAATTCTTAAGGATCGGCTGGGGGGGTGCCGTGAAGGCAATGTCGTTGATGAAGGTATCAATCTGGACACCATCTAGTCGCACATAATCTATATGCCAGACATCATTCATCCCACGGCGATCCGCAATATTGGTAAAACGAAACTGGAATCCATTGTACCTGTATTCCTGCGGCACCGAAATAGCGTAGAACTCAAATGGCCGATCGCTCGTCAGCGGTTCGCTATTAAGCATCCCCGGAATTTTCTCAATCTCTATCCACTTCCCATCCAAGGTTTTAAATTCCAGGATTAAGGAATCCGACTCTTCGGGTTTATCAGCCAAGCCTCTAGCCTGTATCCAGTAGGAAAGTACCAGGTCACCGTTGGCTCCCTTTAAATTCAAATATTTCGAAGTCAAACGGTCCGCTTCTCCAGCAGTCCCTCCGTAGGGAACCCCCTCAGGGTCCAGCCCATCTAAAGATGCTACACCAATAGAAGGAGGACCATCAGCCATTGTATTGTTGAGAAAGGCTTCGCGATCTAGCCAATGACTCCGAGACGGATACGGGCCTGCATAAGAGAAATCATCCATGAAGGGCAAGGATAGCGTATCAGAGTTTATTCTAAAGCTAAAATGATAGGTATCACAGATAGCCAGATCATCACAGATGACCAAACAAAGTGAATCCGTTCCTGCGAAGGCACTAGCGCGATAAAAGATACGGGTATCATCTATCGGAATCACTCGTTGATCCCGTCCTTCGTAATTATCCTCGCATTCATCGATAAAGCTACATGTCAACTGTCCTGGTAGGTTGGGAACCGCCGTAGCGATGACCTCATCATCTGGCGCAAGGACAAAAGTAGTTGGAAAGATATGTTGGCCGGGGCGGCGAGCCACCACCTGCATAATTACTTGATCAAAACAATTATCAGGATTGGCATTGCTACAAAAGCTCACTTGAATGAAATCTTTACCCACCAATCCAGTTAAAGGAGAATAAGAGAGTTCATTACCAATAATACTCGCTATGCCAAAACTAGCTTGATCGCAATTATCACATTTAAAAGAACCACCACTATCTCCAGCTAGTAAAGTATCGATTGGAATTTCGATAAGCGCCTCTTCTCCAGTATTCACGTAGGTGATTCCTTCTTCTTCTACTGGACAAACCATTTTGGGATTCGCTCTTTCCTTAGGGAAGTCTTTAGAAGCAGTTTCCTGTAGCTGTCTTAAGTAGTTGTTGTTTTGCAATGGGATCAGTTCCTGTGCCTGTAGTCCGCTGAGGAACAAGACAAAGGCAAATAATAAGTAGACAGTTCTCATTAATATGCTTACTTCGTTGATACAATAGTTATTCTCTCCTCTCTGAACGCCGCTTATGCCTTTATGTTGTGCTAGTACTTCCTGCTTAATTTGCGGCAGTCATCCGGTTTACAGAAATCAAAGCGTACATCGGTCACACCTCCTATATCGGCTTATTCGCAGTCATCCGGTTCACTAGATGTCAGGAATAAACTAATGGTAGTTCCCTTGCGTATAGATTGATTTGGAACATAAGCCGGTTCCTGCTTATATACATAAGCTGAGCCCTGTTTGTTACCATGAATCACGCCCATTTTCAGAAAGCGGGATTGGATCAAGAATTCAGCCTCCGAAAAGGTTCTACAAACCAGATTCGGCAGTCCGACATAATCAGAGACTCGCGTGTACACTACAAAATCTATAGACTCTCCCTGATAGATCTCAATACCATCCTTCCGCAATTGTGAAATGGTATAGGTTTTGCCCTTGTAGGTAGCTTCAACGATAGTTCCTTCTGCCCGCCTAGCATTGAAGATGGTCTTTGGTTCGTTCACTATGATCGAACGGGACTCTAGGTAAGATTTTGCACCTTGAAAATCATCCGTTGTAGGCTTGAACGGAATCGGTACACCTTTAGCCGTGGTGCGAACCATGAAAATGGTCCGATTTTCTTTAACTCTCGAAAAAGCCTCTGGTGTTTGACTGTATATGACGTTAGGTTTATTCCCAGCTACATACAAAGAATCTACCACCACCTTAAAACTACGGCTCTTCGCCTTACGTACTGCTTCTTCTACCGTCATGCCTACATAATCCTCCACTTGGATAGATTCACTATGATCCGTGTACATCCGTAGCCATGCAGTAGTTACGACAAAAAGTAAGAGTATAAACCCGAGAATAGCAGCTAGGTTTTTCAAGAATATAGGCGCTTTTAAGAACTCCCAAACGGGCCTTACAATAAGTCTTTTCAGTTTATCTAGGAAGGTTTCATCTTCGGCTACTGTTATAGCGTCTGTCTCCGTGGGAGTATCTTCGGCTGTATCCGCATAAGAAATGTAGCTAGTACCTGAATCATCGGTAATCGTACTATTAACCGGCTCCATTTCACCTTCCGTCCCTTCTGCAATTGCTGCATCAGGTGCTGGATCGGCGGGCTCTTCCGCCACCGGAGTAATCGGCGGAGCTAGTGTTTTATTTTTCTTGTCAAAGCCGAAGGCTAATATCTGATCAATAAACTCATAAGGTTTGTAACCTGCTGCTGCTGCCTGATGGAAAATACAGGTCGCTGGCGTCATTCCAGGAAGGGAATTGACTTCTATGATCTGCGTTTCCGCAGTTCCATCCGCCAAAATTCTGACGAAGGCATCAATCCGAGCATAACCTTGCACGTTCAGTACTTGCGCCGCCTTTTCTAAATCTGCTTTCACCTGCGTTGCCACTGATTCATAACTAGCAACAGTACTCGCAAAACGAGCCGGTGTTATATTCTGCCCCTCTCCCGCTAAAAACTTCTCTTCGAGAGACAAAACGGCCCCACTTGAGAGGGTTTCACTGGGTTCAAATACCTCATAGGTGAGTTCTCCCTCCTCATTGTATCGAGTCAATAATCCTCCCGTAATTTCGAGAAAATGAACCCCTTCTTCCCGGGTGATCAACTGCTCGAAAAGGATTTCTTCCTTTGCTGGAAATTCTTCCTGTGGTTGTAGCGCTAGGGCTTCTCGAGAACTTGCATCATCAGTACCCTTAGGCCGGAATATTAGCCGGGTAAAGGCTTCCAATTGTTCGCGATTCTTCAAAACTTTCACGGCGGCACTACAGCCATCATCTACGGGTTTGGCTACAAAGGGGTAGCTAAAGGTCGCTTCTACCTCTTGATAAAAGGATCCAGGATCCGATTCATAGATGGCTTTACCCAGCAAGAGTTGTCCTGCCACTTTAAACCCATTCGCCTGTAAGGTTTGAAGCGTTTTATGTTTATTAATCGTCAAACTGGACGACTTCACTCCAGATCCGTTGTAGGGAACGCCCTTGGCATCCAATTGCAACTGCAATTGCCCATCTTCTCCAGGTCTTCCGTGCAAGGCTATGAATACCCCATCTACTTTCTTCGCTAATTGATCTAGCGTCAATCGCTGAGGGGTGAAAATTACCTCGGCCGAAGCATATTTATCCGTAACCGTCTGACAAGTCTGCTTGATATCCTCAATGATGGGGTGCGCTTTCCAAGTCTTAATTTTATCCCGAATATCATCCGCATTATCCTTCAACAGCAGATTAATCGGAAGTTGATAAAACTCGTATTTCTCGGAGCTGCCCGTGAGGAAGATGGGAATGGCCTCGTACTCCTCAGAGCTAGCCAGCTTTTCAAAGATATTCCGACCACTCTCCACCGAAATGTGTCTTTCAGCTGAATATCCGCCCAATACTACCCCAATGCGCTTGCGTTCCTTCTGCTGGTTTTGCAAAGAGGCAATGGCATCATCAACAACGGCTAACAAAGCTTTGTAGGAAGCCTTTTCTTGGTGTTCCGCAATTCGTTCCTGAATAGAGGTGCGAATAATATAGGTCAAGAATTGAGAAGGGTTAAGACCGATCTCCGCCGCCTGATGGAAAAAGAAAGAAGACGGCAACATACCCGAAGTAGTATTCGGATCATTCAAAAAGATACTATCCTCAGTAGTAATGAAGCCATCAATTCGAGCATAGGTTTGGAAGTCCAGCTCTACAAATAGGCGTTCACACTCCTTGCGTATCGCATTGATTTTTGCATCTGGCAAATCAATCGGCGTCAGTTTGCGCGATAAGCCAGGCATATATTTCGAACGGTAATCGAAGAGTTCCTGCCCTTTGATGATTTCCGTAGGTGGTAAAGCAACGCTGCTCCCATCTTCTAATCGAATCACAATACAGGAAAACTCTTTGCCGTTGATAAATTCTTCAATGATTACTTTCTCCTCTGACTGCTGCGCCTCCAACAAGGCCACTCCTTCACTCTCTTCTGGTAAGCTATTGAGGTAAGAGAGAAGCGTCTCGGGATGATAATAGGTAGCTTCGTGTTCTTGATATTTCAGAATCAGTGGAAAGCCTAGGCCATGCCGGATGTCCGTCAAATCTCTCACATACCCCACTTTATCCTCCTCGGACATTCCGCTCCACTTCAAGACTGGAAGTCGCCAGCGGAAAAAAGCTTGATCCATGGCTTGATGAAAGCCTCGGGCCCCTCCGGATTCCTGGATAATAGAAACCCCAATGGACGAACCTTGATTGGCGGGCCGAATCACCATCGGATAACCGATCTGTTCTTTTGCCGCTTCAAAGTAATCTGTATCCCCTCGATCCAACCACTCGGATTTGGTGAGGGTAATCACCTTGGGGCAGGGAAATCCTTTTTCTCCCATCACTTCCTTCTGCCTCGCCTTATCCATTCCAAGTTGACTAGCCGCTACCCCACTCCCTGTGTAGGGAATCTTGAGGTCCGCTAATTGCTGTTGGATCTGCCCATCTTCCCCATAAATGCCATGTAATGCCAAAAAGGCTACATTGATCATTTGGGGCAATGCACTAGCATCGATTCTTTGCCCGACCTGATTCAGTAATTTATCCAATTCCGCATCAGATAGTTCGCCTAAACTCTCTTGGTAGATTTGAAAGGCATTGGGGGATTCGGGTAAGCTTTCTACAGGTGGGAAAAAGTCGCGTATAGAGCCTTTGTAAATATACGCCCAATCTAAGAGGATGAAGTTTCGATCACTATCAACAAAGATGGGAAGCGGCTCAAAGATAGACTTGTTCAGGTTGTCGTACACTGTTCGGCCCCCTGCAAAAGAGATCTCTCTTTCTCTAGATGGGCCGCCAAAAAAGATACCTACTTTTATTTTCATATCGCTATTGGCGCTCATGTCGGCGCAAATTTAGCTTAAATTGGATAGCTGTGCTCATTTTTTGTGGAGAATATTGAGAAACTCCGTTTTCTTTGCAGCCTCGAAGCACCTGAATACAAAAAGAAAGCCTATGAATCGAGAGCTGCTCAAGCTGGCCGTTCCAAACATTCTCAGCAATATTTCTGTACCCTTATTAAGTTCGGTAGATACTTTGCTGATGGGGCATTTGACAGCCTTGCACATTGGTGC
>JAHQWA010000408.1 GCA_019634045.1 Saprospiraceae bacterium
AGAGCAGGCAAGTAGTTTCCTCAATTTGTGTAAGCTAAAAAGGGGAATAGATTGTATCCACAACTGTAGGCATGAGTACGAGCAGCGGATCGGTAACTACGTACTACTGAAGTGATCTATTGAAAAAGGCAACAGGCAGGGCTGCCAAGGACCACATTAATGATTTCGTGCGGGAAAAGGCCAAGAATTTGCTGCTTGGCACCAACAGACCATTATCGAGATTGCTTAGGACTTAGGCTTCAACTATTCCCACTATTTTACCCGAATATTCAAGCCTAGAACGGGTGTCACTCCTTTAGAATACCGGAACCTCAATTAGACCAACTAGCCAACTTTTGCCAAACAACTACTTTTGCAGGTTTTTATTGATCAATTCGGAAACTGCCTTGTTCAAATGTCATTGCACAGTTAAAAAATTGATCCATTGAAAGCAGTAGAAATTGAATTGAGCGGGGTATTAGAGGAAGAAGAGCTAGAATACTATGGAGGGACTTTTTCTATTCGAGAAAATATTCGCTTGGGTGGGACAGGTTCGCCTAAGGTATATTATAGCGATGGAATTCCAGAATTTGATGAGTTGAATGCGTACGTAGAGAACGAAGTCAGTTTCGTTAGTTTCGAAATGATGAAGAAGGGACTTATCCTGCGCTTGAATCGCACCCAGCGCATGCGATGCGTTGGTACTTTATGGACTGGCATTAAAGAGATTCGCTTGACGGGCTATAGAAAGGAGGTGGAATATGGGCGCTGGTTATCTCGACGAGTAATTGTGCACCGAGGCATCCTCGAACTAGAAGAATTTGATGGTAGTATCTCCTGTTTCCACGTACCCGAACAGAATTTCTCGGGCCTTCAAAATTATTTCTCCAAAGCTATCTTTAGAGACTTCTTTGTCTATGCTTTGGGCACCTCTCCGCCAGATCCAACCGACTCAAAACTGATTGATTTTCTGGACGATTTTATTTAGCTCATTACTAGTCTTATGGGAACTTTTCTAGCGATATTTCGCTTATAAAAATAAAAGCCCATTCGGATGAGAGAATTCGGAAAAACACCGCGTGAATCCACTTTTGTAAGAATCTTGAAAGCTATATTTAGAGGTTTATTCAATTCCAATCGAGGTAGTTTTGGTACCCATTATGACCGTATGCAGCGCCGAAGAAGAAAAACTAAATTCGATCAATAGGAGGTCAATTCCTTGGGCGTCTAAGGTGTGTCAGTAGCTCCGCCTGGACGGTATCATAGGATTCTTGGACCAGCCAATGCCCGGCTTCCAATTCCACAAATCGATAGTAGTCGTCTACGTACTGTTCCGTCATTTCTACCCCTGATCGCTGTAGTGCTCGATCTTTATTACCCCAAATGTATAGCACTGGCACTTTCACAGCAGGGAGGCCTATTCCTTTGTCGAAAGCATCAAAATTAGCCCGATACCAATTAATCGCTCCAGTGAGCGCATGTTTCTGTGGAAATAGCTTGAAATAGGCTTCTATTTCCGCTGGCCCCTGCCGATTATAGAACCCTCTCATTAGTTGGTAATCTCCTCTAGCCATGTAATATTCTGGGAGGAGCTTGACCTGGAACCTACGGATGTATCCACTAGCCTGGTGCTGAAGACTGTCCTCTCGATAGGCCCACCCGAAGGCCTCTAGATGCGGAACGGATAGCGATGTATAACTCAACACTTGATCGGGATATTGAGCAGCAACATACCAACCAACCCCACTTCCCCAATCATGTCCAACGAGATGAAACTGCTCTACACCTAATTTCTTAGCCATTTCAACTACATCCTTACCAAGGTGCTCGACCTTGTATTCGTCAATAGCTTTGGGTCGGGCCCCAGCACTATATCCTCTTTGGTCAGGCGCAATAGTGTAATAACCTTTTCGATTCAGGTCAGCCATGGTGCGCTTCCACATGGCGGAAGATTCAGGAAAGCCATGTAATAAAATCACTGCTGTGCTATCGGGGTGACCGCTGACGAGCGTAGAAAAGTTATACCCATTTACCTCTATAAGCTGGCAGTCGGCAGGGACGCTAGGTTCTAATTTCCCAATAGCAATGCTTCTAAGGTGAAAGAAGCCAATTAGTGCGATGACTACCAGCAAGCCGAGCAGTAGCCCAAATCCCCTCAATAGACGTTTCTGTTTCATGCGTCGAAAAGTTAATTGCTGAAGGTCTTGTTGGTTTTCATTTTGATCAAGTCTCCGGAATACTTTGTGATAACTTACGCAATTATAATGAGAGCACATTTCTTCCCTTATGCCTGGTTTTATGATGAAATACCTTTTGTCCTTGTTGCGGCAGGTGTTGTAGCTATTGGGAGCTTAGGCTTAGGACTCATTCTAGCACCTAGTCAGCGGCACTTATTGCCTTTGATTGTCAGCTTAGCGCTAGGATTGCTGGGGCCCTGTTGTATACATCAGCGCGGCGAAAGAGCAACGCTAAAGGGGCCGTTTAAGAAGGTTAAGGTTTTGCGTTTTGTCTTTCATTTCTAAAAGTCGTATTTCGCCAAGACCTTCAAAGATGTATTGGACGCCTCCAATTTCACCGATATCGTCGCTCAACTCATGGGCGAAGACAGGTTCATCATTGATGGACGCGATCAATTGCAAGTCTCTTACTTTTAGCTTAAAATTGGTCCATTCATGGGGCGTAATACCGAAGGCAGAAAGGTCTTTATCCCTTCCAGAAACCATATCCATATTTAAAAAGAACATCAAATCCCCGACACAACCGGGAACACTGAGCTGAAAACGGAAAACATCCTTGGACCCCGTCACCACGATCCACATATTTTGACAAATACTCTTTTCGGTGGGGGTCATCCTAAATTCAGTTTCCAAGTCCAATTGCGTGCTATTGATACTCGGTGTAGGTAATAAATTGGATAGCCATAGGCTTGATCCAGGATACTGATTCATTTCAGACAAAACCGCTTTATCCATGGCTACCGTCTTAGTCTGGTGCAATTGATCGGGTTTGGGATAAATCAGCTGGGGGACATTTCCTCCAATCAAAGCTTGCCAACCTTGCGTGGGGATGTACAAATCTTTTTTTGCGATGATCCTATCGTTAACCAGTAGTTTAGTCGCGTAATAACCCGCTACATAATAAGTACTGGAGGCTAGTCCTTTGGGTTTGTCCAAGGTAATCCTTTTGCTTGCATCCCATGATTGTTGGATTTGGATGCTATCGAATGGCGTGTTCCCGATATTGTATCTGAAGTAAACGGTATTGGGGTAACCGATCGTAATCTTCTCGTGTTCGAAGCGGATTTCTTCGGGCTCGGCTAGACTCCCTTCTAGGCTAATGGGGTTTTCTTCTTGTGATTGGAAGGAAGAAATGCCGAGCATGACCAATACTAATAGTGCCAGAAAGGTAATGCCACCTACCAACGCAAATCGATTATGAGCGGCAGCTTTCTGATCAGAGGGGGCGAACTCTTTGTCAAAGGAACGCCAATCTTTAAATCCCGCAAACTCAGCTACAATGTCCAAGGTGGCTTGGCTGGGCGTCGCCACGAGCTGTGCCCTACCCCAAATGCGTTTTAGAGTGGTAACGCTGATTTGCTTTCCCGTTTTCTCGAAGATGCGATCGGATAGGGTAGCGAAGTCTTTGTTGGTCCAGGATTGTCGTTCTCCCCAATCCAATTCTCTTTCAATTTGCGTGGTGAGGGCAGTGAGCTTAGCCAATAAGGTAGAATTCATATTGCTTTGATTGTTAATCCTCTACGTCTCGTGAATAGGATTAAATAAGATTGAACAAATGAAAAATTGATTCTGCTAAGCTATTGATGGAGATTGAGGAAAAAATAATCTATTCATTATGAAGAAATCGCGACTGTTTTTCCTCTTTACACTAGTAAGTATAACGCTATTTGGGCAGAATCAGGGTAGAAATAATACAGATAGCCAGAAAATTCCGATGAAAGCCAGCTCCTGGGAATTTGAGGCGGGGCAGGCAGACTTCATCCAGCACAAAGGGGTGCCGGCTTTGAAGATCAAAGGAGATGGGCCTCCCGTTTTTCTCAAAGACATGGAATTTGCGAACGGAACCATTGAGTTTGATTTGGAACTAGTGGATGGCCCCTTTGTGGGCATCAACTTTCGGAGGCAAGATCCAGGGAATTCGGAACGCTTCTATTTACGGCCGCATCGAGTAGGGAATCCTATGGGGGAAGATGCCATTCAATATGCGCCGGTGGTAAAAGGCGCCAACCTATGGGATATGCTGCATGAGTACCAGGGCCCCGCCGTGATTCGTAAACCAGGTTGGAATCACATTAAAATGGTGGTCTCTGGAAAACGAATGCGCGTGTATGTCAACAGTGAGGACAGGATTAGTTTAGACATTCCGGAGCTACTAGGGGATGTGGATAAAGGGAAGATCAGTTTTGATGGAAACATTATCCTGGCCAACCTGGAAATATCTCCCAATCAGGTCGAAGGCTTATCCCCACAAGCCGGAACTGATCCTACGGCTAGTGATATTCGATACTTGCGGGAATGGGAGGTGAGCCAGCCGATCGAATTTCCCTTCGGGCGAGACATTAAAAATGAAGATCTACCGAATGAGAATACAAAATGGGAGGTCATTCAAGCGGAACGATTCGGTTTGGTCAATCTAACTCGGAAATTTGGTGGTCCGGCCAACAATGAAAGAAAACTGGTTTGGCTCCGAACCAAGATCACGGCAAAGCAAAGTATGCGCCTACCGATTGATCTGGGGTTTAGCGATGAGGTGTGGGTGATCATTAATGGCGGCTTACTCTACCTGGACAAGAACTACTACCGCAGTCCCATTATGAAGCAACCGGCGGGTCGCTGTTCGATTGAGAATACGCAATTTGAACTCCCTTTGCAAGAAGGAGAAAATGAATTATTGATCGGTGTCGGTAACTTCTTTTTTGGCTGGGGGGTAATCGCCCGCCTACAGACGGTTGATGGTTTATCCTTCCCGATCCCTCAATGATAAGTTTCATACAGTTCTTATATAAACCGATAATTAGGTAGGCTGCGTCGAGCTTTCGTGGCATCAACGCAGCCTTCATTATAGTTATTCTTTAGTGCGAATGAGAATGACCGCCACCCTCTTCTCCTTTCTTGCTCTCGGCCATGAGGAAGTAAGCCCCGGCGGTTACAACCTGTGTCTCCTCCAGCAAATCCTCCAATGGGGTGACCTCGACATAACCGAAGTCTTGTGCGCCGGGAATAACCTGCACTTTCCGGAAGGCCACATGATCTCCGTCTACATGATCTTTAACAAAAATGAAGCGCAGCCCTTTATCCACGGTAATGGCCTCCTCAGGGAGGGCAGCTACGGACTGGTCTTCTAAGATGATTCGGGCTTCTACGTACATACCAGGTAGGACGGTGGGTTTCTCACTCACCATTTCCGCATGTACTTTGATGGCCCTCAATTCTTCATCTAAAGCTTTGCCAATGGCGAAAACTTCAGCTTCCATTACCTCTTTAGGATTACTTTGAAGACTAAAAAGAAGTTTCTGACCTTCGGAAATATAGGGGATGTCTTTTTCAAAGACGGTAAGGTCAATATGTAAATGATGATTGTCTACGATCTCAAACAATTCCTGTTCTGTGGAAACATAGGAGCCGGTATTGATCTTAATCTCTCTGATGTACCCTGTAATCGGGCTGGTTAATCTATTATAGGCGGTAAAGGTAGCCGAGGCATCTTCTGGTATCGGCAACCCAATGGTCTCGAGTTTGGAGGTCAAGCCTTTAAGGCGAGCCGAGGCTATGGCGTGGGATGATTCTACTTGATCCAATTGTTTCTGGGCCGCAATTTCTTTCTTTACGAGATCTTGCTGACGAGCTAATTCCTTTTCTAGGAACATCAACTCACCTTTCGTTTCCAAGTAGGCTTGTTGCCATTCAATGAAATCTGGATTTTGTAGCGTAGCCAGGACTGCTCCGCGCTTGATAAATTGTCCAGGTTTGACATGGATTTTTGTGATCCGGCCTGGGGCCAGGGCACTCACATCCGCCTGGTTTTGGGGCGGAAGTTCCATCTGACCGTTTACCTTCAACATAGACTTAAGGTTCTTTTGTTCGATTTTCCCGAATCGCAGTTTGATTTTCCGTAGTTGGGTTGAATTCAATTCAATAAGACCTTCCTCTTCTTCTTCGGCATGATCGTGTTCCTCATCGCCATGAGCATGGTCATCCTCGTGGCTGTGATCATCGTCTTCATGGCTATGTCCAGCATTTGTGGACGTGCAAGCGGTGCCTAGGAGAAGGAATAGATATATAATGATGTGAAATTTTTTCATGATGCTACTTTCTTTGATTTGTGTGTTTGAGATCAGATTCTAGTGTAATCCTACAATGCTGTATAGCGTCTTATTCGATCAATAGGTACTGTAGCTGATTCTCAATCCAATGATATTTGTACAGGGCGTCCAGGTGTTGCAGTTTATACCGGATTAAGGACTCGATTCCTTGCACATATTCGAAGTAGGCTGCTTCCCCTTGCCGGTAGGCTTCCAGTAGAAGGGCTTGTTGTTCTTCCGCTTGGGGCAAAAGCCTTTGTTCGATATAATCCATAGTTTCCAATTGACGCAGTCGTTGCTTTGCCAGCTTCTCTCGTTTATTTGCCAGCTGTAGACGGGTACTTTCAGCGCGGGCTCCCTGGACTGCAATATCGACGGCCATTGCCTCCGCTCTTTTTTTGGTGGCTTGTTTGAAGAGGGGAACATTTACACCGAATTGGAAGCCGTAGAACAAGAAATCACCATTGACTCGTTGCAGGCTTAGGCCCGTATTTAGCTGTGGATAATTCTGTGATTCAATGACCGCCACCTGCCGTTCCGCCAATTGCTGTTGTTGCTGGATGAGTAAGAGCTGCGGATGAAGATCTAGGCCTTGCTCGGGTGTGCCGCGATTAGGAGTAGGAAGTTGAGTACTATTTGGTTCATAATTTTCCCCCAACAACCATTGATTCAGTTGTTGTAGCATAATCTGATAATCGGCCTCTGCTTGCTGTATGGCTAGACTTGACTCTTGCCGCTTACCCCGTGCCTTCAGTAGCGGGATTTTACCCTTTTCCCCAGCATCCTTTAGGTCCTGACTGAGCTGCTCAAAAGTTTCGTATAGTGCTGATTGTTCTTCTAGTAGATCTAGCTTTTGACGATAGTATAAAACGTCGTAGTAGGCAAAGGCGACAGAACCCTTCAAGGCCGTTTCGGATCGTTGCAATTCTGCCTTCGCTACGAGGGCTTGGGCAGCATACCATGCTCGCAATCGTTTTGCCGTCTTGGGCAGGTTAAAGTACTGCTGCACGGTGAAGGACTCGATACCTTGCATCCCTGAGAAGTTTGACTCTTCTCCACTAATGAATACGTTAGCTCTTGGGTGATAGGCTGGCAATTGACTGAGCTGCTCTCCCTTCTGGATCTGTAATCGATTGGCTACTAAACTAGGGTACTTTTCGATGGCGATTTGCTGAGCTTCTTCCAAACTAACCGGATTTGACTGTGCGCTTGCTGTGTACCCCAATGCCAAAAAGCCAATTATCAAGAGGCTTGACTTCGGTGACCAGCGCCAATCTTTTTCAGCATAGTAGTAGAGAATCGGTAGAATAATTAAGGTGAGCAAGGTAGCTGTGATCAATCCACCGATGACAACGGTAGCTAAGGGTTGTTGTACCTCTGCACCAGCGGAAGTAGAGATGGCCATGGGGAGGAAACCCAAGGAGGCTACGGCTGCGGTCATGACCACCGGGCGTAAGCGAATGCGCGTACCCTTGTGAATCCGTTCCATGACGGTCAGGTTTTCTTCTTGTTTAAGCCGATTGAAATAGGCGATGAGCACAATACCATTCAGAACGGCTACTCCAAATAGAGCAATGAAGCCTACGCCAGCTGAAATGCTGAAAGGCATACCACGGAAATACAGGGCCCAGATTCCTCCAATGGCGGATAGCGGGATAGCTGTATAGATTAATAGTGCTTGCTTGATGGAGCCGAAGGTTAGAAACAATAGGATGAAGATCAAGCCTAGAGCTATCGGCACCGCGACCATCAGCCTGGCTCGCGCTCGCTCAAAGTTTTCAAATTGACCTCCGTAGGTGAGGTAATAACCGGCTGGGAGTTCTAGCTTTTGCGAGAGGGTCTCTTGTATTTCTTCTACTAATTGCTCAATGTTCCGCTCGCGCGCGTTCACCCCAATGGTAATGCGTCTTTGTGTATTATCTCGTGAGATTTGAGTAGGCCCTTCTTGAAAACTAACGTCAGCTACTTCGTACAGCGGAATTTGCTGGCCGTTCGATAAGGGAACGTACAGGTTTTTAATGTGGTCGATATTCTGACGGAAAGCTTCATCAAGCCTGACGACGAGATCAAAGCGCTTTTCCCCTTCAAATATCACCCCCGTCTTGCCGCCAGCAAAGGCGGTACGGATGATGGTGTTAATAGTAGCTACATCAAGGCCATATTTGGCCAACTTAGCCCGATCGTAGGTGACAATCATTTGCTGCAAACCGGCCGTAGCTTCCACCTGCAGGTCTCCCACTCCGGAAATCCCCTCAATCATGGCTTCTGCCTCCTTGGCTTTCATGGCTAGCAAGCCGATATCCTCACCATAGATCTTAATCGCAATATCTTGCCGAATCCCGGTCATTAATTCGTTGAAACGCATTTGGATCGGCTGGGTGAATTCGTAAATCACCCCGGGGAATTTATTCAATTCCATTTCCATCTTGGCGAACAGCCCTTCCTTGGTTTTAGCAGAAGTCCACTTGGCTTTGGGTTTGAGGATGACGAAGATATCACCAGCCTCTAATGGCATGATATCAGTAGGGATTTCAGCCGTCCCAATTTTGGTGACTACCTTCTCCACTTCGGGGAAGTTTTCCAAGAGAATATTTTGCAAGGGAGCGGAGACTTCCACGCCCTGTTGCAGAGAACTTCCAGGGGGTAAGATCTGATGCAAGGCAAAGTCCCCCTCCTCCAGCGTCGGTATAAACTCGCCTCCCATCCGGCTAAATAGCCATAAACTGCCCGTCAACAGCAAAAGGGCAATGACTAGCATACTCCGCTTGAATCGCAGGGAAAATCGGAGAATCGGTTGGTATCCACGTTGTAGAAACTCCATGATTTTATCGGCAATGGTGCGTCTGCTCAACTGTTGCCGTTGAAGGAACAAAGCAGCCATCATTGGAACATAAGTCAGCGATAGGAGTAGGGCGCCTAGAATGGCGAAACTAACGGTCTGTGCCATCGGCTTAAACATTTTACCCTCAATCCCAGTGAGGAATAGGATGGGTAAATAAACGATCAGTATGATAATCTCCCCAAAAGCAGCAGATTTTCGGATTTTGGTAGCGGCAGTCGCTACTTCCTGGTTCATCTCCTGCGTAGACAAGGCTTTGGAGTTTCGGCCCAGTGAAAGATGATGAAGGATGGCTTCCACAATAATGACGGCACCATCGACAATGAGCCCAAAGTCGATAGCTCCTAAACTCATCAGGTTGGCAGAAACACCAAAGACGCGCATCATGGAGATGGCAAACAGCATGGCTAGCGGAATTACCGAAGCCACAATCAGGCCGGCGCGCAGGTTCCCCAGCAAGAGTACCAGAACGAAAATCACAATCAATCCTCCTTCAATTAGGTTGGTGATGACTGTTTTGGTCGTTCGCTGTACGAGTTTGCTTCGGTCCAGATAGGGCTCAATAACAACCCCTTCAGGTAAGGAGGCTTCAATTTGAACCATCCGCTCTTTGATTCTTCGGGTTACCTCGGCTGCATTGGCTCCCTTCAACATCATGATCTGCCCAGCTACCACTTCGCCTTTACCATTCATGGTAACAGCTCCGAATCGAGGGGCATTACCATATTTAACCTGAGCCACGTCTTTGATGAGAATCGGTTGACCATCACGGGATTCTATGACTGTTTGTTCAATATCCTCGATGTTCTTCAACAGACCTTCACTTCTGATGAAATAGGTGTAGTGTTTCTTTTCTATATATGAACCGCCTGTGTTGGCGTTGTTGCGCTCCACAGCCTCGTAAAGCTGAGCGAGACTTAGGTTCATGCTTTTGAGCTTATCGGGATCTACGGCGATTTCGTATTGTTTGAGATAACCTCCGGAGGAATTCACCTCAATCACTCCTTCTAAACCGACCAATTGTCGCTTTACCAGCCAGTCCTGAATACTGCGGAGTTCCATGGCGGAGTACTCGGATTCATAGCCTTCAGCAGGGTGAATCACATATTGGTAAATCTCACCGAGACCGGTGGTGATGGGACCCATTTCTGGTTTACCCAGGCCCCTTGGTAATTCATCTTGTACAGCTTTGATGCGTTCATCAATGAGTTGTCGGGCGAGGTAGGTATCCATCTGTTCCGTGAATACAACGGTAATGACGGATAAACCAAAGCGCGAAACCGACCGGATTTCTATCACATTAGGAATATTTCCCAATGCCATTTCAAGCGGGAAAGTAATGTACTGTTCTACCTCTTGGGTAGCTAATGTGGGAGCATTGGTGATGACTTGGACCTGGTTGTCGGTAATGTCGGGTACGGCATCAATGGGTAGGTGTTGAAGGGAATAAATCCCCCATCCGACCATAGCAGATACCAGCAGGCCCACGATGAGCTTGTGCTCGATCGAAAATCGAATGATACGATCTATCATTAGATTGAATTGAAAGGTGTAATGGAAAAGAAAGTGACGGAATAGCTGGGACTGGTGGGAGCTTAAGATTTGATAGTACTATCTGAGGACTCGGTACAATGCACCGATAGGCTTAGCCTAAATGACCATCACCAAAAGTACTAGTAAAACAAAAGCCTTAGTCCCAATTAGACAAGGGCAGGAGGTTGTTTCAGCAGGCGCTGAAAGCCATTAAGATGGAAAGGATTCAGGTAGGGTTTTTCATCATATACCTGCGGAAGTTCAATACTGATTGGGAAATCAACCGCTTGATCCACCCAAGCTAGAACGGTTCCATGGATGACATGGAAAGGGAGTTCGTGATGATCCGTATGATCGGAGTGTTCATGATGATCTGGGTTGATGAAATGATCATAAACAAAATCCTTCCAGGAAAATTCTTCCCCTAGTTGCGCAGCTTCAAGTTTGTGTACTTGGGCATGCTGGATTAAGTCTCCGATATGCAAAAACTGGCCATAGTCAGTCCCCGGTAAGAGGCTGCCTAGAAAAATATAAAAAGCCAGTAGGATTGCGGTTATCTTCATACCTGGTACTGTTCGTAAGTACCTTATAAAGGTAGAGGATTTTTCTCAAATTGTAAGTCTTTCCGCTTGAAGGAATTTTCTTCATTCCTTCTGAAGTCGAATAATATTGACCAATATACCATTGACTCGGTTGCAAATACTGGTACAGTTGATGGCTAAGTCCTCATCCAAGGGGCGATCTAAGACCTTCACATCTAGCTGCACAATGTCTCCTGGCGAAAGGTCTTCCTGGGCGATGAAATAATCAATATTGAGGGCGTACAGCAGAAAGTCTTCCCTAGAATCGTTAAACTCAGCACTGGTAGCATTGTCTAGCTGGGATAGATTGGCACAGCAGGGGTGGTCTGTATATTCGGCTCGTAAATCCATGCTCGTACTATCGTGTTTATGACAAGCTACCGTGAAGCAAACTAGCAGAATGGAGAGGGACAATTAGGTAACTCTTTTCACGGTATATTTTCTAGGGTTAGACAACACCTGACTCAGCTGACTTGGGTAGTAGGGAGAATATTATGGCAAACCCAACCTCCAAGGGGCAAGGACCGTCTTTCTTGAAGAACGTATTCTTTGTTCATCAAGAAGTACAAACCGTCATGAGGATATCTGTTTTTTTGGGCCTATTACTTTTGGTTTTATTGGCTGTCAGTTGCACAAAAAGCGATGCAGAAGGCTTAGGTTTGATTTGGGTGGAAACGGAGCTATTCTTGTGCTGTAACGTTTGGGGAGAAGTCCAAGCCCATGATGAAATTCCGGCCAAAGTTAAGTCCTTCTTCAGAAAGGAAGGGATGATCGCTCAGGAGGTGGAAGTGATTGAAGTCGGTTTTACCGTTATCTGCGGGACCTGTTGTCAGTGCCCAGCAGATCGTAATATTCGTGTGCAGATTCCATCCATCTTTAAAGAACGGGCCGCTTCTTTCGGTTTTGAAGAAATATGAAGTGAATCTTAGAATCGTTTTAGGTTGTCTAAGTCAAAATTCCATTCAGGTGTCTCAAAGATGGCTTGATCAGGGATGGAAAACCAAGGGTTTTTTGTGCTCTCTGTTGGGTTTTGTAGAATCTGAATGTCCTGGGCGGGCATGTAGCTTTGAGCCAATAGAAAGCGTTTCTCTCCCTCCTCATTCACCGCCAAATCTACCACAATGACGGCATGCCCCGGGCTGCCCCCTTGAATAAAGACATCACCCACTTGAAGGTCTTGAATAGAAACGGACTCTAGCTCTTTGGCTAGCGACAAGGTTCCTGCGTAGGCGAAGACCATGTTCATATAGGACCGGAATTGTGTGTATGTACTGGATGGTGATTTGGATTTCACCCAGCTAATCTTGTTTCCGGTGACTTTGATTCGATAGCCCTGCCGCCATTTAGCAAAGGTCATGTCAAAGCCGTTGGTAAGGTCAAATCGGATGTCATCATAGCGATTTGCCATATAGAGGTATTCTCCCCGGAGCCGCATAATGGCATCAGCACATTGCTGAAGATCCCGTGTTCCAATATCCATGTCTATGACCCCTATGTAGACCCGCCCTGGAGGCTTTTGACCACCGTTATAATACTTTACCCAGCTACCGTCCGATTTCATGGGGAGCTGCTGTAAATAGTTCTCGAAACTTCCGGAAGCATAGGTTTTTCTCTTGAAGCCGGGAGGTGGTACAAAACGGTCTTTAAGGATTTTACCGCTGGTATCTATGGGACTCCAAGCCTCTTGTTGTACAGCTGGCCTAGGCACGGGATGGGGCTCAGCCAAATCTTGAGAATTGGAATTGCAGGAATACGTAGAAAGCAGGAGGAACACCAGAAGGTGTACTAAAGTAAGTTTTGGCATGGGGTTTAGTAGTTTAGAATTATAAGCATATAACTCTCTGAATGGGGAACTTATTTTACTTGCTTTTCATTACAGGAATACATAGCTTGCAAGCTATCTAGTGTGACAATAGTAATCAGTCAATTTTGGCAAGAGAGGTTGTTTGCCAGACGAGGCGCTAAAACCGCCCACCTGTCGGGCCAGACGGGATAGTCTTAGGCTACGGAAGGCTTTGAGCAACAAAGTATGGCGGCCAAAACC
>JAHQWA010000409.1 GCA_019634045.1 Saprospiraceae bacterium
CCGCTTTGTCTATAGAATAACAGCTTTCGACAAGCCTTTTCAAACGGCTGTCCTTTATATCGATACCGAAAGCTTTGCTTTTGTTAGGCTTGAATTGACTCGCCAAGCTAAAGGAGGACGGTCTTGGCAGCGACGGCTGGCTAGTGGGCAAAAGCAGGTGTATTATAATGTGATATTCGAATACCAGGAACATGATGGAAAAATGTACCTGAAGTATCAAAAGGAAGAAGATAGCTGGAAGATTTATAAAAATGCAGAATCCAAAAAGTTGTTATTTGTTCAAAACCCCAAAAAGGAACTCTTTATCAATAAGGTCATTACCAAAAATGTTGATCAGTATAGTTTCAGTCCCAACCTTGAAATTACAAAGAGCGTAGAGGCTCAAGCTCCGGCGTACGACCCTGGTTTTTGGCAATATTACAACACACCAGCACAAACCAAGGCACTTAGTAAAATTGAAACCTACTTGAAGGCGGCACAGCTGGAAGTAAAGGAGAAAGAGTGAGCCACGATCAAGAAAGTGATAGCTACAGCCCACCCTAATCAGCTTTAGGAATGGTCACTCAGCATGAGCCATTTGCCATTCCTTTTTTCCATTAAAACCGAAAAATAGCCCTGAGTAAGTTGGCCCTTGTTTTTGAAAGATAGGTTGTAACGCCCTACAACATAATAATACTGTTGGCTTAAGCGTGTCAAACTCATGTTGTCGAAATGAAGTTGGCCCATTTTGCCCTTTGGAAAATGCTTGCGATAATTTTGACTAATTGGGCCTTGGCCATAGGTCACACCTGATCGCGAGATGGTACGGATTTCATCCGATGGCACATAAGCTTGCATATAGCAGTCGATATCGCCCTCATTCCAACAAAGCTCCTGTTGCTTGAAGTTCGCCTTTATGGCCGCTTCATCAATAATTGCCGCACCAGTTTTCATGGGTTTAGGGGTGGTCGATGATTTGCCAAACAGCAAGAAGTCATGACCAAAGAAATTACATAGGTATAAATCCTGTACTCCATCCCCATTAAAATCCGCACTTTCCAGGTCAATGCCATCACCCTTGACACTTGGCGGGTAGACCAACTCCTCTCCCTTCTCAAAACCTGTAGTCCCTTTGTTTAGGTAGGCCATATAGCTGTGCCCAAATCCATTTCCAGTGATGATATCGAGGTCTCCATCTCGGTCTAAGTCTATGAAATCCCCATCAACGGTGTGCATTTTTTCTTGTGGAAGTAATTTGTTCGTAGCATCGGTAAAATGGCCTTTACCATCATTGATGAGTAAGCGATTTTGGTTGTCCTTTATTTGCCGGAAGTTGACGTTGGCGAGGAAAATATCCAGATCGCCATCACCATCAAAGTCCCCAAAGTCAGCCTCTCGCGTTTCTAGTTTGCCCTTAGGGAGAGGTAGCCTACTTTCCGTTTCATCCACGAAAACCCCTGAGCCATTATTGATTAACAGTTGATTGTCATCTTCATTGCCGACGATCAAATCCAAATCGCCGTCGCCATCTACATCACCGAGTTCCAAGTCTTGGGTGGCTTTGGTGCTGGCGGGTAATCGCTCGGAAGATTCGTCTCGCCAATTCCCCTCCCCATCATTGATCAAACAGAAATTTTGCCCTCCTTGCCCTTGTCGATCTGGCGAATTACCAATCAATAAATCTGGGTGCCCATCTTGATTGATGTCTGCAGAAATTACAGCATTGGAAGTACCCGTCACAGGAAGCCGGTAGGAGATATCCCGGAAAAAACCTTTCCCATCATTCTCAAGGTATTCATTGATCTGATCGTCTTCTGCTACAAAAATGATATCTAAGTCTTCATCTCCGTCAAAATCAGCAATAGCAATATCTTCACTGTCGCCACGGCGAAGTGGCAGGCGCTCTTGAGATTCGTCAGTGAACTTGCCCGTCCCGTCATTGATCAAGATAATGTTGAAAGCATGTTCATTCGCTACCACAATATCAAGGTCTCCGTCTCCATCCAAGTCAGCTGGTTTCGCATCCATGCTTCTTCCTTGCAAACTCATGAGTGGCAAATGACTGGCGGATACGTCACGGAACCATTTACTTTCAAATCGGTTCTTTTGTCGCCATTTCTGAAAAGGCTGATCAGTATACCACATGGGAAATGCCCCTGATTGATCAAGGTATTTACCGGTCAGATAGATCAGTTCGGCATCCTGCCAAATACCTCCACAATCGTAGTCGTCTTCGTATTCATCCGTGGGTTGATGATACTTGGACATGTAGCTTTTCATCTTTTCCTCCCATACCAAGCTATCGTGCCCCATTGCAGTCCCTGCCCCCACTGCAAACTCAGAGGGAATGCCTGCTTCTGCTAAGGGGAAATGGTCGGAGCGGAAAAAGATATCTTGCGATATGTTTTGTTCCGTATTGGGAACCAAGATGCGGCCTTGCTGTTTGGCGGCGTCTTCTAGGTAGTTATCTAATTCAGAGCGGCCATAGACCACCGCTGTGATGTGGGTCGTTTTCCCATATGGGAAGTGACTATCCAGGTTTAGAGAAGCTACCGTTTTACCCAAGGGGAACAAGGGGTGTTTGGCATACCAAACCGCTCCTAATAGTCCCATTTCCTCGGCACCGGTAGCGATGAAAAGGATAGAACGGCGATTCTTATTCGGTTGCTCCGTAAAAGCACGAGCAATTTCAATAATCCCGGCTGTTCCAGATGCATTGTCCACTGCTCCATTGCGAATACTATCCCCCTTGATAGCTGGCCCGATCCCGACGTGATCCCAATGAGCGGTATAAAGAATAACCTCATCGGCTTTGTCGGTTCCTGGAAGTAAGCCTACAACATTATGAGTGTTTAGATCTGTCCAGACATTGGAAAAAGAGAAATGAACGGTGGTTTTCAGAGCCTGTCCACGGAAGCTAGAAGATAAAGCCGCCTGACTAGCATTATAATTCTTTAAACCACTCTGCTCGAATAGCAGCTGCGCCGCCTCCGGCCGGATCACCCCATGAAACTCCAATTGTTCATCAGAGTTCTTTCTCTTAATAGTGGTATCATCTTGTCCAAAGAAACCACCAAGTGATTCCCAGTTCCAATAGGAGTGAGAAGGTTGTTTATAGATGAAGAAAACCCCTTTCGCCCCGCGAGCAGCAGCTTCATTCCTTTTATAGAACCCTTTACTGTAGATATTAGCTGCGGGATCTCCTTTCCACCCCGATTTCCCCTCGGTGAATTCATCAGGTGTACCAGACAGAAGCAGAACAATTTTGTCCTTGACATTAAGGTCTTTATAATCATCCCAACCAATTTCTGGGGCATGGATACCGAATCCTGCAAAGACAATTTCGGTGGGTTCTAATTGGTGTTTTTCTCGGGTTAGATGGGAAGCAAGAAGAAAGTCTGTTTTATGCCGCCACGTCATTTTGCCTTTGGGTGTTTTTACCTCAATCCTATTGGGCGCGAGGGTAGAAAAGGTCGCTAGCTCTACCCTTTGAAAATAACTTCCATCCTCCGCTGCTGGCTGTAGACCAATGGCTTCGTATTGTTCTTTAATATACTGGAGGGTTTTTTCTTCGCCTGGGGTTCCAGGTTTTCTACCTTCAAATTCGTCCGAAGCCAGCACTTTAATATGTTGGCAGATGTTGGCTGAAAAATCGCTTTCTTGCCCACTAAGAACAAAACAACTCAATAGCAGGAATAGGCTAATCCTAGTTTGCATAAGAATAGTATATCAGGTGAATAAAGAATCCTAACGAATATTAATTCAACGGGCAAAGCTGAAAACTAAAGGAAACAGCATCCCCTATCTGTGGGTGATCCTGCTAAGTTGAAGCTAGAGAGAAGTGGTGATTAATTCTGTAGGTGAAAGATATGAAGGGGTAATCTCTTTCGATAGTAAATTTTCGACACAGAAATGTTTTTATCCTGGTCCTGAAAGTACAACTAGCCCAGGACAAAATAGTCTTAGACTGCCATGGAATTTGGTCTGAAATCGGGAAGCTCCAAGGATATTTTGGTGCCCCTGTCTTTTATACTACTGATTAACAGGACGCCTCCAATCTTTTTTGCCCGATCCTCCATGTTTTTTAATCCGTATCCATTACCCTCTCCGGAAACTTCAAAGCCCTTTCCGTCATCTTGAAAAATGATCAAGACCTTATCATCTATTTTTTTGATGGTCAATTTGGCCAAGTCAGCCTGGGCATACTTTAAGCAATTGTTCATCGCCTCTTTAAACAGGAGAAGGATGTGCCGTCGCTGATCTGCCCCCAATTGGATTTGTTCGAAGTCTTCCGAAATGCCTGTCGTCTGAAAGGCCGTGTCGGAAAAGTCAAAAAGTATGTCGCCAAAGGCTTGCAAGCGGAGCAAGGTCTCATACAGTGAATCTTTGGCTGGATCAAGACTCCAAATCAGGTCACGGATGCCATCTGAAAGATCTTGGGTATTGGATTTGACCTTAGCTAGGTAGGATTTTAAGTTGCGGTCAGCTGAAGATTGTCGTTCGGCTAATTCTAAGAACAAGGATATTTTGGTCAGTCGATGCCCCAATTCATCATGATAATCAGCCGCATTTTGTTTGCGTAGACGTTCCCTTTCTTCGAAACGGGCTTGCGTAAGCTGGTTGGCGGCCTCCATCTCTTGCACCCTTGCCTGCACTCTGTATTGGATGAAGGAATAAAGTACAGCGACAAATAAGATTACATATAATGTATAAGCCCACCAACTTCGCCACGGTGGAGGATGTATGGTGAAAGCTATGCTGGTTCCTTTGTGGTTCCAAGTGCCCCTACTGTTACTTCCTTTAATATGCAGCTGATAATCCCCTGGATCGAGGTTAGTGAAGTGAACCGTATTCTCATTTCCAATGTAGATCCATTGATTATTGTATCCTTCTAAGCGATAGGCGTATTGATTTTGTGGGGATTGTAGGAAATCCAAAGCTGCAAAGGTGAAGCTAATCATATCGGCCTGGTAGTCTAATTCAAAAGAGGAAGTTTGACCAATCGCCAAGGATAGAGGTGAACCTGCTTGGCCGACAGGGACTGACTCATTGAAAATGCGTAGATCCGTAAAGACGAGGGCTGGGGGTTCACTGCCAAAGTCTAGACTATCCGGATGAAAAACACTCACCCCGTTCTCTCCACCAAAATAGAACCTATTGGTGGCGGGGCTGATGTCGTAGGCATTCGTACTGAATTCATCCCCCTGGATGCCATCCCTGGCATAGAAATTAATAAAAGCATCTTGTGTTTGTTGACCTGCTATCGGACTGAAATTAGGGTCAAATCTTGCCAAGCCTCTGTTGGTACTAAGCCAAAGGTTATGCTGTTGATCCTCTAGCATACCATAGACATAATTGTTGTTTAATCCATCGTTGGTGTTATATCGACTGATAAGGGGCTGAGTGAAACTTGGATCTTGCCGAAAATCCAACTTATTTAGACCACCTCCTGATGTTCCGGCCCACACAATACTATCGACCGTACAGTGTAAGGGGCCAACGAGGTTTAGGCTAAGACTATTCACTTCTCCTACTTCATTTTCAAAAGACAGAAAAGAAGTGGCTTCGAATTTTTCATTTAAAGTAATTTTAATGACCCCCTGATCCGTCCCTACCCAAAGATGACCTGCTTTATCGTGCGTGATGGACCATACATAGTTATTTCCTAGACTATTACTTTGTTCAGTTTGGTGTTGATAGTGAAGGAAATGCGGTTGCTCCCAGTTTCCAGAAGGAAAAGTAAGTCGGTTTAAGCCTCCCCCGCGCGTGCCAATCCAATACACGCCTTTAGGGTATTCATGAAATGCAAAGATTCGGCGTTCGCTGAGGCCTTGGTCTGTATTTGGTTTTGCACGATAGTGCCTCAATCGCAATGTACTATCCTCGACACGATCTGACTTCGCCCACAGATTCAATCCTCGGAAACTTCCAAACCATACATTACCACTGGAATCTTCTTCGATGATTGTCACAAGGTTAGAATAGAAATTTGGATACCCTGCTGTATAATTCATCGTATCACCGGTAGAATTGATACTTCTTAATCCCTTGCCATAACCACCCATCCAAAGCCAGCCTTCTTGATCTTCCAATATTGAGATGCACCCCCCTTCAAAAGGAATAAAGGCAAAGGGTTGAGATTTTGGGTCAAAAAAGATGATCCCCTTGTGTTCGGTTGCTAGCCAATACAGGCCATTCCTATCAGCATAGATCTCGTAAATGAGGTCAGCTTTTAGCCCATCTACTTGTTGAGGCCTTGGCGTTAGCTCTTCTATTACAGTGAAAATGCCGTCCGTGTAGTCGAAGTGTAACAGGCCCTTGTTCAAGATACTCACCCAGAAGCTCTGTTGATCCGTTTGTTCAATGTCCAGAACCGTCTGTTCATTCCACGGGCTAGGCAGCACTGATTTAAAGGCCAGTCGGCCATCAGGAGCTATCATCAATTTTTCCAAGCTATTGCCGGTGCCGACCCAGATGCTGCCATCTTTAGCTTGGAAAAGCGTATGTATAATCGTGCCATGGATGGTAGATTCCCCTGTCCTCTGATAGTTGAATTGCAAGATGTTTCGCTGTGGGGATTCTTCGCCTTTGATTGGGGGCGGGAGGCGATTCAATCCATCATTTGTACCCACCCAGATATATCTATCCTTATCCTGAAATAGCGTTTTGATGAAAGAATTGCTCAGTCCATTTGGTCCCGCCCGAATATGCTCATAGAAGATCGGCCGCCGATCAGGTTCGCTACTAAGCGTAATCCTTGTTAATCCTTTTTCTGTACCCACCCAAAGATGGCCAATATCATCTTCCAGAATGCATTGGACATTATTACTAGGTAAGCTATTACTATTATTAGGATCATGCCGGAAAGCGGTAAAAGATTCGAGACTAGGCGTATACCTATTGAGTCCGCCCCCCGTTGTACCTATCCAAATATAACCCTGTTGGTCTTCATAAATAGCTCCGGTGAAATCATTACTAATACTCAGGCTGTCATCAGGGTTGTGACGGAAGGCTCGCAATTCTCTCCCATCATACCGCACCAAGCCTCCTGAGGAAGTAAACCACATAAAGCCTTGCTGGTCTTGCAGCACTTCATGCACATTGTTGTGCGGAAGGCCGTCTTCCATGGTAAGTTCTTGGAAGGAATGGGAGGGGGACTGAGCCAGGGTTACCAATGGCAACCAAAGGAGAACGGGCCATAGCCAAAGGCGGAGAGATGTGCTCATGTCGTCTGGGTAAGGTGATCGATATAAAGGTAAAGAATTTTCAACACTCACCCGGTGAGTGTCATTTCCTTCTTCCCCGAATTCGACTAAGTGAAACTGGGGTGATTCCCATAAAGGTAGCTAGCATATGCTGCGGGATGCGCCCTGCCAATCCCGGATGCAATCGCTGGTATTCCTGGTAGCGATCTGCCGGCTTCTGCATGATTAAGGATGCCACCACCTTTTGAGCATGAGCCATCCGTTGTTCCAGTAGTTTACGTACAAAAATATTCATCTTCGGCACTTCTCTGTACAACTGTTCCAGGGATTCATGACCTAAAACGAAGAGTTCAGCTGCTTCAATCGATTCCAAAACTTGCAAACTTGGCTGCTGACCAAAGAAACTTTCATGGGAGCCCGCCATCATACCCTCCTGGAATACGAAGCCTGTAATCTCTCTCCCATCATCAGCTATATAGTAGAAACGCAATAAGCCTTTATTGACAAAGTAGACTTCCCTTGCGACATCTCCGAAGTCCACCAACACATGCTGTTTAGGTATATCTCGGAGGATCAGCTGCGTACTTATTTGCGCTCTTTCCTTTGGGGAGAAATGGACGAATTGATTGGTGAATTGCCAGAAGTGATCGAACATGGTGGTCAGGTTTTCACTTTTTGATTGCCTGGCTAAGGTACAGAAAATCCAAACACTCACCGGGTGAGTACTCACCCGGTGAGTGTTTGGATTTTCTGTACCTTAGCCAGGCAATCAAAAAGTGAAAAC
>JAHQWA010000410.1 GCA_019634045.1 Saprospiraceae bacterium
AATTGAGGGGTAGGAAAGTCCTCTACGAAAAACCTCCAGAACTAAAGCCGGGCAATAAAAACCGACT
Organism: Saprospiraceae bacterium; assembly: GCA_019634045.1. Taxonomy (GTDB): domain Bacteria; phylum Bacteroidota; class Bacteroidia; order Chitinophagales; family Saprospiraceae; genus DT-111. The sequence continues at coordinate 68 of JAHQWA010000410.1, forward strand.
TATCCTGGAGGTTAATGCTAAAATATAAACTAGTTTATTCTAATTATTTAATCCGTTCTACTTTTTCCGAAAGAAGATATCACCACTTACCGTCTCTAGATCAATCGCCGCTCCTCCCCCGTTCAAAGCAGTAGTAAGTCGCTTGCTAAAAGCCGAACTGTTCTTATCCAAGTCAACATCAAAGTCTGTATAAATCTCGCCAGTAACAGATTTAAAATAGAGATTGGAAGCCAGCGAGGGTTCCAAACCCAAATCGATAAAGCCACTGATACTCTTAGCTTTAACTGGGCCAGCAATATCTTTGATTTCAATATTACCAGCAATGGTCTCTAGCGCTAGATCTGCTCCTTTGGGCATCATGATCTCAAATTCCAGCTTGAAACAGGTGCAATCCCCATATTCATTTTGATCCTCCTCATCACAACTCCAGCAAGTATGTCGCTTATTTCTGAAAAAGTTTTTTGCGTAGTCTGTAGTTATGATCAATTGGCGGCCCATCTCTTGAACCTCCATTTTATGGATTTTGAGATGCGCTTCCTTTTCATAGGTAATGATGGTCTTGAGATACAGCTCTGATTTATTCCAGGAACTGACCTTGATGTTTGAAGCAAACTTTAGGTTGAGCTTCGCAGAACGTCCAGCGTCCCAAGCAAAAGTCTTTTCTTCTATTTTTTGCTGCTGTGCCATCAGCAAATTGGCACTAAAAAAAAGCAGGCAAAAAGATGCAATTATCTTATACATGAGTTTAGTAGTTTTAAGATGATACAATCGGGTAATTTCTAAGCTGCTCTTATTTCTTACGGATGTAAATGGAACTACTGACTGCATTCAGCGCCAATTCCACTCCTCCCCCATTCAAATGGCCTCTGCTATTGCGTCGACCAATAGCCCTCAATCCATCTTTCTCATCTCCGAAGTCGATATCCAGATCAGTATAGATTTCGCCATTTACGGTACTGAGATCAAAAGTCGCTGCGGTACTTGAATCTAGCGTGATATCAATCCGCCCACTAACGTTGGAAATAGCGCTAGGTTTTTCCTTATTTAACTTGGAAAAGATGACGTCTATGCTGCCTGCCGTGGAACTGGCGACCACTGGTCCGCTCACCTTTTCCAGGTGAATCGGGGCATTCTTTGAGGTGATTTCAATCTCTCCATCTAGGTCTTTCAACTTAAAAGGTGTCCCTCCATAAAAATTAAGCTCTTCAATTTTCAGCGCCAAGTGTTTGGGGACCTTTAGTTTAATGTAAAGTTGATGTGAGGAAGCCTTTTTGATATACATCGTACCCCCTTTTGTCTCCACCATAATACCCATTCCCGTATTATCAGTAGCTTGATTGTATAAAGGACGAAGCCCCTTTGCTCGCTCAGGCGGAGGTCGATAGCCATCTACTTCTAGAATGACATTTTGTTGGTTATGCCCTACAATTTCCAAACCGGCTCGTTCGATCTGAAGATCCAAGCGCTTAGCGCCATCCAATGGAAATGTTTTCGGTGAGTTTTGGCCACATAAGAGCTGTGGACTACTGGCTATCACCAGGACCAGAAGTCCGGATAGAATGAATCTGCTATACATAAAATTTGTGAATTTGTGGCCCTTAGCTGTAGTAAGTTGCAGTCGGGTAATGACTTACAGCCTATAGGGCTTCCGTTATTGTTTTAAGCTTCCGTGTATGCTATTTTGCTATAATAAAATCCCGATACCTTCCGCGGCCTTATCTCGCACGATATCCATAAGCTCTTCTTGCTCTAAAAGCTTATGAAAAGCATTAACAGCTTCTTTCTTCCGAGCTGCCGTTAGAATATCGATCAGCGCGATCTGCACCTGCGGAAGCGTCTGCTTTTCTAGGCTGGCAATCAGAATACCAATTACGGCTGGCTCTTCAACGAAATCAGCCAGGGCACTGGCAGCCTTTAGTCGCACGTTGACATTGGGATCATAATCTAGGACTTGCTGCAAGGCCTCGAGCATTTCATCATCGCCCTGGGTTTGTTGCAAAGACACTCCCACCGCTTGCATCCGATTACTTGCCGAAGGATTTTCTAACATCGAAAGGATCAACATACGTTGTGTTTTCTCTATTTCTCCTTGCATTTCCGCCAATTGTCGTTGCTGGGTCCAGTTCAGGTATATGGAAGACACTAAGGTGATCAAAACCAGGATCCCTGCCGCTACACCAGCCCATTTCCAGTATAGGGACACGCTTCTCGAGGGCGCCGTACTGGACAGGTTTTGGACTTGATCCAAGAAGGCATAGAACCCCTCATCTACCCGCTGCGGCACAGGAGTATTCTCTTGCTGATCAAACTCAGCATACAGATCCTGCCATTGCTGTAACTCCTTTTCCAGCGCAGGTTCTACCTTCAATCTAGCTTGGAATTTAGCTTGTTCTGCGGGGGATAAGCCCCCTTCTAGAAACTGAATCAGCAATTGACTATCAGTCGATCCTTCCATATGCTTTATTCTTCTAAAGTGACGAAGATGCTCTTTAATTTGCTCATCGCTCGATGTACTTTCACTTTAACCGTTCCTTCTCGGCAATTTAATATCTCTCCAATTTCCCGATAAGGGATTTTCTGAATCTTGGCTAGCAACAAAACTTCCCGCTCATCCGGGGCAAGGCCATCCATTGCGCGCCACAGCTTAGCTTTACTTTCCTTGCGTTCCAATTCAAGATCTATACGGTCACTTTCTTGCGGCCCTGGGTTAATTAGCCCTGCCAAAGCCTTTGCACGACTTTGCCTTTTCTTTTGATTAGAAAATAGTAGGTTCCTTGCGATTTGAAATATCCAGGCCCTGAAAGCCAATTCTATCTTATAGGTCGAGCGGTATTTAATCATTCGCTCAAAAACGGATTGGGTCATATCCTCCGCCAGTTCTCGATCCCCTGTCTGACGTAGAAAAAAATTAAATAACACCAGTTTCCATCGCTCAAACAATTGTGCGGCGGCTTGAAAGTTCCCCAACTGGAGTTGCTGCATGAGTGCTTCGTCGGACAAGGTGTCTAAAAGATCAATTAAAAAATCAACTTACTTTCATCAACGAATACTTCACAAAGTTCGAAAGGTTACAGCCTAAATAAAAAAAAGCGGCCCAAAGGGCCGCCATATCCAGTGTATATTAAGAATACAAAAACGTAACTACTTCATAATCATTTAGTTGAAAACGTAGGGCTAGATAACTTTTTTTAAAAAGAAAATAGTTCTCTGTCTCTATTATGCCTTTATCGCTTCCTTATAGTCAGGAGGAGTCACAAAAATTACCGAGGAGGGAAAATTTAAACGGACTTGAAAAAAGCTAGTCTGGGCAAGCCTCAGGATGCTTGCCCAGGTACTCACTAGCAGAAATTTAGATCTTGCTCAGTAGTCTAGTACCAAACTCGATCATCAACCTTACTTGTTTCTTTATCTATGTTATTGCTTTACAAATTTTCGAGTCAATTCCTGACCTCTCGTTTGTATGCGTAGTAGGTACATTCCTTCAGGCAAACTGCTGACACCCAATTGCAAGCGATTTTCACCTCCCAGCAGATCTCCACCTAGTTGCTGCATGAGTTGTCCTTGGAGACTAAATACTTGCATTTGATAGTCAGCTCTTTGTGCGGCCGTGACGACAATGGTCAGTTCCTCTCTAACAGGATTCGGCATTAGTCGATCCAAAGTCGTACTGACAGCTAATTGCTCTTGTTCTTCTGTATTGGATACAATACGGAAGGATGGACTAGCAGTAAAATCATCGCTATCGAGGTTAATGATAGTGCTGTAGGTACTTTCACAGCCATCATCTGTCGTAATCGTCAAAGTTACCGTATAGACTCCACCCGCCGCATATACATGAGAAGGGATGTATTCATTACTAGTATTGCCATCACCAAAGTCCCAGCTGATGGTTGCCGCATCCGCGGAGGATAGGTTCAAGAAGAAGACCTGCAGGGAATCTGGATTGATAAATGGTAGGAATAAGGCTCTACATTCATCTTCGTACAAGATATTATCTGCTGTAGTCAGGATTACACTCATGCTGCTGCTACATCCAGAAGCGGTCTCAATCGTTAAGGTAACCACATAGACACCGGGTTCTGCATACTGATGAACAGGCACTGGTTCTTCACTCGTATTACCATCACCAAAGTTCCATTGCCAAGCGATCACTTCTCCTAAGGAAACATCTTGGAAGTGGAAAGATGCGTCCTCATCAAGTTGCTCAAAAAAGAATATAGCTTGACATTCCGGACCTTCTACTATATCGTCATCTCCGATGCATAAATGTTGAATGAGGCTACTACTACAACCTGAAGAAGTCTCAATGCTCAGAATAATCTCATAAATCCCGCCTGTATCATAGACATGCACAGGGTTTTGCTCATCGCTCGTATTACCATCTCCAAAATCCCATTTCCATCCGATCACCTCTCCATCTAGGCTGTAAGAGAAATCCTGGAAGAATACCTCTAGGCTTTCCGGCCCTTCGTAATCAATCACGAACTCTGCTTGACAATACAGACCAGTAGTATCACAAGGTAGTATAATCGTATCGCAAACGACACCTAGCGTATCGCATGGAATCAGGATGGTATCACAAGGGTTTCCAATCGTATCACAAGGGAATAGCAGAGCAGGATCAACCCCCTCACACACAGCTTGGCACATGTTCGAGTAGGTAATCAATCCCCCGTTGTCATCATAGGTACATACGGGCCAATATTCGTCATCACATTGGCAATCGGGAGGATAAATTTCGCATTCGAACAGCAGACTATCAGGATAGCCTTCGCAATTGGCAAAGCAGGCATTCGGAAAAGTTAAAGTATCTCCTGTAGCTGTGACGGTACAAACCGGCAGGAAGATTTCCGGGCAAACACAGGGATCGGGTTCTTCACAATCCATCCACTGCCAGGGACCAAAGCCTGCACATTCGGCCTCGCAGCTATTCCCGAAAGTGATTAGTTCTCCAGAAGCACTCCACACACAAACCGGGTCATATATATCTGGACAGACACAACCATCGCAAGGCACAAAAATCGGATCTACCACACCATCACAAAATGCTTCACAGGCATTTCCATAGGTTTTGATCGTCCCATCCGGCATCTGTACGCAGACGGGATCATAAATCGCCGGACAACCACAAATGCTTGTATCTGGGGCGCAGGCAAAGACTTCCTCTTCAGTGAAACCTTCGCAAAGCGCAAAGCAAATGTTGGAAAATTGTAAGGTATCACCTTCGACTACGGCACAAACGGGATCATAGTACTCTGGACAAAAACAGATATTTGTATCTGGAGCACAGGCAAAGACCTCTGCATCAGTGAATCCTTCACAGGCCGCAAAACAAATATTCGAGAACTGTAAAGTATCGCCTTCAACGATCGTACAAACGGGATCGTAGTACTCTGGACAGCCGCAATCATCTTCGCAAGCCACAAATTGATCTTGGGTATATCCTGCACATAGGGCCATGCAAGGATTGGAAAAAAACAGGCGTTCTCCGGCATCATTCAATACACAAGTAGGGATATAAACGGCATCACATACGCAATCCCCTTCTTCCACCAGTACTACCACGGAAGTAAAGGAACTTTGGCACGAATCGGCATATATGGAAAGACTCACCTCATATTCTCCAGGACCCTGATAGGTGTGGACTGGTTCAAATGCATCGGATGAACTTCCATCACCAAATTCCCACAATAAACTATCTATCATACCAGAGGTAAAGGATAGGTTTTGGAATAGAACACTATAATCTGGTCCAAAACTTACTTGCTCGTAGTGAAAAAATGCTTCGCACCCCACCACTCCGGGAGGGTTTGCTAAGTCAGCACAAAGATGAAAAAAGAAAAAGGCACTATCCGGCACCACCTCTTCGACAATTTGCACTCCAGTGCAGAAATCGACAATACCAACTTGTTGTAAGGCAGAACCATTGGCAGTTAACAAGGGGCCAGTAAAGAAGCCCTCTTCATCGGTAAAGGTTTCTTGTTCTACATCTTCGTAAACCAGGAGCACCGGGTATCCTGGAATGGCTTGTTGTTCTTCGCCAAAAACGACCTTGCCCACGGCAACTGATTCCTGCCCATAAACTGCCAGCCAAGTAAAGAGGGCTAGCAGGATCGTCAGGTAACTTCGTTTACCCCCGGTACGTAGGGGGCTAGATTTGGGATCGTAGATTGTTTTCATAACTTTTCAATAGTTTTAGCATTAAAAATAGTCGTGTACAAATACATTGCTTTCATTTAGCTAAGCGGTTAGCGGAGATGTTCTTCTCAAATTGGGTTTTGATAGGTGGTTTTTAAGGAGATTGGATCCAAATTTTCTTGGCAACAATACTATGGGCTCCAATTATTTTAATAAGTAAAGGCCCGGCAGGTAATCCCTGCACCGGTAACACATGATTTTTTTGGTTCGCAACGGGATGAGTCTGCAGTTTTTGTCCACTGAGGGTATATAGTTGTACCTCTTGAATACGATCAGCAGATAGGATATTTAAGTGGGATTGTGCTGGGTTCGGATATACTTTCACCAATCGGTCCTGGTCTCTATCGATGACATCGGAAATGGCAGCAGGATTCATCACTTCCAAATGCACACTATCTTCTACAATCGGGATGGTGTTGAAATCTCCATCGATCACCCCGATTCCCACCACGCTGACCGCTACGGGCAATTGATCTACATTATCTGGCAACAATTCAATCAAATCATCTTCAATAATAATCGATAAAGTACCGATCTTCCCAAAAGCCATGACCGGCTGTTTTCCTAGTCGGGTCATAGCAACATCTAAGCGACCTGAGTTGGCTAGGGCAGCCTCAGGCAAGCCTTGCAAAATGAAGAGTTGGCTATCTCTTCCCAACCAGCCTGGCTCTAGTTCCAATCGAAGATCAGCAATTAACTCTGCATCATAGGTTATTTTGAAAGCGATACCATTTACGTCCAATAATGGGTTTTCCTGCGTACCCAGGAATAAAGGTATCTGTACCGTGGAGTTTTCTGTTATAATGGGCGGGATAGCGCTGCGGTCAAAGCTAATCGCAGGATCAGTACCAGCTACGCCTTCTAAGAATTCGCTGGAAACCACCATTCCATTTTCAGCACCATAATTGGTTGAAATTGTCAATAGGTCGAGGAAATCTACAGCCCCGTTGCCATCTGCATCGGCGTAGGCAAAATTAAGGCCGGAAGGAAATATATTTTCCCAGAGCAGACTGATAAACTCTTCTGCATCTTCGGGGGATCCCCCCAAACGACTGGGTCCAATCTCCCCAAAAGCATAGCCTGTATACAATACATCGTAATGCTCGACCCTACCATTGTTGTCTGCATCTCCAGGGAAGATCTGGCCATAAATGGGCCACTGGAGTAAACAAAGCAGCAGGAGACTAAGTAGTAGTCGATCTATGTATTTCATGGGCAATGCGGTCATTTTGTGTCAAAGGTAAAATCTACACCCCTTGACTGCAATTACATTTTTCGGTATTTATCAAGATTTTTTGTCCATTAGAATGCAAAACAATAAAATTCATTCTACTCATTATCAATAAATTACAATATTTTAGCATTTGTATTTTATCAGAATTTATTGACCATGTTCAACAGCAAATTGATTCAGATATTGCAAACTTTCGACAGCAAACAGCGTCGGGCCTTCGAAGACTTTGTTTCTTCCCCCTACTTCAACAAGCAATTTGAATTGATCCAATACTACAAATACCTCAAAAAGTTAGCGGTTAAAGGGTTTCCTGCTCATAAGCTGGCGAGAGAAGAATTATTTCGCAAAGTATGGCCTAATCAGGACTACAATGAAAAGCAACTGAACTACCTAAGCAGTCAATTACTCAAGCTAGTGGAACGCTTTACCAGCATTGCTGGGTTTGAAGCAGCAGGAATTCTCCCTGACTATTTCCAGCTTCAATACTACATTGACCACCGTTTGGAGAAACACTATCAATATGGCATGAAGGGCGCCAGGAAAAAACTAGAGCAAGACAAAAGGGGCAATGAACAGTACTTCTATCAGCAGTACCTATTGGCTGATTTGCGTGAAAAACATTTTTCTAGCTTGAAAGAACGAAGATATGATACTGGTTTACAAGAGGCGGCTGATTATCTTGATCAATACTATCTATTTAAAAAATTGTATCACCTCTGTGCGATGCTGGACCGACAACATGTCGTGACGCCCAGCTATGATACCCATTTTATCGAAGACATTCAGCACATGGTGCGCAAATTGCCTTTTGATTCACCTGCCATCCAAACGCTCGAACAATTGCTGTTGAGTCTTAGGAATCCATCTGAGTCTAGTCACTTCAGGCAAGTACGGGATTTGCTGCGACAGCATGGAGCCTTGTTTTCAGATTCCATGCTACGAACCCTGTATTTTAGCGTGATTAACTTCTGCATTAGAAAAGTCAGGTACGGGGAAAAATCCTATGCCAATGAGTTGATGTCGATTTACCAGGAAGGAATTCAGAAAGGTGTTTTAATCGAAGATGGCTACCTCTCGCCCTGGACTTTTAAAAACCTGGTTAAGCTCGGCATTGGTTTGAAAGAATACCAATGGACAGAATCAATTATTGCTGAGTACGCCCCTAAGCTCCCACCTCATATGCAGCAGGATGCCCTACATTTCAACTTAGCAGATCTGTATTATGCTTTACAAGATTACCCGAAGGCGCAAATCCATCTTAGGCAAGTTGAATTCAGTGATGTGCAGTATAGTTTTGGGGCGAAATTGACCTTAACCAAAATCTACTTCGAAACAGATCAAGAAGAGGCGCTCCATTCTTTGATTTCCTCTTTTAAAATCTTCCTACAACGGAAAAAGTTGATCACTAAGGATGTGAAAATGCCTTACCTAAACTTTATACATTTTGTGCACAAATTATATAAGGCAAAACCTAGCGAATTGGAATTGCTAAAAGATAAGATCCAAACCACCGAAATGCTTACAGCGAGAAGCTGGCTATTACGGCAGTTGGCAGAAAGGCAACAGCATCACTCCACCTAGAGCTTAGCAAATTCTTCTTTTAGTTTCTTGGACAAGCCCTTGACTACCAGATCATAGGAATGATCGATTAATTCTCTCAAGAAGCTATCCTCCAGATCTTCCTCAAAATAGACAGTATTCCAGTGTTTTTTACTCATGTGCCAACCGGGCTGTATAGCCGGGTATTGCTCTCGCAATTCAATGGCCCAGTCTGGGTCGCACTTAAGATTGACTCGAAATTCAGCATACTCTAGACCGGTTAGAGCAAACATTTTACCCATGACCTTAAAAACCAAGGTCTCCTCATCAAAAGGAAAAGTTTCCTCCACGCCCTTCTTAGCCATACAATAGGCGTGAAATTCTTCAATATTCATAAAGGAAAGATTTTGTGCGTCCTAATCTCTCCCAAAGATATAAATTGTCACGTACAAATAAAACATAATATTTCAAAAAGACCCAATTTGTTTTAAATTTTAAAGCAGGTCCATCAATGCTGCTTTGGCATAACCAACCTGCTCTTTAAACTTAACCTTCCACCAGTTGTTACTCGTCTTTTCCAATAACACTACTTCATCTCCAGCTTTCAGTCTCAAAATTACATCGCTGGTGTGCGTGGCTGCTTTTCTCAAGCTTGTATTTCTACTTAGTCTACACTCTGATAAAGCGGCAAGGGTGGGCGTATATGGTACCTCTGGTGCATCTATTTCTTCATCGATCGGAGTAATCGGGATGGCCTCCTGCACTGGTTGAGCAACTTCCGCTAGACTATCCACTGGAGGAGAAGTAGATACTTGGTTTTCTTCGGGTCGAGGCATCGCTGCATTGGTACTCGCTTCTTTGGGTACCAAGTTGATTTGACTTCGCATTTCCGTCTGTGATTTTTCCATACCCACTTTTCTTAAAGCAACTTCCTGCTCCTGATAACCTTGCGCTAGGAGTTTCAATACATGCAATTGATCAATAGCTAACTCCACTGAAAACTTTCCATCCATTACACTCCCGATCAGCAATAATTCCTTCTGTCCATCTGGTGCCATGACGTAAACCTCATACTTGGCTCGTTCAACTCGTAAGCCCGTCTGAAGATTCGCTATGGAAGCCGTAAAAAGGTAATAGCTGGGAGATACCTGCTCTAATCGCTGAGGTCCAGTCTCGGCAGCGGGAGATTCCCCAATGGAAGGGCGCGTTTTAGCTGGCTTGTCTGCTGGTACTTCTATTTCTTCCTTTGCATTAGAAGCTGGCTTCACTAATGCTACATTCGTTATATCTTCACGCGCTTCGGTCACCACTATATCAGACCTTTTATATCTGCCAAAATTTAGATTGATCCCGAGTTGTGCTTGACCAAACTCGGCAGAACGCCAATTCGGTGTACTAAAAAGGGCCTCCGTCAAGGCATAGATTTGAAAAGGGCCTAATTCCAGGGATAGGCCGGTGCCGACATTGAAATCAGCATAACGGGAATAGCCGAAAACGGCTGAAACGCCGAATATCTTAGCCAGGCGAGTCTGCAGCGAAAGGGCCAAATTGAGATCTGTTGCCTGGTAATAGCTAACCGGATTAATCAACAGTCCTACACTGGAATTAGGAGAGAAAAAATAATTTGCTCCAATAAAATACCGCTGTGGTAATGCAGTAGTAAAGTTTCCTCTGTTACTTATTCCTTGTCCGTCTAGAAGACTATCCGCTACCGCCGACCAAGTATCCATATGATCATCAATATCCACCGCACTGAAAGTATATTGGTCATCAATTACGGTATAATTGACATCTTGATTCCAAGAAATTTGTCCCAGCTGCTGTATCGCAAAAGAGAACTCCCACTTATCATTTAGTCGGTACAAGCCCCCCAAATCAAAGGCAAAACCCCCATTGCCTGCCGGAAACAGACTTGATACGCCCTCTATATCCTCCACTAGACTGCGACCCGCTGTCATTACATTTAGTTGCCCTTCTATCTCAAAAGTGGTTCCATCGCCTGGATAGTAAAAACCAAAACTTTGGTTTTCTGACTTCAGACTAAGTATTCCTTGTAGGTATCGAGCCCTGACACCCAAGCTAAGTTTTCGATTTACCTGCTGGGTAAAGCCCACGCTATAGCCCCGATAATAAGCCAGGTTGAAGTTCTGCCTACTTTGATCAAAAGTCATGCTCCCATTCCCTTGCAGTTCATTATTCTCAATCTGTTCAAACATGCGGGCGAAATCCCGGGTGTAATTTCCGCTGGCATAGAAAGCATCCGCCACATCAAAACTGAGATAGGATGCTCCTTTATTGAACTGGAAGCCGAAATTCAAAAGCTGCCACTCAAAATCAAGAACGCCACGATTGAATTCAGGGGCGGTAGGACTGATAATGGTGCTGTAGGTAGCTTCATCTGCTTCAATTTGAGCATTTATACGATCGTAATCAAAGCCGGTCGATCCAATACCTAAGCGGATACTGGATAGAGCAGGTATGCCGAGATGCCATTTCATATAAGGCATCTGTCCAGGATTCAATTGATGGGATTGCGGCACGTATTGCATATTGTAAAGCACCAGGTTACTTTGTGCTGCTAGGTAAGATTGGCCAGGAGGAAGTACAAGTATGAAAAATAAGAAAAAACGAAGAAAAACTCTAATCCAGGTAAAGGATAGTTTTTGTTCCCAATAACCTGAGCGGTAATGGTATTGACTGAGCATGTTAGGGTCTTGAGGTTTACGTATAGTGCTTTGCCGTACTACGGGAATTGATTCCAGTAAAACTAGCTAGCATAGCTTTTGTTCGACTTAGTTGTTCTGTATGCTCAGTAGTACGCTTGCTGGATACATAAGTTACAACTCATCCCAAAAAAGTCATCATATTAGAGCTAACCAAAATATATTGTTAGTAGCTACAAATAATGATATTCCGCATTGCATTTAGTATCCATATCTTTGCGGCTCACAATATATCGTTATGCAAGCCAACCAATACCAAAAATTAGCCAATCGCACACTCATCGAACGACCAGATTTCGATATTAGTGATGAACAAACTATGATTGCATGGAATGCAATCGGCTTAGCTGGAGAAGCCGGAGAGGTAGCAGATTTAGTTAAGAAACAGATTTTTCATCAGCAAGGTATAGATCGATTAAAGATGAAAAAAGAGTTGGGTGATGTGCTGTGGTACGTGGCCGCACTCTGCACTGAGTTTGACCTAAAGCTGGAGGAAGTCATGCAACACAATATTGACAAGCTAAGAGCTCGGTTTCCGGATGGATACACACCGGATCGAACTACCTTTAGAGAGGGAGATGCTTCCTAAGATTCGGCTATTTTTCTAGTTCGAAAAAATCCTTCAATCGCCCATCCAGGTCAAACATCTTGAAGGAAAACTTCCCCTGATAAATGTCTACCAGGCAGTAGTGATGACCATGCTGTACCTTACGGGTAAAGAAGGAACGAGTCGGTGTAAAATCCTCTAAGTTTCCGCCTGCTCCCCCACTCTTCAGGTAAATCACCCCCTTCTCTTGATCGATTTGGCCGTCTTTTAAGGGCCAGGATCGTTCGTAGGCGTGAACATGTCCATAGAATACAACATCTACCTCAAATTGCTCATATAACCGTTTAAGGTCGTCAAACCTAGGATCACCTCGTTCTGACTCTTTTCCCGCCCAGGTATCCCCAAAATCGTTCTCATCGGAGGAGATCGGACAATGGTGGTGCGCAACAAACTTCCATTGGGAGGTAGAAGCCTCCAAGGCATTCTTCAGCCATTCATATTGCTTGCCTCCGAGCTGTAATTCTTGCCGTTCATTGCTATTGAGCATAAAAAACTCAGCGTTCCCAAAGGTAAAACTGTAGTAAGACTCCGGTTCCGGTAAAGCATGATAACGATTGTACCAATACAAATCTGATTCCCCATTACCAGGCACCGGAAAAACAGGAATGCGGCTGGCCACTGGTGTGATCCCGGTGAAATATTCTTGTGTCCACTGAAACTTATGAGGTTCCTTACCGCCATCTGTTACATCCCCAAGATGCATAATGAAATTAGGTCTTTCTCCCCAAACCATTTTCCCTAATTGCTGATTGATATGTGGTCGGCTTTCCGTATCGCCTAGGATACAAAAAGAGAAGGCGTCTTCCTGAGCTACAGCGGTGGAGAAAGTCAAGCGGCCTGACTTCATCTGCTCGCCATTTTCGTCTATAGCCTCAACTTCATAATAGTAGGGCGTAGCCGTCTGCAAGCCTTCCAGCCTAAGTTCCTGGAT
>JAHQWA010000411.1 GCA_019634045.1 Saprospiraceae bacterium
AAATTGTCAGGAAAACTTTAAGATTTATTCAGGTTTAAATCTTCCGAGGCCGGACACAAACTCGGAAGCAGCTACCAAGAGGCTCTATTATCTGAGAGATCCAACCTATCTGAAGTGGTCGGAATGGCGCATCGTGCGTCTCAGGGAGCTTTGGGAATTGTGGGATGTCACCATGCGTAACATAAAACCGGAATCAAGGTTTATTCCAAATGGGTTTCCTGATCGAATTGTTACCGGTGAATTGTCTGACATCTTTTTTACCGACCACCAGGCAAGACGTGGTCTGGTAGCTCCCTATGACAACGGCAGACGTGCCAAAGAATTAAGAGCCACGATGGGCATGAAACCACTGGGAGGTATATTCAGCATAGGCACGGAGGAAGAGTATAGATGGAAAGATTCGGTTCAAAATGAAGCAGAGATCAAAATCTGGGTGAGTGAATGCCTGGCCAATAATATGCGTCCCTGGTGGGTGAAATTCGGAGGTATCGTATACGATAAAAGATGGCTGCCTGTTGTAGAAGATATTTACCAATTTGCTTTTGAAAATGAAGTCTATTTACGAAACACGGCCCCCATTGCCAATGTTGCCATGGTATATTCTGAGCAAACCAACCGCCGATATGGAGGTGAAATATGGCAGGAAGATTTCAAGCAGCATGCCGACGGCATGTACCATGCTTTGATCGAAGCAAGGATGCCCTTCGAAATGGTTAATGATCGGCTTCTCGATGCCGAGCACCTGGAACCATTTCAACTGTTGATCTTACCAAATATTGCGGCCTTATCCGATGACCAGTGTGCACAACTGAAAGCATTTACTGAACGAGGCGGAAGCATATTGGCCACCTTTGAAACGTCACTATATGATGAGAAAGGTGTAAGGCGAAATGACTTTGGTTTGAGCGATGTATTAGGCGTTTCCACTTCTGGCAAGGTCGAAGGGCCAATGAAAAATTCATACCTGAGACTTAAAGCGGACTCAGATGGGAAATTCCACCCTGTCTTGGAAGGATTAGAAGATGCTTATCGTATGATCAATGGCATCCATCGTGTAGAGGTTACCCCAAACACTTTATTTCCCTCTCCCATAACCTTGATCCCAACCTACCCAGACTTACCCATGGAGCATGTCTATCCTAGACAGCCTGAAACCGATACTCGTGAGTTGTACCTACGCGAAAATGGGAAAAGCCGCATTGCTTACATTCCATGGGATATTGACCGGGCATTTTGGAAGATACTTACGGTTGATCATGGCCAATTGCTTGGCAATGTGATCAGATGGGCGCTCAATGAACAACCAGTTGTTGAAGTTGACGGTGTGGGTGTTGTGGATGTGACTGCCTGGACTCAGGAAAACTCCATGACGGTTCACCTAGTTAACCTGACCAATCCAATGATGCTTAAGGGACCATTTCGGGAGTTGATACCGGTTGGAAAACAAAAAGTATCTGTCAAATTACCAGCCAAAGTTACGGTTAAATCTGCTAAACTATTAAAAGCCGGGACTTCAGTAAATTATACGATTAACGATGATGTATTGGAAGCAGTGGTTCCTTCTATCCTGGATCATGAGGTTGTCGCTATTGATTTTTGATAAGGTAAGATTGAAAATGTTGAATTGTCCCATTAGAGAGGTTGGACGTAACCCAAATCCTATTGCATAAAGCGGGTTAAATTTCTTAGTTGTTGATTTTTCGAACATTCTTACCAATTAGAATTACTTCTAGCCTTTTGTCAAAATTTGGTTTTGAAGCCTGTCAATATTATCACTCGATCTCTGATGAAACTTTGCATTACTTCAATTAATTTTAGACCGTATAGCCTCATGCCAGTTTTCTCTCTAAGTGGATGCCCTGCATATTTAGATACGCCTGTTAATTCCCTGATTAAGGAAGGAAACCAGGGCAAAGTATATGCCATCAATTTGCATGAAACCTATTAGCGTACAGCATTCAACTCACGTATAATGCATAATTAATTTCTCCAATGCGATATGGCACTATATGCTTGGCTCCTTTTACACTATTTTCTGTTGCGCAGGTGGTCCAACCCAAGCAATCTCCATGAACTTTGTTGAAGTTGGATTCTCCTGTTTTTTCCAAATAGGTCAGAAAGTACGGATCTCCTGGTCCTACTTCAAAAGGTCTGACTATATTCAATATTTGGTCATCCTTAAGTTTCAAATGAGAACCTACTTCATTGGTACCCTTGCTCAGGTCATCCCATACATGATCGATATTGACATTGGGCTTCCAGGTATTGGTCTTCAAAAAAAAGTTTTCATTACCCCAAGTAAAAAAAGCAAATCGTGTCCAGCCTTTGGCCCATTGATGAGCCCAAATAACCTCTACTTGTAATGGAGGCGAATCACCACTTGAATTTGAAGTAGCTGATACAGTCCAAATGTTCACGTATCCATTGGTTTGGTTGTAGCCAATCACAAAAACCTGACCTTGAGATACCAATGGTTTAACCTCGTACAAGTCTGTTGTATAAGGATACCTGGTGTGATAAAAGTGTAATGGGTGCTCACTACTTAATTTGTTCGAAATCGGAAAAAAATACATGTGACCATTCTTGGATTGATAGCACATCAAATGCGGCTTATTGGCCATATAAAAAGGCTCCACAATGTCCCATTCTTTCCCTAAATCTAATTGGCTTTTAGTGAAATCAAAATAAGGTGCTCCCTCCGAAATTTTGTACATATCAGTAGTTCCAATTTCTTTTATGTATCCTAGTAAATATGCTGTCCCATTAACTTTTAGGATTGTCATGCTTGTATACTCTGCCTGCAGCTGAGTAGAAGCCAATTCATTCACATCCAGCTTATCTCTTTCAGCTGTGGTTTCTATTTTGTAAATCGTTCCTGTACTCATAACATTTATTTGTGATTAGGTGATGTTTTCTTTGTATATTTCAATAGGTAATGGATCAACTCCTGCAACCTGATAGTAGGTTACTTCAGCAGAATTCCCTGATCCATTCAGTTTCATAATTTCGAATCCTCGGTTATACCATCCATCTTGTATCTCCAGTTTGAGATTATCTCTTTGCAGAGGAATGGGGTTATTTGCTTTATATGGTTGTTCCTTATCCTGAACGGGTATAGCGGAATGCCCCACACATCGTCCTTTTACCAAGGTCTTAAACTGGTCGTCAGGTGAGTCGGTAGGTTCAGGCCACCATTTGGTCGGAAGTTGTCCTGATAGATTCCAAGGTTGTGTTCATGTCCCCAAAACCAAACAGCTACCTTGTTGAAGTATTGCCCAAATGCCTGCCATAGCCTGGTATTCACTCCAATACGATTCATATCATGGGGGTCAGGTTTGCCATTTATGTATTTCTGGGCAACTCCTACTGTTTGGTTAGCAGAATAGAGTTGGTGATGACCTAAAAGGACAGATTTCCCTTGGAATTGATTGAGGTGATAATGATGCCAATCCACCTCATCTGGTCGCACATATACCATATCCGGAGGTGTTACCGGCATATAGGCTTTGGATGAATCCACATGCAGTGCTTCTAACGCCTTCTCCAGCTTATCACCTTTTACCCCCATAAAATGACCGTGATACCCAGTATCCATTCCCAGAAATTGCCAACCGCGATCCTCAGTTACAAGCTTGAAAAAACTGGCTTGCTGTCGCTGTGCTTCAGATTGTACCAGCGCATTGGAATCGAGACATTCAAAATAGGGAATTGCCCCCGTGAAATATTCATGATTTCCCGGTAGGGTGTACACCGGCACCTCTGTACCCTGATCCTTGAATACACTTTTAAGAAGGCCAATGAAGTAATGCTCAAACTCGTGTTCCGTACCTGAATAATATACATCCCCCACATGCAATATAACATCGGGTTTGAATGATAACAATCCAATTAAGACAGCAGCTGCTACATCCGTTCCGGTCCCTATGTCTCCTATAATGGCTATCGTAGCATTGGATGGTATTTCCCATTTCACTACTCCGTAGTTATAGTCACAGGCACCATATGCTGTATCCTGCCAGGATCGATAATAGGGTTTTCCTCCTTCATGATGAGGATATTTCCAATAATACTTCACATACTGATCAAACATCACCTGCCAACCTGGATTATCAAATTTAAAACTGGCCAGTTGCTCCTCTAGTGCTTTTTCTGCTTGCTTATTATCTGCAATTTTTGCATGGGCCTTGTGATGATGTAAGTACATCAGATACGTTGCGATCCATGGATCCCAAGTATTCTGATAATTAGCAGGTGGTTTTTTAATCTCCTCATTTTTCAATACTGATTCGCAGTATTGATCTACTCCTCTTATTATAACATCCGCTTGTTTGGGATCCCAATCCTTTGATTTAAGTTGCTCAAAAACTGCCGATTTGAGTAAGGACAAGTGCTGATTCTCATAGCTCTTAATATTCCTCATGGACGCTTCAATTGAATATTCAAACTGCTTGGATATTGCTGAGGGATACCATCCCAATTGTCCCACAATCCGGCGGGAAGAATATACTTTTCTGATCCTTGATGTAGCCATACCTTCACTTCATTAGCCAGTTCATCGAGCTCGCTTCCTGGATTAGAATCGCCTGTCCAACATAGCCAGGCAATAACATAGGTTTTCTCCGCATATAGCAATGCCCCTTCCAAATTGGTAGGATCGCTTTTTTGAATGTTCGAAGCCCAATTAAAAATTAGCTGCAGAAACTCTTTAGAACCTTGACCTCCCCTAGGTGCTCCAATCAAGTGTTGAACTTTTCCCAGCATCCAATCGGCAGGCCGATCAATTAAGAAATAGGGTTGTTTGGGTTTAAATTGGGTTTTCAATAGAATTGGAAAATCTGCTCCGCTTCCTTCACCATAGGCATCTCCATGTAAATTCGTATAGGCCCTAACGGCTACCTTTTTAAATCCATCGTGATAAGTTTCTTGGTTAGTCCAAAACATAAGAGCCGTTTGGTCAGGAACACTGCTTGGCTTTTCTTTATTTTCAGGTAATGAAGGGAAAAAGGCATGCAAGCCAGCATTTGGTTGAAGCAATGAACCAGAAGAAAGAAAAACGGAACCTAAAAATTTCGCAAATTCCTCAGGTGTTTTGGACGGATTGCGGAAACCATGCCAAACATGGACTGCATCCGGATTAACCGGTTGAGGCCTGGGTTCCTCCATTTCGTACTTTCTTGTGAATTGCATGTTGAATGAATCTCCTGGAGTTACTTCCATTCCGGGCCATTTATCCCACAATGCAGATCCTTTGGGGAAATGATAAGGCGCAGGCTCACGTATCGTTTGCCATTCTGAACATGCCGCCAATTCCTTAAACCCTGGGTCACTTTCCCCATTTAATTGCCAATACACTATATAGTCCTTGCCAACACAAACGATTGCTCCATCAACTTGATTTCTCGCCTGAATACCTTCTATTATCTTTTGGTAATCAGGCAAACAATCAACAGGCGCTTGTGCCACCAAATGATGCACATTGCCATGCATCCAATCTGCTGATTCATCTATAAGGTAGTAGCAGGTATCTTTTTTGAGAATGTTTTTAAACAAAACCGGGAAATCAGCCCTACTTTCCGGGGTATAACATCCAC
>JAHQWA010000412.1 GCA_019634045.1 Saprospiraceae bacterium
GATAGGTTTCTTCCCCCTTAAATTGCTCGATCACCGTCAGCAATTTCTGATTGAACGCAGATGCCGATAAGCGATAGTGTTGTTGCACAAAATCGTAGATTAGCTCATCACTCAAGAATTCATCTTGGCGATTCTTAATATCACTCAACCCATCTGTAAATGAGAGAATTACAGCTTCCTCTTCCACTCTCAAGCTCCCAACCTTAAAGGACGGCAATTCGGTAAAGGACCCCAAAATCGTACAGCCCTCTTTTAGTAAATGAAGATTGCCATTGGCCACCAAGACCGGTGGATTATGACCAGCATTTACATAATTGAGTTGGCGTGTATTGATATCGTATTCTGCAATAAAGAAGGTGATGAATCGCTCCCCTTGCGTAATGAGGTGTACCGAAGTATTGAGGTCACGGATAAATTCATCCAGCTCTGTTCGCTTATTGATTAAGGTATGGAAGTTGGCTTGAAAGTTAGCCATCAGCAAGGCAGCAGCTACACCTTTCCCAGAAATATCTCCCACACAAAAAACGATCTTGCCATCAGCAAATTCAATGAAATCGAAATAATCTCCCCCAACGCCCAAATGTGGCTTGTAAATACTAGCCAGCTCATAACAGTCCTTACTAGGTAAGTTCTTGGGAATGAGCATGCGCTGCATTTCGCTCGCCAGTTCCATCTCACGTTTAAGTCTTTCTTGCTCCAATTGTCGCTTAAACAAACGCTTATTTTCGATGGCTACGGCAATAACATTAGTGATCGTAGTAATGAACTGTACTTTGCTGTACATGTCTTCTTCTTCCGAAAATCCGCCAATAAAAACATAGGAAATGGCCTCGTTTTTATGGCGCACTGGAATAACCACATCAAATTCTCGGATCAATTCATGATCCTCTTCTTCTACATTTTTTAGACGTGTATAGGTAGGTAATTTTTCGGAGATATCGATTCGTAGTAAGTCAGCTTTAATTCCAATGGAGGAGGCACAACTCCATTCCCCTTCTTTCAGTACGTAGAGGGCCATTTTCTTAACGCCAATCTCCCAGCTCAGAAAAGACTTATACATGTTGAAAAGCCCGTCCACAGAGACATTGTCATTGATGGCCTGCGTGATATTCAGTAAGCTGTTGATTTGGAGCTGCTTTAAGTTCAGCTCCCTCTCCAGTTCTTCTCTATTCGCCAATACTTCTTAATTTGGGATAAACTCGGCATCCAATTTTAATAAATATTCTTCCATCAGGTTCTCTGACATTTTTTGTATTTCTGAGTCATCATTTTAGTTAGGAGAATTACTTCCGCCAGTTGCAATTATTCCTACCAAAACGCTATCGGAAAGATTGTCAAAGAAGACCCTATTTTTGAAAGATAGCAATTTTCCTTTGAAGTTATCCAAAAAGGACTTTATTACCATCATCCAAACTCTGTTGCATGAAAATACTATTGCTGGAACCTTTTATGGGTGGTAGCCATCGCCAGTGGGCGGAAAGCTATCAACAACAAAGTAAACATGCTATCGCGATTCTGGGATTGCAGGGCCGGCATTGGAAATGGCGCATGTATGGAGGTGCGGTGAGTCTTGCTAAGCAATTTTTGGATAGCCAATTAGCTCCCGACCTGATCCTGGCCACGGATATGTTAGACCTATCCACCTTTTTGGCACTAACTCGCGCTCGTACCCATCAAATTCCGGTGGTTCTTTATTTTCATGAAAACCAGATTACTTACCCTTGGTCTCCGACGGATAAAGACGTGTCCTTAGGGCGAAATAATCAATATGGATTCATCAATTACACCAGTGCGCTGACCGCTGATCGTATCTGTTTTAATTCCAGTTTTCATCGAGAAGCCTTCCTTTCAGCACTTCCTGATTTTTTAAAACAATTTCCTGATCATCGCGAGGCGCAAAATACTGAATTGTTGCGTGAAAAAAGTGAAATTCTACCGCTCGGTCTCAATTTAAATCAATTTGATCTGATTCCGGAAGGGCTGAAACCCAAGGAGGCTGTACTTCTTTGGAATCATCGTTGGGAATATGACAAAGATCCAGATCTTTTTTTCAAAGTGCTATATCAGTTGGCTGATGAAGGCCTAGACTTCAAGCTAGTGGTATTGGGAAGAGATTACCATAAGATGCCGCCTGTTTTCGCTGAAGCCAAGCAGAAGCTGCAAGAAAGGATTTTACATTTTGGCTATGCTGAAGACAAGCAGGCCTACGGCCAATGGTTGAAGATAGCAGACATCTTACCCGTCACCAATCGCCAGGATTTTTTTGGAGGGAGTATTGTAGAAGCTATTTACTGCGGCTGCTATCCCATTCTACCAGATCGCCTAGCTTATCCGGAACACATTCCATCCGTCCTAAAAAAGAAACACTTATACCAGAATTCCACGGAATTAATGCAAAAATTACGCTCCGCGATTGAGTCTATCCAAGAAATCAGGGCGGATAAATCTTATCCTAATTTTGTAGGTCATTATGATTGGAGTATTTTAGCTCCCCAATACGATGGCTTTTTCGAGCGACACAACTTCAGAAATATATGAAAAAGGTTACTTTCCAAGATACAGCTATTGCTTACGAAACGGTAGGTAAAGGTCCAGCCGTAGTGCTTATTCACGGGTTTTGTGAAGATAGTCGTGTGTGGGAAGAATTTAGCCTGGACTTGGTTGAGGAGAAATACAAGGTAATTGCCATTGATCTCCCCGGCTTTGGGAGTTCTGACGTTTGGCCAGACGTGACCATTGCTGACATGGCTGGTGCTGTTCATGCTGTTCTACAGGATTTAAAGCAGGATAAAGTCATTATGATCGGCCACTCTATGGGCGGTTATGTAGGCTTGGCATTTGCTGAAAAACATCCAGAAATGTTAATCGGCTTGGGGATGTTTCATTCGCAGCCATATGCTGATAGTGAAGAGAAGAAAGAGGGGAGGCAAAAGGGAATTGGCTTTATCCGGCGGCAAGGTTCAGCCCTATATGTCAAACAATTAATTCCCGCCCTTTTTGCTCCAGATTTTGTGAACAGCAATGCATTTTTGATCGAAAAGCTCACCTTTAGAGCCTCCAAATATGATGCGGAAGGGATCATTGGCGGATTACAAGCAATGAAAAATCGGCCTGACCGCTCACAAGTTCTAGAAAACATTGCCTGTCCGGTTCTTTTTATTGTGGGAAAAAAGGACAATGCCATACCCGCAGAGAAGAGTATGGAGCAAACACATTTACCAACGATCTCATCTATTCACATCCTAGAAAAGGTAGGACATATGGGCATGTTCGAGGCTACAAAACACACCCAATTGTTTGTCCGCAAATTCATTGTTTTTTGCCTTGATCAGGTCAATTGATTCAGCCGGAATTAAGGCCTTCTTCTCCTTAGCAAAATTTCTGTCAGCAGCCCGCATTTAGGCTATTTCACACGGCTTCTTTCTCAGAAAAAAGTAGTACCTTTTGGAATTAAATCCACTTAATAAAAGCGGATGGTTTTCTCTTTTTTCAGAACGATAAACACCGGCTGGTTCCACCTCTCTTTTCTGTTAATATTGGGGCTTTCAGCAAGTCCAATTAGCTCGGCTATCAGTCAAGGCAATTGGACTGCCGAACTGGGTACCGTTGGCACTTTTTCTTCTCCAAGGGTAGCCGATCTCAATCAGGATACCGTACTAGATATAATCCTCGGTGCAGGACGTGAAGAATTCCATGCTTGTGACTCGGCTGTCATCGCCTTAGATGGAAAAACCGGCGCATTGCTTTGGAAGGTCAAAGCTAAGGACCAGATCTTTGGTTCAGCTGCCCTAGCGGACATCAATGCCGATGGTGTACTTGATCCAGTAATTGGTGGCAGGTCCGCGGAACTCATTGCCATCGACGGGGCTAAAGGAAAGGTTATCTGGCGATTTGACCCACCCAAACATGCGGATGAATCTCAACAAGAACACTGGTTTAATTTTTACAATCCGCAATTTATCAATGATCAAAATGGAGATGGGGTAGGTGACATTCTAACCTCTAATGGAGGCGATGTAATGGCCGAACCCTACGACCCGAATCGCCCTCCGGGCTATCTGGTGGTAATCAGTGGGAAGGATGGGCAGCTGATTGGTAGAGCCCCTATGCCAGATGGCAAAGAAACATACATGTCTATCACCGTCAGCCCAAGAAAAAAAGGGCGAGACTATGACATTGTGTTTGGCACCGGTGGAGAGACCATTGGCGGGAATCTCTATGTAGGCAGATTGTCTGCTATTTTGAAAGGGGATCTTTCCGCTGCCAAGTTACTCGATACAAGTAAAGACAAAGGCTACATTGGTCCAGCAGGAAGGGTAGACATTACAGGAGATGGGATTGATGATATCGTCGTGAATGCCGTGAATGGCCGCTTGATTGCTTTCAATGGTAAAAATCATGAAAAACTCTGGGAGGTAATCCGTCCCAATTCGGAGAGTTATAGCTCTATGGCCATCGGTTATTTCACCCCTGATTCTACACCAGACTTCTTCGTTTCCTATGCACAAGGGGTCTGGCCTAAATTGGATTGGAGCGCTCAGATTATGGTCAACGGAAAAACAGGACAAATAGAATTCTCGGATTCCCTGGGTTTCTATCAAAATACGACTCCAGTAGTACTCGATTGGAACAATGACGGACAAGATGAAATCCTAATGAGTGTCAACTTTCAGGAAATCAAAAATGTCTTTCAGAAGTTCTTCTACAATATGTTAGTCATCATTGATTTTAAAACGAAAGAAGTGCTCCAGCTTGGTAATACATTTGAAGGGAATAACCTTTCTTCTACTCCATGGATTGGAGACCTAGACTACGACAACAAGCTTGATATCATCTATTGTCATGGTACCAACAATCGCCACACCTACACTTTTGACGGGATTAAGGTCCATCGGATCAAGACGACTTTACCTTTGTACAAAAAGATAGTTTGGGGAGCTTACCAGGGCAGTTATTATGATGGTATTTTTCATAAAGAATAAACCTATGAAGTGGAACAACAGCTTAAAGGGCGGGCTTTTATCTTCAATCATCCTCATGATCAGTTTTACGGGATCTGTAGATCAACTTCCCGAAGAAAAGCTCTTCACTTTGCTTTCCTCCAAGGAAACGGGCATCAAATTCAACAATAAGCTCAAAGACACAAAGGAGCATAACATCATGATCTACTCCAACTTCTATGGCGGTGCCGGAGTAGGTGTAGGCGATATCAATAATGATGGACTCCCTGATCTATATTTCGCCGGCAATCAGGTTTCCGACAAACTCTACCTAAATAAGGGCGGGATGCAGTTTGAGGATATCACCAAAAAAGCAGGCATAAAGGACAATGGAGGATGGTCCTCTGGCGTGATCTTCGGAGATATCAATGGGGATGGGTTATTGGATATTTACGTCTGTAGAGAGTTATACGATGATCAGCCTGACCTAAGACGGAATAAACTATACATTAATCAAGGCAACAATAGATTTACTGAGGAAGCTGCCCAGTATGGAGTAGACAATAGCGAACGTACCCGTGGGGCTACTTTCTTAGACTATGATAAGGATGGAGACCTGGATCTCTTTCTACTCAATCAACCACCGAATCCAGGTGACTATTCTCCTTTCTACAACAAAGAATTACTCTTGGACCAATACAGCCCTAGATTACTTGCCAATCAAGGCGCACAATTCGTAGATGTAACAGAACAAGCGGGCTTATTGAAGGCGGGCTTCCCCAATGGAGTCAGCGCGAGTGATCTAAATGGAGATGGCTGGACAGACCTCTATGTGGCCAATGATTTTTGGGCCCCAGATTTCATGTACATCAACAATGGGAATGGGACCTTCCGAAATTCCGCTGATGATGCGCTACAGCATATGTCCTATTTCAGTATGGGGGTGGACGCCGGAGATATGAACAATGATGGGCTGCTCGATCTAATGGTCGTTGATATGGTAGCCGAAGACAACTATCGGCTGAAAGCGAATATGAGTGGGATGAATCCGGATAAATTCTGGAAAGTGGTAGAGGAAGGAGGGCATTATCAATACATGTTCAACACCTTGCAACTGAATACTGGTGGATTGGCCTTCAGTGATATTGCTCAACTCAGTCAAGTAGCCACTACAGATTGGAGTTGGACAAACCTATTCGCTGATCTTGATAATGATGGTTGGAAGGATATTTATGTCACCAATGGACTTCTTCGCGATATCCGAAATAGCGATGCTACAAAAAAAGTAGCCAAAGCCATCGAATCTGCTGTCGCTGCTTACCTCAAGAAAAATCCTAACCCTCAAGGTATTTCCATTTGGGATCTCGTGGATATCAATAAAGTACTTGGGCTGGTTCCTTCTGAAAAGCTGCAGAATTACGTCTTTCAGAATAAGGGAAACCTGGGCTTTGAAAAGAAAATGTCAGACTGGGGCTTAGATCAAAAGACCTTCTCCAATGGCGCGGCGTATGCTGACCTGGACAAAGATGGAGATCTTGATCTTATCCTCAATAATGTAAATGAGGAAGCCTTTATCTACCAAAACAATAGTCAAGCTTTGAATGGGAATAATTTCCTACGCGTGCAATTGGATAATGCGGGAGCACCAGTGGCTAAACTCGGCACCAAACTTAGATTATACACCGATCAAGGCTTGCAATTTTTTGAGTTGAGCAATGCCCGAGGCATCTACTCCTGTAGCGAAGAAATCGCTCATTTTGGGCTAGGCCCTACTGGTCAGATTCAACGACTAGAAGTAGAATGGCCCGATGGTAAAGTGAGCCGGGTTAATCGGCCAAAACCTAATCAAACCCTAGTGGTTTCCTACAATAAGGCTCGAAAGGGGAAATCTACCTCCGTCGCGCCCAGCCTCTTCTTTAACTCGACTGCAGAAGTCCAACTCGACTGCCACCATGAGGAAAATGATTTCGATGATTTTGAAAAGCAGGTATTGTTACCACATAAAATGTCTCAATTTGGACCTAGCCTTGCCGTCGGAGACGTGAACCAGGATGGGCGAGAAGATTTCTATCTAGGTGGAGCTGTTGGAAAAACGGGGCAACTATGGCTACAACAAGCCAATAAGGGCTTCCAAGTGAGCCCCGTTCCCGTCTTCAATCTTGACAAAAATTCAGAAGATATGGGTGCTGCCTTTTTTGATGCAGATGGCGACGGCGACCCGGATCTATATGTGGTCAGTGGTGGGAATGAATACAAGGAAGAAGCGACTCAATACCAAGATAGATTGTACCTAAATGACGGGGCAGGTCAGTTTGAAAAGGCTCAGGATGCTCTCCCCTATATGCGATTCAGTGGCTCCAAGGTACTTCCAGAAGACTTTGATCAAGATGGTGACCTAGATCTGCTAGTGACGGGCCGGCATATTCCGTGGGCTTACCCAGAGGCAGCTTCTAGTACATTATTACAAAATGAAGGGGGCCGATTTATTGATGCCACCGACCTCGCCTCCTCCCTAAAAAATATAGGAATGATCAATGATGCCCTTTGGGCCGACCTGGACGGAGACAAACGCAAGGAAATGGTACTGCTTGGAGAGTGGACCGCCATCAAAGTACTGAGCTACAACGGGCAAGCTTTCGAGGACAAAACAGCGACTTATGGCTTAGCTGAAACCACGGGCTGGTGGTTTAGCATTGATGCTGCCGATATGGATAAAGATGGAGATATGGACCTCATTGCTGGCAACCTAGGCCTTAACTACAAGTACCAAGCTAGTGAAGCGGAGCCATTCGAAGTATACTACTATGATTTTGACCACAATGGTAGTAAAGATATTGTGTTAGCCTACTACAATTTTGGAGAACAGTTCCCACTTAGAGGGCGGGCTTGTTCAGCAGAACAAGTCCCTGAGATCAAAAAGAAGTTTGAATCCTATGACCTATTTGCCTCCGCCAATATCACCAAGGTATACGAAGATGATAACCTCAGCAAAGCTTTACACTTAAAGGCAAATACCTTTGCTAGTCTTTACTTGGAAAATCAGGGAAAGGACGGTTTTGTAGCCCATCAACTTCCGGTAGAAGCCCAATGGTCTTCTATTAATGATATATTGATCGAAGACTTTGATCAAGACGGAAATTTAGATTTATTAGTAGCAGGTAATTTGTATACAGCCGAAGTGGAGACCCCTAGGAA
The DNA here is from genome assembly GCA_019634045.1 of Saprospiraceae bacterium. Classification (GTDB taxonomy): domain Bacteria; phylum Bacteroidota; class Bacteroidia; order Chitinophagales; family Saprospiraceae; genus DT-111. Next base: position 8,136 of record JAHQWA010000412.1, read on the forward strand.
TGATGCCGGTATTGGTCTAGTCTTATTGGGGGATGGGAAAGGAGCATTTAATCCCCTGTCTAGGGCGGAAAGTGGCTTTTTCGCGCCCTATGATGTCAAGTGTTTATCTCGTATCAATAAGAATGCCGTTTTAGTAGGTTCTAACAACGGACCTGTTTTGCAGTTCCGCTGGGATCAGCGATGGACAAAGTAGGCAACTCCATTGCTCACCGGATGGCGCCCATTCGGTGAGCAATCTATTGTCGTTTGAAAGCTTGCAGGGTTTGGTTATTCCTAGCTACGACCAGCACCTTTTCCCCTCCTACCTCTAACACTTGTGCATCTCTAACTTCCCCCTCTACGCTCATACCTGATTCGAGGTATGCTATATTCTCAAATTGCTGATTGCCCTTTCCTACTAACAACACGCCCCTACTGGCATCATGTCGCCCCACCTGGGGTTTTAAGGAGTAGAAATTCCCTCCCAACCAAATATCTGCTTGGCCATCTCCATTGAAATCATCAACGGCAATCGCAAAAACGGGGGCCAATTGTGCCTCTAGAGGTAAGGCTTCTAATGTGAAGGAACCGTCATTATTCCAAAGCACCGAGGTTTGAAGATTCGTTACTTCATAAGGAATGGCCTCTTGTTGTTGCGCAGGGTCAAAAAGGGTTTCGTAAGTTTCTTTGGCATAGCTTTCATATTTGAGCACTTTCCTACGCAATGCGGGTAACTGCTGTGTGATATCGCCTTTGGTAGCGAAAGGGTAGGCTTTATCATCCAACGGAGCAAACCAATTGATAATAAATTCGCTGCGATTATTCTGATCAAAATCACTAACGTACATACTGATGGGTCTGCTTGGGCTCGCCTTCAATTTAGTGTTCAAGCCCCAGTTTCCCAACACAAAATCGATGTCTCCATCTCCGTCTAAATCGGCAGGCTCAATTCTACGCCACCAGCCCTTGCTATTTTCAATGGGAGCTGTGATACGCATTTGTCCTCCTTCATTTTTGAAGACACTAACGGCTCCCCAGTCACTGACCGCTATCAGATCTTCATCCTGATCTCCATCAATATCCGCCCAGCAGGCATCCGTCACCATTCCTAAGCCCGCCACCGCACTAGGAGCTACGTCCTGCCAGCGGCCATTGTCATTCAGTAGCAGATAACTTCTCGGGGGCAATCCGTAATTACCCGGCACTAGGCGTCCTCCAATAAATAGGTCCTGATCTCCATCTTGATCGATATCTGAGGTTTCGAGGCAAGAAAAATTACCAACGATCTGAGGAATATTGCTATTATCGACCATGAAATTGCCTTTGCCATCATTGCGAAAATATCGGAGGATGAAGAATTTCTTACCCAACTGGTATTCATTCCCTGCTGAACCCAGGAGTAAATCTTGATCCCCATCTTTATCAAAATCAAAGAAAGCACCGCAACTACTTTCAAAATCCTTCACATCTTTAGCGGCAAAAACGGGATTGGATTTAAAATTAAAGGTCCCTGCGCTCGTTTGCAAATACAACTTATCATCATCCCCCCTGGCGCCCAGCATCACAAAGTCTTCTAAGCCATCTCCATTGGCATCCCCCTTCACTAAGCGAGGACTTTCCGTAGATAACATTCCAAGCAGAAGCCCTTCATGGTCAAAATCGTTGTATCGGTTTTCTTTGTGCTGCGTATTTCCCTTTAATAATTGCTGACTTACTTCAGCATAAAGTGGAGCGGGAGGGGAGGGAACAGTAGCCTCGCCGGATGCCTCTGAATAGTTCAGACTTAAGGTCTGGTCGACGGCTACATTATCCATCGTTTGGCTTTTCCGATCGGGCCATACCACTTCTAGTTGATCAATAGTAGATTGGTCTCCCAAACCAAAAATAAGCTCAGGTTCTACACTACTTTGGAAACCTCGGCTATTAAAATTTTGCCGAAGCTGTGTGCCATCATTGGTGCGAATGCTGACTTGTGCTCCTACCCCAAATGGATTGGCTTCGTTCCCCTTGAATTTGATCTTCAAGAAATGATGTCCAAGCTTTTCAGCTTCATTCCGATAGATAGATGCCATTGCATTGACGTTGTTGATGACCAAGTCCATATCCCCATCGTCATCTAAGTCAGCATAAGCCGCCCCATTGCTAAAAGACGGTTCGCCTAAGCCCAATTGTTTCGCTTGATCTTCAAATTGTAAATTTCCTTGGTTGGAAAAAGCATAGTTTGACACCGGATTAGAAGGCATTTGATCTATCAGTGGTGAGAAATCCACACTTTCTTGCTTAGCTATTTTACGATATATGTCATTGTTGGCTAGAAAATCTCTGAAATCCATATACATCAGATCTTTCTGAATACCATTACTCACAAACAGATCCTTTTGCCCGTCATTTTCAAAGTCAAATACCAAAGCCCCCCAACTCCAATCCGTCGCTGCCACTCCCGATAACATTCCTACCTCCTGGAAATCGCCCTGCCCATCATTCCTGTGTAGACAGTTTTGCCCAATCTGATAATGGTAATTCGCGCGGTACTTGATGTCCTCTAAGTGATAGGGATCAAAAGCAGACATGGCCTTCAAGCGGTAATTATCGGCAGCTAGCATATCGGTAGAAATGATTTCCGGATGCCCATCATTATTGAGATCGGCGATATCTCCCCCCATACTGGAAATGGAACAGAAGTCAATTCTATCGATCAACTCTTCCGAAAATGTGCCATCTCCTTGATTGATGTAGAGATAATCTCTCTCCCAAAAGTCATTGCTTACATAGATATCAGGATAAAAGTCGTGGTTGATATCTCCAATGGCCGCACCTAAGCCAAAACCAATTTCGCTGCTAAAGATTCCGGCTGTCTGCGTTACGTCTGTGAACTTTCCACCATCATTGCGATACAATTTATCGCCCCCCAATTCATCGGGTTTTTCCCGCATACTCCGATACAATTCAATCTTACTGGGGTCTTTAAAACTATTATTTAGCAAATAACAATCAAGATCTCCGTCCAAGTCGTAATCGAAAAAAGAGGCCTGGGTAGAAAAGCCCTTGTTATTTAGTCCTAGTTCAGCTCCTTGCTCCGTAAAGGTGAGATCACCATTGTTCAGAAAGAGCTCATTTTCTTTATTATCACCACTGATGTCTCCGGAATTGCTGACGTAGATATCCAGCCAGCCATCATTGTTCACATCCGCCATGGTCGCGCCAGTACTCCATGCTTTGGTACCAGCCACGCCAGCCTGCTCCGTAATATCTTCAAAAGTAAAATTGCCTTTATTTAAATACAGTCGATTGCCCGTCAGATTCGCCGTAAAATATAGATCAGGTAAGTCATCGTTATTGATGTCTCCGATAGCCACGCCTCCGCCGTTGTAAAAATTTCGGTAGGTGAGAATATTAAAATCATTCCTATCCTCTACTTGATTTATGAAATCAACCCCTGTTTCAGTAGCAGCGAGTGACGCAAAGAAAGTGCGCTCGGCCTTCCCTTGGGATCCATCACTAGGGTTTGTATTTGAAGTATCTCCTTCACAGGCGATAAACAAAGGGGTAAGTAGGATTAGTAAGAGGCAATTCCTGATAGACATGGATTAGTTTTTTGCTAATTAAGCGGTGAATTGGGGTTTGCAAGATATCATTTGGTTAGATACCAATCAAGATCATTTAAGGGGAACACGTCCGTTTCCGGATTGCCCCATATAACTCCCCCAAATCGGAGCTTGCGGCATACGCACTGCTGTGCTAACTCGTTTCATGCTCATTCCTAGGAATTTGGTGAGATCGTTGGGGTTGAAATTTTGTACATAGATGATATCCAGATAACCATCATCATCCAAATCTCCTAACCAGGGGGTGGAGTAGATGTTTCTAAATCCCGTACTGCGATCGATAGGCCGATAGCTTTTACGTTTAAAATCTACTGCTAGCACTTGGTTTTCAATTTGCGGAGGGGATCGAAGATCTTCTGTGAATTGCATTTCACAGTCATACCTATTGGTGCTAATGATGGCTTCATCTATTCCATCTCCGTCTAGATCATAAATAGCAGGAGAAGAAAGGGCATAACAGCCCAGGGTGTCTCGATGACTAATTGCTCCCGTTTTTCCATCTAACACAACTTGCATAGCTACACTATAGTCTGGCCAAACACCTTTACACAATATCGCTAATACGTCAAAACCAGCTTCCTGATTAAAGTAACCAATAGCTGGTGCATTGCTGGATTCCAGTCCCGTGAACTGCTGCTGCCATAAAAGGGTTCGGGTCCGTCCATCAATCCCGGAGATAGTACCAGCATGAGAGACGGCCACAATATCCAGTATATCATCCTGATTTAGATCGACCAAGGCTGGAGGAGCAATAAAGCCATGACCTTCTTCTTCCAAAATCGGTTCGGCAGAAGATAAATCTGATTGAGCCAGATCCGACAATTTCACCAAGTATAGGCGCCCACCAATGGTTTCTCCTCCCGTTCCAAATACTACTTGATCCTCCAGACCATTTGTTCCTGGAATATAGAGCGGGGACAGGTAAGACTCCTTTCCATCCGGCATCGTATCTGCGGCTATGATCCTTCCGTCCATAACATCAAATAACATTAACACCCCAGGAAACCGGTCCTCCGTTGAGCCCGGCAAGGCATCCCAATTACCACCGTTGACGGTAAGCAATTCTGGTCGATCATCCCCTGTCAAGTCCGGCACTAACACGCTATTGTAAAAGTTAAACCGAGCATACTGTAAGATAGGATCTGTGGTATCTGGTCGTTCGTATTCCCAGATCACCGCTCCCGTTTTTCCGTTTAAGGCCTTTAAATTATGGTTGCGACCGCCGATAAAAACATCCTCAACACCATCTTCATGCACATCATAAAAAGTAGCAGAACCGACCATATGTGCATTAGCTGCCTGCTCCCAAAGAACTTGTCCAGTGGCTCCATCTAAAGCTATAATACCATTGCTGATTGGTCCTAATTCCTCTTTACCCGCACCGATCACAATGTCTAGAACACCATCTTGATTTAGGTCAGTTGTGCGTGGTGAAGATTGAGCACCAACATTGTATAAGGATTGATTCCAGGTCAACTCTGTTTTCTTCTGGCTACAAGCAGAGAGGAGGCTTATACCGGTATACATCATTAAGGTCCGTATGAATACTCTTCTTTTCAACATCCTTATTGAAGCTATTGGGCCAAAGATTGGAGTGCTAATATAATGGATAATACTATGAGGGTAAACAAATAGCGGCACCGATAAAATCAGCACCGCTACCCATCTAAATATCAATCGGTTTAGAAATTTGCTAGTTTACATCCCACCAGATTCTAGTCATGTAATCATCTGGAGAGACCCCGCCCGTTTTAACATTAGGATTATTGGCGACTTCATTCGTGTAGTATTGTAATCTTCTAAATATCTGGCCTCCTGTGAGGTTACCAGGATAGTTAGTTGGCGTTAGTGCAGGAATTCCTGTTCTACGCCAGTTACTATAAGCTTCATACCACTGTAAGAAGTTCGCAGCCCAATGTTGTTCAGCAACCATTTGCATGGTCCCGTCAAAAGGGTTGTTTGTTAAGTAAGTGTCAACATCAGCATCAGCTACTTCGAAAGAAGAATCAAAAATCCCCCACTGCTGCATACTAGCTTTGACGCCAGCATTGTAGTGATCAGCTGCCGCACCGGTATGCCATCCTTTCAGGGCCGCTTCCGCGAGTAAAAACTCAACTTCAGCATAAGTCATGAAGATAAAGGGATCATCCACATCCAACAATTTCGTATTCAAACGAGTGTAGGTAGTAAATGGGTCTACAGCATCCGCTGAATTCTCGAATTCCTTAATGGTCTCCGAATCGTATCCATTTGGCATACCCTGCTGAGCATCAAAATCCGTATTGAAGGGACCAGCCCAAGGGCCAATACCTCCCCCGTAGATACTCAAACGAGGATCATTACGCTCTTTCAGAAAATCAACCAAGGTTTTACTCATGACGGAGTTTGCTCCCCAGTCATCGGGAATTAGCGCACGAGAAATTCCGTTTTGGTTAAACCACTGACTTGGTCCAGCTGACATTTGCAACCAGCACATATCCTCATTGCTCGTCATCACGCCACCACCGATGGCTTTTTGAACAAATTCTTGTGCAGTGGCTGCATCAACATTGGAGATCCGCATGGCCAAGCGAAGCATCAAGGAGTTTGCCAATCTTTTCCACTTGTCCAAATCACCTCCATAGATCAAATCCGCGCTTCCAAGCTCATCTGGACCTGATCCCAACGCCTTAGCTGCTGCGTCTAGCTTGCTCAGCATGTCTTTGTAAATACTCTCTTGGTCGTCATAAGCCGGAAAGAATACTCCATCCACCCCTTTATTCGCTTCAGAATAAGGGACATTACCATAGAGGTCCGTCATAACATGCATCGGAATGATGTACATGACTTGCGCGGCATGATGCAAATTGGTCCAGTTGGGATTAGCACCATCTGCTCCTGTTTGACGGATCACCTCTGCCAATGTTTTTAAGGAATTGCGGTATACATACCACATGTAGGAGTTCTTAGAGTCCTCGTTTTGGGTATACTTATCTCCCATCGCACGTTCACCCGACTCTAAAGTAGCCATGTGTTGTATGAGATGAGAAGTAATTCCAAGATGAGCTCGACCGTTGACATAACGGTTTTCAGCGGCTTGTACAATGCCCTGCGTAAACATGAACTTCCAATCCAAAGCGTTTGCTGCCGTAGGATCAATATTCAGGTCAACCAGTTCATCTGAGTCGCACCCAGTTAAGGGAACTAGGCAGACAATAGCCAGTATTAATAGTTTATTGATGTACTTCATTATTTTTTGTTTACGCATTAGTTAAAAAGTAACCTTAAGGTTGAATCCGAAGGACCGTGTTTGCGGTACACCGAAATAATCCAAACCTTGTGCGTTGGCGTTGCTATAGTTAGACTCTGGGTCTACATTATCCAGGTTGGAAAGCAATAGGAATAGATTTCTAGCAACAATAGAAATATTAGCTGACCTGATCGGCGTCTTACTCAAGAAGCCTTCCGGGATGCGGTATCCCAAGCTCAACTGACGGAACTTGATGAAAGAGGCGTCATAGATAAAGCGATCAGATAGCTGCTGATAAGCCCCCCAGAAACCAGGAATTTCGGTAGCATCCAAGGTCTTCGTCATGGCATTACCCTCTCTATCTACACCCGATACCGTCAAGGACTCACGACCTTGCGATTCAAAACCTAAACCACTGTAAGCCTCGGTAGTCATCTTATGCAAGCCTTGACCAACAAATCTAACGTTGGTACCAGAATAGATCTCTCCACCTGCCTTGAAGTCAATCAGGAAGTCTAAGTAGAAGTTTTTGTAACTAATCTCGTTGGTAATACCTCCTACGAAGCGGTGAACACCGTTTCCAATAATAGAAGTCTCATCCGAACGAACCGGCTGTCCACTATCAGGATCAAATACAGGTTGGCCATTAATCATCATTTGGGTAAACCCTGTAATGGTACTAAATGGCTGATCTACGACTTGATTGATAAACGCGAAACGTGTACGTGGTTCACCGATCTGGATGCTATTAATACCTTCAGATAAGGAAATAACCTTGTTGTTATTAATGGAGAAGTTCAAAGTGACATCCCAACTAAAATCAGGGCTTTGTACAGGCCGTCCTGTAATCAGCGTTTCTATACCTGAGTTTTCCAGTTCACCGATGTTAATGGTCGTACCGTTGAAACCAGAACTAGTAGAAATAGTGGCATTTAGAATATCATCCGTTGTCTTCTGTTGGTAGTACGTAAAATCTAGACCTAAGCGGTTATTGAAAAAACGGAGGTCCAACCCGATTTCGAATTCTGTAGATGTCAGTGGCACCAAGAATTTATTCGGTATGTTACTCTGAGAGATCGAAGCCGTTGGATTATCTAAGTGACCTTGGCCGAGACCATAGGTCAGTGCTAATCGGTAAGGATCTGTATCTCCCCCTACTTGAGCCCAAGACCCTCGCAACTTACCGTAACTTAAGATACCATTTGTGGTATTCATCAATTCGGTGAACACGAAACTACCCCCTACAGAAGGATAGAGGATATCATTGGTTTCGGGCGCTAGCGTAGAGAACCAATCTTGTCGGGCGGTACCTGTCAAATACAAGAAACTCTTATAGCCAATCGTAGCAGATCCAAAAACGGAATTAATTCCCTTTTCGCTAAAACCATAGCCCGGACTTTGGTTGGCCAGATTCGCAAAGGTGTTAAAGAAGGGTATGTTAAAATTACTACCACTCAGTCGAATCGCTTCGTAAGATCTTCTCATCCTGTTTCCTCCAACGAAAGCATTGACGGATATATCGCCATAAGTGTTATCAAATCCTAGGATACCCTCGATATTGATTTCACGAATTCTTTCTTCTTGTTCAGTCATACTACCTCGGCGTTGGTAACCTGTACCAAATGGCGTAATGTCTGTTTCTCGGCGAGTATACCAGTCCATTCCGAAGCGTCCCTGTATATACAAGAAGTCTGTGATGTCATAGCGGGCAGAATTGGAAGTAATCACCCGGTCTCTAACATCCGTATTCTCATACTGGTGAGCAGCCCACCATGGATTCTGATTCCATAAGTTCCCTGAAATCTGCATCTCTTCTCCGGTTGCCTTACCATCAAAAGTAGTTGTACCCTCTGGAACAGCACCTGGCTTATCCGGGTCTCCTATCAAGTCATTAACGTTGATATTTGGAGGGAGGCGTGTTAACCCTTGAGGTGCATTACCTGGCGAGTCAGAAATACGAGGACGGTTTTTGGCGTCTTCATTCGAATACAGGATTCTTGAAGAAATGGTCAAGCGCTCAGCATATTTTCCGTTGTAGGAAAGACTTACATTTCTTCTCGTAAATCCAGAATTAGGAACGATACTCTCATTCTCTAGATTAGAGAAATTCAATCGAACACGTTGATTCTCATCGCCACCTGAAAAGCCAAGTGAATTGGTAAAGGTTGTACCGGTCCGATAAAAACGATCGAGATTATCTCCAGCGTAGGAATAGGGTCGGCTTACCCCATCAAATTGAGGAGCAGAACTACCATCCAATCGAGCGCCCCAAGCGCTTGTTCCAGAATCCCAGGCATCCGTCTGATCGACAGGCTTTCGCCCTTCTCTACCTTGTCCATATTCTTGTTGCAAATCAAGTTGGTCTAGGTAGTTTTCAAAAACGAAATTGGTATTGAATTCAATTCCAATTCCTTTGCCGGATTTACCGGATTTGGTGGTAATCAAAATAACACCATTGGAGGCACGAGAGCCGTACAGGGCAGCTGCGTTTGCTCCTTTCAAAACGGTGATATTTTCGATATCATCAGGGTTGATACTAGATGTACCATCTCCCTCATCAGAACCACCCCAAAGACCTGCCTGGCCAAAGCCAGAGTTGTCAATAGGAACCCCATCTACAACATAGAGAGGTTGGTTGTTCCCGGTCAGGGATACATTTCCGCGTATCACAACACGGCTTGACCCTTGCGGACCGGAGGCGATATTACTCACATTTACACCGGCAATCTTCCCGGCTAGTGCATTCGCCACGTTAATTTCACGAGCTTCCTGGAATCCTTCTCCAGCAACCTCCGTAACAGAATAACTCAGGGCCTTTTTGTCTCGCTCCACACCAAGAGCCGTAACAACGACCTCGCCCAAGGCTACCCCTGGATCAAGTGTCAC
>JAHQWA010000413.1 GCA_019634045.1 Saprospiraceae bacterium
CTTTTAAGATAGAAGCGGCAACTAAGGATCGATACCCACTCACACAGTGTAGGTAGTAGATCTGATCGCGCTGAATTTGTCCCATGTTTTGGTTGATGAAGTCCAATGGGAAGTTTTGTGCGCCAACCAAATGCTCAGCGTCGAATTCACTAGTTTTACGCACATCCAAAACGTCTAGGTTGGTGCCATCAAACAATTGAGCAAAACGCTCAGGAGTGATTTCGGAAATAGCCTCTAGTTCTTCGCCAGCTATTTCCCATTGCTCCACTCCTCCCTCTAAATATCCGATGGCATTATCGTATCCAACCCGAGCTAAGCGGGTAACCACTTCATTTTCTCGCCCCGGCTCCGCAATAAACAGTATGGGCTGTTTCAGATCGGTGATCAATGCACCTACCCATGCTGCGAAGCTTCCATCTAAGCCAATGAATATAGAACCGGGAATGAATCCCTTGGCAAAAGCATCCTTACTTCTGGTATCCAACACCAATGCCTCTTCGGCTTCCCAAGCCATCTTAAAAGCACGCACGCTCATAGCTTGCAATCCTCTTTCTCTCACTACGTCTATACTTTCGTAACCCATCTTATTGAGCACTGCATTCTTTGGGAAGTACTGTGGCGGAGCTACTAGACCGGTGGTCACTTCTTTAACAAACTCTGCCTTCGTCATATCTGCTCGCAGGGCATAATTCACCAATTTTTGCTGGCCTAAGGTTCCTTGCGTATCACTACTCATCTTTTTACCACAAGCCGAGCCCGCTCCGTGTCCAGGGAAGACAATCACTTCATCTGCCAACGGCATAATTCTATTGCGCAAACTATCAAACAGGTAACCAGCAAGATCTTCTCTGGTCAACTCTCCCTGCTTGATGGCCAAATCCGGACGGCCAACATCTCCAAGAAACAGCGTATCTCCAGTGAAAATAGCGTAATCCTTGCCAGCTTCATCTTTTAGCAAATAGGTCGTACTTTCCATCGTATGACCGGGCGTATGCAACACCTGGATAGTTACCTTTCCCACCTGGAGTGCTTCATTATCTTTCGCTATATAAGCCTCAAAACCAGGGGCGGCTGTTGGTCCATACACTATCTTGGCTCCTGTCTTTTTAGCTAGGTCTAAGTGGCCAGAAACAAAGTCTGCATGGAAATGGGTTTCCAAAATATATTTGATTTTGGCCCCATCTTTTTCTGCTCTTTCTAAATAAGGCTCTGTTTCACGTAGGGGATCAATTACAACTGCCTCTCCATTACTTTCAATATAATAGGCTGCTTCTGCTAAGCACCCTGTATAGATTTGCTCTACTTTCATAATTTGTTGTTGCTTTGGGCCTAGTTGTAGGCTTGCAAAGACGATTTTATTTGATATTGAAATATGATCATTTATTCATGTGTCTAGGTGGAGTTCACCTTTGATCATACCTCTAGGGGCAACGTGAAGAGCACATAAGCTTGAGTTTTTCTCCTCCGAATAAGAGAGGATTATCCTATATTTTGGTTTAATGTCTATTCAAAAGTATGCCTTCCTCTACTAGTATTCAGTGAAGATGATCACAGAAGAAGGTGACATTTGTCATCAAGCTTAATCAATAGAATAGCTGAACAAGAAAATAGGCATTTCCTTGAGGTAAGAATGATATCGATAGTTAGTAATAGAGTCTTATAGTAATCTCACTACTGGCCAGCCCACTCAATTCCCCGTTTCAAAAGTTCTAGCACTTTCTCCTCAGCAAAGGCTTTACCAGAATGCCCTAATGCCGAATAAAAACTTCTTCCCCCTCCCGGCAATTCCTTATACCAAACGATAGGGTGATCATCGCCCATCCCAAAGTCCTTGTTGGTTATTAGTGAACCTAAGTTTCCACTAGGGTTAAAGGTATTCTCATCCACCGTATAGATGGGATTAAAACCATTGTCCCGAGGGTTGGTGTTGAATACATACCATTCTTCACTTCTGGTCCATTTACTAGCCAGATCAGCACATGGGAAGGTAGCTATGGAATCACATTCTAGATACATGTCTGCCAACTGAAACTGGGGCTGTAGAGAATGGTGACTAAAGCGAGCACCAATGAGTTCGTCCTCGTACCAATCCCACCTATGCGAACCATCTCCTGCTCCGTGAATGCCAACAAAACCGCCCCCCTTCTCCATATAAGCTTTGAAAGCGGCCCTTTGCTCATCCTTTAATACTCTACCCGTAGAATTATTCCATACCACGACGTCGAATTGAGCCAATTGTTCGGCATTAAAAACAGCCCCATTGGCCGTAGAGAACAAGGTCCAATCATTTTCCTTGGCCATTTTTTCAAAGGCAGGGATAGCAGCCACGATTGCTCCATGATGCCTAAAGGCATTGGTTTTAGAAAACAGTAGAACGGAGAAATCTTTCATTTCCGCCGGGAGCTTAGGCGCTCGAGATTCATAGACGGGAATCCCATTTTTGGCTTTGTAGATTAGAAAGCCAAAGTTGATTACTCCAATGGCAATTAGGGTCAATACAATGTATAAGATTGTTTTGAGTACTTGTTTCATGAGTTGGTTGTTTAAAGGAAGGACGATGCAAGAATAAGTATTCAGGAAGCCCTTTTTCGGAGGGCTTCCTGAGATAATTTGCCATCTATTAGTTGTTCATGGCTTGATTATCGAAGTAGAAGGACACGATGCCCGTAACTGGTTTTTCGCCTGTATTTGAGAAAGTAACATACAGATCGTGTACACCTTCCACTTCTTCGATGATTGTGAACTCTTTGTCTTCGCCAAAGCTAGCAATACCTATGGATAGATCGACTTCGGCAATGGTTGGACCATCTACTGCGTCAATACGGAAAGTGATCTTTCCGCCCTCCATAAAAGCACCGGCCTTTAGGTAGTGAATTAAAATCCCCTTCACCCCGGTCAGGTCTAGTCCAGCATACAATACATAGCCATTATTCTGAGCGATCACGATATCTAGGTCTTCTTCTACCATGCCCTGCGATTGCTCCGGCGTCAAAGTAAAACGCATGGATTTCTCCATCATGGCATAATCTGCTGCTAGTACTGTGGGACTCTTTAGTACGATCTCCTCTTGTGCCACTAGAGGTCCGATCACTTGCCCACCTTTATCTTGATAGGAAGCTCGGAAGATGTATTTACCCTCCGGGTTTCCGGATTCATGCTGATCAAAGATATAGCTACCCTTAGTCGCAAGATTACTCGCTAAGGCTCCGGCGTCTCCAGCAAGAGAAAGTATGTATTTGGACATTTGTTCAGCTTCACTATCCGACAATTGCGGGTGAGCGGCCATAGCAATTTCACCCCACACGCCGCCACCTCCAGTTATGATCTTATTGGCGAGATACTTGACGGCATCAGCATCTTCTTGATACTTTTGCGCCACCTCTACATAAGATGGTCCCACTGACTTCTGTGCTTTCTGGTGGCAAGCACTGCAATCTGATTGTTCGATCAATCGCTGACCTAGAATAAACAATGATGCCTCCTGCATGGCCTGATGTCCCATTGCACTTTCATTGGCGTCGTATCCCCTTTCCAAATAGTCGATACTTACCGTCACCGCCTGCGGGTCTATGCCACTTCCCAACTGACCATCCTCGGCATCCTTGACATTTACTTTGTAGTCCAGGCGTTGGCCATCCCAATAGAAACTTCGGTTGCCCACAAATTCCCAACTCAAGTCCGGCATAGCATTTCCAGCAAGGATGGTCGTACTGATTTCAGATGACTCTCCTTCAGGATCCGTCACGACCAGACTTGCCTTGTATTCACCTGCTTTTTCAAAAGTGAAGGAAGGATTGGGCTCCGTAGCATCTACTTTACCATCTCCATCGAAATCCCATTCATAGGTGAGCTCGTCCCCATCAAAATCCTTCGTGTTAGCCGCACTAAAGTTGACCGCCAAGGGCAAAGCCCCTACGGTTTGATCGGCATCGATCTGCGCTACAGGTTTTCTGTTTCCTGAATTGTACTGAATATGAACTAGCCTAGCATCTGGATTATCAGAGAACCAGATCGTACCGTATTCCAACATATACATATCTCCATTCGGCCCCATAATGATATCCGTAGGATTACTAAACTTGTAACTCGGCATAAAGCGCTCCATCCGTTTAAAATTCTGATCCTCGTCCATAGTTACGGCCATAATCCAGCCGCGCATCCAATCGTAGATAAATAGCTTACCATCATAATAGCCTGGGAATCGGCCTGGATTCTCTGGATAATCATCTACATAAAAGACTGGGCCGGCCATGGCATTTCTTCCTCCATCTCCCACCAAGGGAAATTCGGAAGAGGGTCCATAGGGGTACCAAATGAAAGCAGGATTGGTAGGTGGCAGTTCCCTGGCACCTGTATTATTGGGAGATTGATTAATGGGTTTCTCTGGATCGAATGGGTCGAAAGAGGTTTGTACAGCGAAATCGTACTTATGGTAAGGTTGATTGTTCGCAATGAAATAGGGCCAGCCATAGAAGCCCGCTTTTTTAGCCTGGTTCACTTCATCGTAACCCCGAGGGCCTCTTCCCAGGCTATCTTTCCCTGCATCAGGGCCTACCTCCCCCCAATATAAATAACCATTGCGCTGATCCACTGAAATCCGGAAGGGATTTCTACAGCCCATGACATAGATCTCTGGCCGCCCCTCGTCACTCCCCTCTGCGAAGAGGTTTCCAGAAGGGATAGAATAGGTGCCATCTGCTTCCGGCTTAATGCGCAAAATCTTCCCGCGCAGGTCCATCGTATTGGCCGAAGATTTTTGAGCATCCCAGGGGCCACGATTCGTCCTTTCGTCACTAGGGGAGAAACCATCCGATTCATGTGGATTCGTGTTATCGCCTAATGAGATGTATAACAAGCCATCCGGGCCAAACTCCATGCTACCTGCTGAATGGCAGCATTCCTCTCGTTGTGTCGGGACTTCCAGCATGAGCTTTTCAGATGCCATATCGATGGACAGATAATCAGAAGCCATGGTGAAACGAGAAATATGCTGCTGCCACTTTTCAGGGTGAGCGTAAAAAAGATAGATCCAATTGTTTTCTTCAAACTTAGGATCCAATGCCAGCCCCAATAGGCCATCTTCAAATTTTGATGAAACTTCTATCTGCTGGATTAAAGTAGAGCTATCTACCGCTGGATCAAACAATCGAACAGCTCCCTTTCGCTCTATAAACAACAACTTCCCGTCGGGCAAAATTTCCAGTTCCATGGGCTCATCCAACTGATCCTCCAATACTACTTTGATAAAGCGATTTTCCTCAGGCGCTACATTCGCATTGCTAAAGTCTAGTCTTTCCGCTGGACCAGCCGCATAGTTGATTCCCCCCAAAAGATGGTCCAAGAATAGAGGGTCGCTAAAGGACTCTGGGGTATGCCCTAGGCCCGTGTACCAAGCACGGCCACCATCGAATTCGTGATACCAAGCGATAGGGTGATTCTCGCCATTGGTCCCTCCTTCATAAGAAGTTTCATCCAAATTGAGCAGTACCGTTATATCCCCTTGGATATCTTTATAATTATACCATTCATCATTTCGATGCCATATCTCAGGAAGCATGGAGGTACTTTCATGGGTGCCATCAATCAACTGGATATCGGCTTCTCTTACATTCGGATCATTGGGGTGTCCATTAAAGTAGGCCCCAACTAACTGGCCATACCAAGGCCAATCATATTCCGTATCTGCGGCAGCGTGAATGCCCACATATCCTCCACCGGCTTGTATGAACCGGTTGAATTCCAACTGTTGTGCCTCATCTAACACATCTCCCGTGGTATTAAGAAAGACTACTACGTTGTATTTTTGCAAATGAACCTCCTTGAATACGGAAGCATCTTCTGTCGTGTCTACCTGGAAACCGTGCTTTTTCCCCAATGCCATAATCGCTGCTTGCCCCTCATCAATGCTGTCGTGCCTGAAGCTTTCTGTTTTAGAAAAAACTAGCACGCTAACGAAATGCTCTTTTGCAAAAAGGACCTTAAAAGCGATAAAACCTAGTAAGCCTAGTATACCTAAAATGATGATAGCTCTCTTCATGTCGTCTTTAATTTGTAAATTTGACACAATAATAAACAAATCCCCTTATTTTGTCAAATGAACACAATAGCTCTTTGACCCTCGAAACCAATATTTTCGAGTATTTCGAAGCAGCGAAAGATAGATTTCTGCCCGGTATATCCGCTGATGCGGTGATTTTAGGTTATGATGGCCAACACATCAAGGTGCTTTTACTCAAAGCACAGGACGTCGATATTTGGATGCTTCCTGGTGGGTTCATCGAAAAGGAGTACGATATTGATATAGCCGTTCATCGAATTGTAAAAGCGCGCACCGGCTTGGAAGAACTCTACTTCCAACAATTCAAACTATTTGGAAGGTCGGATCGCAATGCCCACAAACAAGAGCACCTGAAGAAGTTTCAAGAGCTGAGCAGTGCAGCTCATGACTGGATTAATCAACGCTTCATTACCGTAGGCTACTTCGCTTTGGTTCACATTGAGGACGTGGCACCTAAACCTGATCTTTTTACAAATATTTGCGAATGGGTGGCCTTAGACCAACTTCCCCCTTTGATCCTGGATCATCAAGAGATCATTGATACGGCTCTCACCTACTTACGCCGCCAACTGAACTACCTCCCAGTGGGGATCAACTTACTGCCTGAACGCTTCACCATGTCCCAATTTCAAAATCTCTATGAAGAGATCCTCAAACAGAAGCTAGATCGCGGCAACTTTCAACGTAAAATGCTAAAGCTCGATATCTTGATCCGTCATGAAAAGTTAAAAAAGGGGGGAGCACATAAAGCGCCTTACTTATATGAGTTTGATAGCGATAAATACCACGAAAAAGTAAGAAATGGCATAGGTTTTATCTAATTTTCTAGTGCACCAACTTCTTCACTCATGAGCGCTAGAGCAACGAAACGAAACCTAACTACAACAAACAAGCTATTCATCTATTTATTCTGTGTATTGACTAGCATTATCTTATCAACTGCTTGTCAACCCACACCTGACAACTCCTCTTACGATCTAGTCATTTATGGTGGTACTTCGGCGGGCATTACTGCCGCAATTCAGGCCAAACGCATGGACAAGTCTGTGATCCTCCTCGAACCCTCCTCCCGCATCGGTGGCTTAACCACAGGTGGTCTAGGTCAAACCGACATCGGTAATAAAGCTGCTATTGGGGGCATCTCCCGGGAATTCTACGAAGGAATAAAATCATACTATGATGAGCCCACGAATTGGAAGTGGCAAAACCGCGAAGAGTATAAGGATGGTGGGCAAACTAGGACGAAAGCCGGAGAAAACTCGATGTGGACCTTCGAACCTTCGGCTGCTTTAACAGTCTACCAGCAATTTATCGAAACTAATGGCATTGAACTTGTTTACAACCAAAAGTTAGATCGATCCAAAGGGATAGAGAAGAGTGATGGCAAAATCTCATCCATTAGCATGTTATCCGGAGAAGTATATCACGGAAAAATGTTTATTGATGCTACCTATGAAGGGGATTTAATGGCATTGGCTGGAGTTAGCTATACCATCGGCCGAGAATCAAATGATACTTATCAAGAGACTCAAAATGGTGTCAATACGACCATCATAGATACTACCATGACTGGCTACCCTGCCCGGAATGGCATCAATCACAATTTTGTAGATGGAGTAGATCCTTATGTTGTGCAAGGAGACCCAGATAGTGGCCTTTTGCCCTTTATCAACCCGAATGGTCCAGGAGAAGAGGGCATTGGAGATCGACATGTTCAGGCATACTGCTTTCGCATGTGCCTGACCGATCACCCAGATAATCGCGTCCCATTCTCCCAACCCAACCCTTACAATGAATTGGAGTATGAATTATTACTCCGCAATTTTGAAGCGGGCGAGGAGGGTTTTCCCTGGATCAATTCCAAAATGCCTAATCGCAAAACGGACACCAACAACCGAACCGCTTTCTCCACTGATTTTATTGGTCAAAACTATAACTATCCAGAAGCGACATATGAAGAAAGAGAGAAGATCATAGAAGCACATAGACAATACCAAAAAGGCCTGATGTGGACGCTTGCTAATCATCCAAGAGTTCCTGAACATATCCGTTCAGAAGTAGCGCGCTGGGGAACCTGTAAGGATGAATTTGAACGGGAAGATGGTTGGCAACAACAATTGTACATTCGTGAAGCGAGGAGAATGATCGGGGAGTATGTTATGACTCAGCACAACTGCGAAGGCTTGACGGTTGCTGAAGACCCCATAGGTATGGCTGCCTATGGCATGGACTCTCATAATACACAGCGCTATGTGAATGCAGCTGGATTCGTAAAGAACGAAGGTAATGTAGAGGCTAAAGTCAAAGAACCTTACCCTATTAGTTATCGATCTATCCTACCAAAGCAATCGGAATGTACCAATCTACTGGTCCCCATTTGTGTAAGTGCCTCTCATATCGCCTTTGGTTCCATCCGTATGGAACCTGTCTTTATGGTGCTAGGACAATCTGCGGCAACGGCAGCCTGTCTCTCTATCAATGAGGGGATAGCTGTGCAAGATCTGGATTATCAGGTATTGCAAAAACAATTGTTAGAAGATAAGCAACGGCTAAGCTGGACCGGGAACCAATAAGTACTGGAACGATACATCCGAAGTTTGCTAAACTTTGGATGTATTACTGATCCAGTACCCTAACAAATACCTAATATTAGTGAGCTTCTCCCCTCTTTCAATTCCTTATTTTTATACTTCACACAAAATCAACTTACTAGTATGAAGCTCACTGCTAGAAACACACACCGCGACATTGCCTATTTCTACATAGGGTTGATCATTTCCTTTTCACTTTCAGGCATTTTCCTCAACCATCGCCGGGTATGGCATCCCATGAAGTATAAATACAACACGGAAGAAATTGCGCTGAATCAAAAAGTAACAGCAGATCAGGTAACTGACGATTACATCAAGTCCTTTTCTCAAGAATTCAAAATCGATGATCAACTCCGACGCTACGCGGTAGATGATAATAATGTACTCCGCATTTCCTACACTGATCATGACGTACAATTGGATCTGAATAGTGGGAAAGGAGAAATCGGAGAATTCCGCCAAACACCACTCCTTGGACAAATGACTGAACTCCACGTTACGACTAATAAATGGTGGATCTACTATTCCGACATCTTTGGCATCGCCATGCTGACCATCGCCTTTACAGGGATGTTCATCGTCAAAGGCCAGAACAGCTTCCGAAAACGAGGCTGGAAGTTGGCTTTAATTGGCATTATCTTTCCCCTTATCTTTCTTTTCTTGTTGGGATAAAAGCCGAAGATCGCTACTACTTCCGAATTTTGACAAAATTCGGAAGTAGTCGGTCATGCAACTTAAACCTAATTTATCCTTCCCTGTTTAATTGGCTCAACAGTTGCCAGAATCATGATATCCATTCGATTGTTTAGCCTTTTACTATCCTTCGCCATCCTCACCAATTGCGAAGCACAGCAAGGGCCTAGCTCCACTTCAACAGATGAAACATATACTTTTAGCTCCTCCTCCAGAGACGGAATTGGCAAGTATTATCTAGGGCGCGAGATTTCACACGTTATGGGGCATATGGGTGCCAGCTGGTTAGAAAGACCAGAAAGAGAAAAAGAGGAAAATGTCAGTCAGGCCATCCAGAATATGAATCTGAAGCCCAACGAGGTCATTGCCGATATCGGTGCTGGCTCTGGCTACTACACTTTCCGTATGGCTCAAAAGGTTCCTGAAGGGAAAGTCCTCGCCGTCGATTTACAGCCAGAAATGCTGGATATCATGCGGCAAAAGATCAAGAAAAATAAGATCAAAAATGTCGAATTGATTCGAGGAGAAGAAGCCAACCCCAACCTTACCGAAAACTCGATCGACATGGCCATGATGGTCGATGTGTATCACGAATTGTCCTATCCCAAGGAAGTTATGCAAGAGATCGTCTCCGCCTTAAAGCCTAAGGGTAGGTTCATTTTGTTGGAATACCGAATGGAAGACCCGAAGGTGCCGATCAAGCGACTGCACAAAATGTCTTTGGAACAAGCCGTGAAAGAGATGAACGCAGTCGGGCTTAAGCTACAAGAAAACATAGACAACTTACCTTGGCAGCATTTCATGGTTTTTGTGAAGGAGTGAGATCATAACGATCAAAATCAAATCATCCTGAACCAATCCAATAGTTAAGCCGGGGATAGCATATTGATCCATCTTGCTCATCACTATAGAATCCACTGCCTTACGAAATTGCTGAACCTTATGATCAGGGTTCTGTGCTAGGAACGCCTCTTATTCTTTGATATGCTTCTCCATCACCAGGACCGCAATCCCTCGATAGTTGACTTGCTCAATGGGCTTCCAGCCCATCCGACGATACAAGCCACCCTCTAAGTTTTCAGTCTGAAGGTATAAGGTCTCTACCTCGAGTGATTTTGCAATAGCAATCAATTCTGAGAGGATTTGTCTGGCAATTCCTTTGCCTCTATGTTTTTCAACAACATAAACCCCGCCCACCCAATGCTCTTTCTCTGGATAGATACTCATTTCACGGAACTTAAGTTGAGCAGCCCCTAAAAGCTCATCCTCCTCGATAGCTAACAACATCAAAGGGACTTTATCCTTGTTTAGATAAATGTGCAGACGCTGGATGTCCTTCTCCAAGCTTTTTTCTTCACTTAAATATCCCCATTCTTCAAAATACCATTGGGCAACAATCGGTAATAGCTCTTGATTATCGGCTAAATATTCGAGTTTCATTTTTTTGATGCTCTGTTTTTAAGGCTGTAGACTACTCCTGTCCGAATAATTTATCTACCTCTTCCTTTGAAGGATGCGGCTTCCGGGTGATCACCTGATGATCATGGCTCAGTCCACGCTTCAAATGCTGAAATGAAGGCTTCACCTTAGAATCTTCGTAGCGAGGGTCGCTAATCATAGGCAACTTGGCCATCTTCTGGATTTCGATAGAAGGATAACCAAATTCTACCACAATCTTTCCATACAATAAATAACAGCCTGAACCTTTAAAAGGATAGCGTTTTAAAATTACGGGAAAATGGGTGGTATCAAACAATCGTCCTTCTACATCAATCCAGGTGCCAAAATTCATCATCCCTTTTACCGTAGGAACATCCTTAATGCAGATCAAATACCCCACCAGTTTTACATACTTTCCCTCGTGTTGTAGAAAATCTTTTACCAATACTGGCCCTCGAAACTCCGTCCTCAACAACTCAAAGGGTGAATAACTCACCATGAATCCCAAGAACTCCAACTCATCAAAAGCATCTTCCACTGCAGTTGTATCCAAAGGCGGGATTTTAAAATCTTTCTTTTTTGTTTGAAATAAAGCCAACTGATCCTTAGGCTTTTCACCGGTATGCAATAGGCGCGCCTCTATGGTTAACGATTGCTTTGATTTTTTGGTAAAGCGAAATGCCTTGAGGAAGATCATGGTTTCCAAATACTCAATCCCAATAGCCACCCGCTCCATGAAGTCTTCCAAAGATTGGTACGGCCCATTCCGTTCTCGCTCGTCAACTATAGCTTGAGCCGTCTTAGAAGGTAGACTTTTAATGTGTTGAAACCCGATATAGACGCGATCTTCTCTAATGGTAGTACTGACTACGGATTGGTTCACGCAAGGTAACTCTATCCTTGCTCCTGCCATACGCGCCTCGTGTACATACACCTCTGTGCGATAAAATCCACCGAAATTATTGATCACCGCCACCATAAACTCCTGTGGATAATACACCTTTAAGTATAAACTCTGATAGCTTTCCACAGAATAAGAAGCGGAGTGCGCTTTACAAAAAGAATAGCCCGCAAAAGATTCAATCTGCCGATACACCTCCTTAGTCAAAGCAGCTGAATAACCACTCGCTTTACAATTGTCAAAAAAACGCTGCTTGATTTCTTTAAACTGACTAATGGAGCGCGTTTTCCCCGACATGGCCCGCCGGAGGATATCCGCATCTGCCAAGTCCAACCCGCCATAATGATGCGCAATCTTCAATACATCTTCTTGAAACACCATCACTCCATAAGTCTCTCCTAATTGCTCTTCAAAAACGGGGTGCGGATAGCTGAAACAGCTCGGGTCATTATGCCGCCGCACATATTCCCTTAACATGCCCGATTGCGCTACGCCAGGGCGGATCACAGATGAGGCCGCCACCAAGGTCTCATAATTGTTGCAATTGAGTTTTTTGAGTAGTCCTCGCATCGCCGGACTCTCGATATAAAAACAACCTAGCGTGTTACCAACACGTAAGTACTCATTCGCCTTCTCATCCCGCTTGCAGGTACCTAAATCAAAAATATCAACATCAATTCCTTTATTTTCCTTTACCAATTGTACACAGTCATAGATATGCCCAATCCCTCGCTGACTTAGGATATCGAGTTTTTCAAATCCAATATCCTC
Organism: Saprospiraceae bacterium; assembly: GCA_019634045.1. Lineage (GTDB taxonomy): Bacteria > Bacteroidota > Bacteroidia > Chitinophagales > Saprospiraceae > DT-111. The sequence goes on from JAHQWA010000413.1 coordinate 12,455, forward strand.
TCCGATATACATATCGAATTGAGCCGTTTGAAAGCCCTTGGGAGGCATTTCCAATGCCGTATAATAGGTGAGGGGCTTTTCACTAATTAGAATACCACAAGAGTGTAAGGAACGGAGATTGGGAAAACCCTTTAGTTTATTGGCATAATGATGAATCGTCTGTACGACTCGGTCTTGCTTATGCTGATCCATCGGGCTGCGCGTCAGCTTATCGATCTCAGGTTTAGCTAAGCCAAATACTTTACCTAATTCGCGAAAGGTAGAGCGATATTTAAAAGTCCCAATCGTACCAATGAAGGCCGTACAGTCCGAATTAAAGCGTTTAAAAATGTAATCCAATATATCGTCCCGTTCTTGCCAACTCCAATCAATATCAAAATCGGGAGGGCTGAGGCGGGCCGGGTTGAGAAAGCGTTCAAAATATAAATTAAGCTCGATGGGGCACACATCCGTTATCCCCAAGCAATAGCTTACAATGCTATTCGCACCACTCCCTCGCCCTACGTGGTAAAAACCTCGGCTCTTGCTATAGCGAATAATATCCCAAGCAATCAGAAAATAGCCTGTAAACCCCAAACGATCGATGATTCCCAGCTCCTTTTCTACTCGATCCTGGGCCGCCTTATTTTTTTTATCATACCTATTCTCCAGGCCTTTGTAAGCAAGGCTTTCCAAGAGTAGCTTATCACTATACCTATTCCCGGTATAGGTTTCCTTGTTCTTAGGTGCCGTAAAGTCAAATTGAAAATTGCATTGATCGATTAAAGCATAGGTATTCTGTAGCACCTGTGGATAGGCCTCAAACTTCCTTAAAAACTGATCTATTGCAATTGGGTATTCGTCCAGTTTGGCCATCCCATATTGCGCCACCTTAGACCAAATCACATTGTTCTCTATCGCTCTTAAAACGGTATGAAAATGATGCTCAGATGGATCAATGAAGGTGATCGGTTGTAGAACGATCGTCTTATCTACAACTAGCTTTCCCGCCCGATACAACAAATTGACCTGATCAAAACGGATCCCCCAATACTCATTCGGTTTGAGTTGGCGCTGCTGTTTAGCTTGATAGGGATAAACGATGAAGGCGTGATCGAAAGTAGGCGCAATATCGGGTATCGGCAGATGACGCAAATTATAGTAAGACAAAAACTGGTTAAGCTCATGGAATCCCTCCTCATTTCTTGCATATCCTACATAGCATAATTCATTCCCTCGGTTGCGCCGGAATTCCATACCGATGATGGGTTTCACTCCCTGCTCCTGGCACGCTTTAATAAAATCATAGACGCCCGTCACCGTATTGATGTCCGTTAGGCCGACCGCATCATAGCCATAGGCTTTTGCCATTTTCGGCAATAGCTCGGGCTGGATCGTTCCATACCGCAAGCTGTGCCAGCTTTTGCAATTAATAATCACGTTTTAGTCTCTACTTTACCTTTCATAGTTTTCGGGCTATTTTGCATAATCATTCCTTTGGTTCATTTTTTTCAATCGCCTCAAAAACTCTACCTGTCGGTAGACAGGGAACCAAAAAAAACTTGTCCCATAAACTCGTATCAAACAGTATGGGACGGCCACCCGCTCAAAAGCTAGACTACTACTACTCACCTTATATCGATTCATAAATTCCAATAAAAGCATTTCCTTATCCGACAATTTTGTGGTCAACTCAAAGTGAAAATCATAAGCGATTGCCAATGAGTGTTGATCGAAGTTTGAGTTGACTTTACAGCCAGAGAAAGATATTATTTACTCCCTGCTACAGCAGGCAGACAAGCCGCCTTTTGCACCACTCCTTTCCCAAAGCGCTTGTGAATCCGATCCATCGCTTGGTACAAACGGATCATTTCTGGTGGATCATTAAATAAATCAATCTGGGGATGACCGCTTACTAAGCCCGAACAACGCACCCCGACTAGCCGGATCAGCATTCTCCTTTCATAGAGCTGATCAAACAATTCATGTGCGATCTGTATCAAGCGATGATTACTAGCGGTATAAGAGATGCGGCGTTGTCGAGTATAGGTATCAAAATTCGTGTAACGGATTTTTACTGTTATAACAGAGGTTAATTTCTTGGATTTGCGCAACTCGAAAGCTAACCCCTCTACCAACTTGATTAGCAGTGCCTTTATGTATTTGATATCAATCGTATCCTGTGAAAAGGTGCGCTCAGCAGAAATGGATTTTTTCTCTACGTAGGGGATGACCGCCTGTGTATCGATTCCATTGGCTTTTTCCCACAGGGATTTTCCATTCTTCCCCAATAGCCGCTCCATAAATTCCACCGGCATTTCCGCCAGAGTTTTGATCTTTCGGACGCCTATGCGGGATAGAGTGGCAAAGGTCTTTTTGCCCAGCATAGGAATCTTGGCGATAGATAGAGGATTGAGAAAAGGCTGAACCTCTCCAGGAGATACTTCTAATCTGCCGGCTGGTTTGCTTTCATTGGTCGCCATTTTGGAAACCGTCTTATTGATAGAAAGTCCAAAACTAATCGTCAGGCCCGCCTCCTTCTTAACTGTACTCGCCAGTTCATCGGCCCATTTGTAGCAGGTTCGATAGCGTTCCATCCCTGTCATATCTATATAAAATTCGTCTACGGAGGCCTTTTCAAACATGGGGGCTGACTCGCGGATGATCGTAGTCACCAATTTCGAATAATTGGAATACAACTCCATATCTCCTTTAATCACTTGCGCATCCGGGCATAGCTGTAAGGCATAACGCATGGGCATAGCTGAACGCACCCCGTATTTCCTCGCCTCATAGGAGCAAGAGGCAACTACTCCCCGCCCTTCTTTTCCGCCAATCAGGATGGGTTTATACTGTAAAGAGCTATCCCTGAGCACTTCACATGCGACAAAGAAACAGTCTAGATCTAGATGTACTATACTCCGATTCATATTTGTTTGGGTTAAAGCACCTATCATACCTAAAGCACGAAAAAACCGCCATCTTTCGTGGCTGGATATATATATTGCCCCGATGGGACAGACTGAAGTGCACTCAGTATTATTTTCACTCCAAATAGTTTGAGCATCTAGGGGCTAATCGGGATGGGCTTCCAAAACAAGACTTCCCTTAAGGTCGACTCCTGTGAGACAAGTCCTCAAAGAGATTCTTTAGGAATAAGCCTGGATTCACGTGCCGTAGGTACGTAATATAATGGTGTGAAGGGGGAGGTTAGATTTAGGGGAGAAGTTTAGTAAATAAAGAGTTGGGGACGTCGAGAGCTCATTGTAGCTGACTTTCTAAGATGGAAAAAGCCAGCAGGACAGCCGTCATAGCAGCGAGTTCGTAGGTATTAAATTCTCTTTCATGACGTAGTAAATTGCCTTCAACAAATACTTCATAGTACCAGTCTTGCCGATTAGGTATGCCAAATGTAGCAATAACCAATTCGATATCTTTAGTCTGGAGATAAAGTAAGATGGCATCGATTTCCAGCATTTTGACGCGCCAGTTGGCATAGCGATCCTTAAAGTAATGCACACAGGCATTAACAGCAAGCGGGGCCTCTTCCTGAAGTTCCGCCCAGGTTTGTTCTCTCATGGCATATTTCGATAGTTCTTTATCAAGGTTTGTAAAAACCAATCATAGGGCTTGACAAAGAATGTTTGCGATTTGTGTCAGTAAGAGTAGCAAGATACAAATAAAACAATTTGTTTTCAAAATGCTTTTTTAGATATATTTTGAAAGTATTTGTTTTACACTGATGCCCAACAGCTAGCATATTATGCTTAAAAACAGCGGATGAAAAAAAATGTAGGAGGGTGTAATATTTAAGCCTCCTCAGCCACTAAACAAGAAAAAACATTGAGTCAAGACTTTTATAAATTATCGATCCTACCCTATGCGGGCATCATCATTAAGATATGCCGAGCCTATACGCATACGCAAGAGGATTTTGAAGACTACTACCAGGAAGTATGCTTACAGATCTGGAGATGCAAAGATAATTTCAAGAAAGAGGCCGAATGGTCTACCTGGATCTACAGATTGACCCTTAACGTATGCCTCACCCTGATAAAAAAGAAAAGTATTACCACTGAATTTCACGATCTCAATGCCCTAAAGTCTATTGAGCAAAAGGGGCATTCAGCTTCAGATAATGAGGCCATAGATAATTTGTACGCGGCCATCAAGAAGCTATCAGAGGTCGACCGAGCAGTAATTATACTGTACTTAGAAGAAAAATCCTACCAGGAAATTGCTGAGATCATGGGAACCAACCCCACTAATATTGGGGTCAGAATCAACCGAATTAAAAAACGTTTAAAAAACATCCTGCTTTGAAGAATCTCGTGAACACGAGAACACGAGCTTTTCAAAGCATCAAAAAATAACATAATATGGAAAAGTCAATTGAAAAAATTTGGAAAGAAGGATTCACTAATGATACTTCATTCTCAATACCCGAAATAAACGACATCAGTAGTCTCAAATCCATCTACTTTATCGATCAATTCAAAAAGACCTATAAAACGAATATTGTCTTATTAATAGGTACTGCAGTCATTATCTTACTCGCTTTCATTTTGGGCGATGTTCCATTTATCGGCTTAATGATGTTTGGTCTATTCTCAGGTTTGGCCATTTTGGGCTATCGAGAATTGAGTAAACTACAAAAGCTAAACCCTGGAACGACCAACTATGAATTCCTCAAAGCATTCGATAATTGGCTAAAAAACTTACTGCATAAATTTTCGATCGTATACAGAATACTCATTCCCTTACTATTCATAGGCTTTGCTTTAGCCATACTACAAACCAATTTCTTCATCCCTTTCTTAGATGAAACCTTGCTTGAGCGTATGGTTGGTGATTCTGCCCCTGCTATGATTGCAGGAATTCCTGTATCGTGGATAGCGAGTATTCTAGTAATTGCAGCAACGTTATCTTACTTTTCCACCCGCTTCTTCAAAATGGAAATACGATCTATTTATGGGGAGTTAATTGATAAATTGGATAGAAGCTTAGCAGAGTTGGAAGAATTGCGAAGTGCCTAGTTTAGCTTTTTACTTAGACATCGGAAGTCTTCGAGACTTCCGGTGTCTAAGTGATGAGTCAGCTCCCCTATCAAATAAGTTTTCTACCTTCAATAGAAAAGCCAACTTGATATGATGTCAAAGCTATCCCAGTATTTAAGCTTTAGGCGTGTTCTACTATTAGCAATAATAGCTTTTTTCGCCTGGCGTTATTGGCCACGATACGTAAAGAGTAGGCCTACTGATCAACCCATCCCCAACGTTCAGGGAGATATCATGA
>JAHQWA010000414.1 GCA_019634045.1 Saprospiraceae bacterium
CGGAGGTAATACAAGCCCGCCAAAGAGTCTGATAACTCACCAAACTCTGGCTCTTTGATGATCGTGAAGGTCAATTGGCTATCGGGAATCGTCTGGGTGATGGCATCGAAGAGCAACTCCTTGTTAAGTAGCAGGGCAGCCTTATCTGCCTGGAGAAGTACGTCTTTGTCCTGTGTGGTGGGATTGACGGCGTGATAGACGGTGACGGAATCTCTAACAATACAGCTTCCCGTATTCACGATCCAAATAAAGATATTGTCCCCGCTGATCAAGGAATCCACGACAGTGTTGGGGTTTTCGGGTTCGAGGATTCGGGCGGGGGAGGAGGTGAACCAGGTTCCGGTGGTCCCATCTGGTAAGCTGGCTGCCATCGTTACTTCTGTATCTCCACAGCTAAGGATGTCTTCTCCGCCGCTCACGGCTGCTGCACGTTCATCCAAGGTGATGAAGAGCGGGCCTAGTTGATCGGATTCGCAACCGTTGATATTGTACGAGGCGAAATAATCTCCAATGTCAGCTGCGGTAAAGTTTTCTAATTGTAGTTCTGGCTCACCTGTTACAAAAGCACCACGTGGCGTTTCCCATAGATAAGATATCTCACCATCTAGCGGTACATTGACGGCCAGGTCTAGGGTTTGCCCAGAGCATAGCACTGTGTTGGTGGCAGTCAATTCTGCGGGTGCGGTTGGGGCGGTGGCAAAGGAGAAAGGAGTGCCGGGAGCGACGGCCAGGCAAGCGTTGTTTAAATCTACTTGGCCATTACCGTCATCCTTACCCACCACTGCGGAGATATAATACTCCACACCAGCTTCCATTTGGCTTTCTATGAAGAATACAGTTGGTTCATCCAGAATGGCGAAAATGACATCTCCAAGGTTTGATCCTGCGGAGGTATGTAAGACAAACTGTCTGATTTCGCCCGTTCCAATTACCTCTCCTGTATCATCATAGTTTGCTGTTAGCACTTCATTTTCACACCCCATTAATTTTTCAGAGCCCATTGTTCCGACCGAGACGGAACAAGGGTTACTGCAAGCTATTACGATTTCTGCTGCAACACTGCACTGACTTTGGTCCGTCACAATGAGGGTGTATTCTCCCTCAGATACTTGATCTAGATCTTGAGTGGTATTGTCATTTGACCAGAGATAGGTGTAGGGTGGCAAACCTCCGCTTACATCGATATCAACCGCTCCGGTCGAAGCCCCACAAGTGGATGGTGTGATGCTGATTACTTCTATAATCGGAGGTGCTATTTCATTTACGGTTGCTGTATCAGAAAAAGCAATGCATCCATTTTCATCAGTAACAGATACAAAGTACTGCCCTGCGCCTAATTCCTCTAGGTCTTCCGAATCATCATTGTCGCCTAAACCATCAATATTCCAGTCGAAGGTGTAGGGCTCGGCACCTCCATCAATGCTAAGGTTAACGAAGCCATTGTTTTCGCCACAACTAGCGTCAGTGCTAGTCAGACTCAAGAATATCGTCGAAGCGTTACCGATGGTGAAGTTACCCCGTACATCGCATTGGTTTTGGTCAACTACTTCCACATTGTAGGTGCCGGCCGGGACGTTAAGCAGGTCCTCCTCTGTACTTCCATTGGACCAATCGAAACTGTAGGGAGGCGTACCTCCACTGATCGTCAGATTGATGGACCCATCACTGGCTCCTTCGCAAGAGGCAGAGCTAATTTGAGTGTCACTAATTTCGAGGGCTTCAGGCTGTCCTACTGTAAAAGACTCGCCAGCTAGGCAACCATTGGCATCACTGATGCTAACATCATAGGTGCCAGGCGCCAGGTTTTCCACCAGGGCTCCGCTCGCGCCATTGGACCATTGGATTTCATATGGGCCTGTTCCTCCTCCAACAGTTATGTTGATCGATCCGTCAGCGGACCCAGAACAAGAAACATCCTGGATGTCTAATGGCTCAATGAAGATAGGGGCAGGTTCGTCGATGATTACGGTGATGGTAGTTTGGCATTGATTGATGTCCGAAATTAGGACTTCGTAGCTTCCCGCCACAAGGTCAGTTCTAGAAAGGGCCGTTGACTGATCCGACCATATGACATTATACCCTGGCGTCCCTCCGGTAATGGCTAGAGAGGCTTGACCATCAGCACCACCATTGCAACTGACAGAATCCGTGGTAAGTGTTACGGTAATGGCAGCTGGTTCTGTAATTTCAGTACTGGTTTCTAAGGCGCAATTGTTGCTATCCGTGATCGTTAGGAAGTAAACACCGGCTGTAAGCCCAGGATTGGTAGTCTCCGTTACCTGATTTGACCAAAGGTAAGTATAGGGAGGGGTGCCACCCAAGGCTTGTACATTCGCGATCCCCGTAGCATCTCCATTGCACAATATATTTTGGTTGTCAAAGGCCGCTTCAAGTGGTTCATTAATACTTACTTGAACCGTAGCGGAAGCGGAACAACCATTGGTATCCGTACCTGTTACTGTATAGTTGCCAGCTTCCCCAATTTCAATACTCTCGGAGGTTTCGCCAGTACTCCAGCTGTACGTGTCAGCACCAATGGCAGTTAATGTCGTCGACTCACCTGCACAGATAATGGTGTCTCCGATGATCGTCACAGTAGGTAATGCCAACTCCGCTAGGCTGACAGCTGTACGCGTCACACTAGGGCAGCCACTACTGATTACAAAAGCTTCCGCATAATAAGTTCCTGGTGCGGACGGGGTATAGGTCGTGCTCGATTGAAAGATCAGTTGTCCGCCGGTTTCTGCATCGTACCAGTTAACCGATAAGGTGTCTGCGACACTAACACTTAGTGGAGGAACGTCATCCCCCACGCAATAGGACTGGTCTCCACCACTTATTGGTGGCGGGATATCAGTTGGACAACTGCAGTCTGGAGCAGTAACGGTTTCTTGACTACTACAATCTAGATTGGGATCCGTGATAGTTAATAGTAAGTCCGTTCCTATGGGAATGTTGGTAATAGAAAAGCTTCCCCCTCCATTATCTATCAGTTCCCCAATAGGAGTGAAGAGGGTGTGGGTGCTTTCAATTTGTACGTCCACCCGATAAGTTGTCAAATTCGGATCACAATTAACAGATTGAATTTCGATTCCAGGCAATGGATCCACTAGGACCGTAATAGAATCGGTATCTCGGCAGCCGCTGCCGTCTTCTAGAACCACAGCATAGGTTGTTATTGTACTAGGGCTTACTACTTGCGTTTGTCCTGGATCTAATCCGTTATCCCAAGTAAAGGTATAGTCTCCATCCCCTCCTCCAGCTTCAGCAAAGAGTACTAGATCCTCGCCAATACAAATACTAGTATCAGGTCCAAGATTTACAATGGGGAGAGGATTAACCGTGATGGTAAGCTGATCCGTACCTGTGCAACCGTTTTCATCGGTCACGATCACGGTATATATCGTTGATTGCGTTGGGGTAACGGTATGTGAAGCACCCGTCCCCAAGCTATTATCCCAATTAAAATTGTAGGTTGAACCACTACCACCACTGGCCGTGGCTGAAATTAGCACACTTTCACCCACACAAATGCTAGTATCTGGATTTGCAGTCACCGTCGGACTTGGGGCGACGGATAGGGTGACTTGGTCTGTGGCTGTACAGCCGTTTCCATCCGTTAAGACCACGGTATAAGTAATAGTATCAGTAGGCGTTACCGTGTGTGAGGCACCACTTCCTAGACCATTATCCCATTCAAAGCTATAATTTCCGTTGCTGCCTCCACTTCCGGTCGCTGTCAAGAAAACTGGACTACCCGCACAAATAGATGTATCAGGACTTGCTACCACTGTGGGTAATGGATTAACAATCACTGTAACTACATCTTGATCCGTACAACCTGCCTCGTCCGTGACAGTAACGGTATAGGCGGTAGTCGTATCAGGGCTGACGGTATGTGTAGGCCCATTGCCGAAACCATTATCCCAAGCAAAGGTATATCCCCCCGCACCGCCACTAGCTGTCGCCGAGAGTGGGACAGTTTCCCCTTCACAGATACTTGTATCAGGTTCAGCAATCACGATAGGGGGGAGGCTGACGAAGACATTAGCCGTATCCCTTGCAGTACAGTTGTTTCCATCTCTGAGGATGACCGCATAGTCTGTATTAGCAGAAGGATTGACCGTATGGGATGGCCCCGCACCTAATCCGTTATCCCACAAAAACTGGTAGTTGGCACCACTTCCGCCACTGGGAACCGCGATTAAGAGCACCGGTTCATCCTGGCAAACGGTAGTATCTGGCCTAGCCTCGACGGTGGGCAATGGGTTGACAATGATCGTGGCCTGATCCCGGTCAGCACATCCAAAGGCATCGGTAAGGGTAACGGAATAAGTGGTGGAGGTATCTGGCGTAACATCATGTGTTTGTCCATTGCCTAAGCCATTATCCCAGGTGAAAGTGTACCCATCACTACCTCCACCAGCAGTTGCTACTAAGGTCACCGTTTCTCCTTCACATATAGCTGTGTCAGGGGCTGCTACTACGGTAGGACGCGGATTGAGAATGACATTAGCGGTATCTGTATTTATGCAACCATTTCCATCTCGTACAGCCACTGCGTAGTCGGTACTGATAGTAGGGCTTACATTGTGTGTCGCACCAGCGCCTAGTCCATTGTCCCACAAAAACTGATAATTGCCTCCACTTCCTCCACTAGCAGTTGCTAGTAAGGTAAGGGAAGCACCGTCACAAATCGCGGTGTCTGGGCTGGCCTCTACGATCGGCAGTGGGTTGACGACAACTACTGCTGTATCCGTCGCTGTACAACCTGCTTCGTCTGTAGCGGTAACTTGGTAAACGGTGGTGCTAGTGGGCGTAACAGTGTGGGCTGGCCCGGTGCCCAATCCATTGTTCCATTGGTATTGTACCTCACCAGTCCCTTCAGAGGAGATGGCTCTGAGATTGGCACTTTCTCCTTCACATATAACCGGATTAAGTGCTATGGCCTCGGTAGCGAGTTGACAGTTTAATACCGTAAAGCATAGTTCTTCACTCCAACTACTCCCTTCGTAGGCATGGTCGATGGCTTGCACCTTAAAGCAGTATTCACCATCCGGCAAATCTTTGACGAGCCAAGACCTGGTTTGAAACTGGTTTCCGATCTGGACCAGATGACGGTAGCCATTATCTGGGTGGCCATGAGGTTGTAGATAGATCTGGTTTTGTACATCGTATAAAAAGGCCTTATAGCTTAGCGAAGAGGAAGGCTGCTCAGGGTCAGAACCATCTTTCCAATTTAATAGGACATCACTACCATTTATATCTACATCTAGTCCTGAAGGTGGGCTTGGGGCGGTATTGATCTCGCAGGTGGATTCGTTCAGATACATTAAACCTTGGTCTCGCCAGACAGTTTCCGTATTGGTCTCATTGTAAGTAGCAAAGTATTGCTGGTAGATATCCAGAATTCCGTCATTGTTGAAATCTACCCATTCTGGAAGCACACCCACTTTTAGGTAAGCAAGATTTGGGAAACTGAAGTTGATGTTTTCCGCGACCAAAGAGGTGCCACCCGTATTTTGAAATAGTTGTGTGAATTCCACCACGCTAGGAGCTGTGGGGCTTGAAGCATACAGAAAAGTACTGGCCGCTAGATCTAGAAAGCCGTCATTGTTATAATCCCCCAGTCTAAGGTGTCCAAAGCCCTGATTCAGGACTGGGACTTCTACAAAATTCAGATTGTCATTCAAGTAGAAGCGGGTGGATGCACCGAATTGAAATAATCCTGAGCCTATCACATCCAAATCGCCGTCGTTGTCAATATCTCCAATATCGAAAGCACCTAATCCTTGCCCCGTGGAGCCCACATTTGGCCCCAAAGTGAAAGTACCTTCTTCATTCAAATAAATGTTTATCTGATGGGGGAGGTCAGGGATGAAGGGGTTACGTTCTTCTGTAATGACGTCGGTATCTCCATCATTATCAAAATCGGCTACTCTTAGATCGGCCACTGTATTTTCTGAAAATTGGTAATCGGTACCGGGGCCAAAATCTAGGTCGCCTCGATTCTCATAAAAGGCTAATCCATTGAATTGGGTAAAGAACACGCTATTAAAGTGAACAACATCAAGGTCACCATCATTGTCATAATCCAAAAATGCAGGCCTGGAGGTGGTCCAACCCTCAACGGAGTTAAAAATCTCCTTGCGTTCGAATGTTCCATTGTTGTTGACCAATAGATAGATCGCGGTATTATCAACAAATACGATGTCAATATCACCGTCATTATCGGCATCTCCTAAGTCAAAATGTTCTGCTAGTATTTGGTTTTCATTCCATGGATCAAGAAGAGGAAGAGTTCCTTCTTTGTTTTGCAGGATATGCAATTGGGGAGGGTTGTCTCCATTATCCTGAATGATGATTAGATCTTTGTCCCCGTCATTATCAAAGTCTGCAAATTTGGAATACCTGCTAAAACCAGGGTCTGTCACCTCGTCCAGGGTGTAGGCTGGGCAAGGGGCGGTACCGATTTGGAAATCTCCTGATGACCAAGGGCTTCCACTATAGAAATGATCAATAGCCTGTACCTGCCAAGCATATTGTCCATCGGGTAGATTATTAAATGTCCAACTGCCATTGCTGCCATGGCGCCCCGGCGCAGCAACTTTTCGTAGCCCACTGGTTTGGTCGGAGCTGGGGGCATATAGTATTTGGCCCGTGCTTTGATTCCGCAGGAATATCTCGTAGGTTAAAGAGGCTGTATTTTGGTTAGCATCGGAAGACAGCCAAGATAGTGATACGCTGTTTCCATCAACTTGAGAGCTGAGACTAGTGGGCGCATTGGGTCGAGTATTAGCAGGACAGGTCGATTGGGGCGCATTTCCTTGGAAGTAATTAATCGCGATACTGGCACCAATAACAAAAGTGGCATTGGCATAATCAGCTGTATTATCTTTATTGAAGTCTGCGAAGTATGGTGCGCTAAAGGTCGTACTAGGCCCGAAGATGTCTGGCGTGAAGGTGCTACCATCATTTCGGTATATGGTATACCTCCTGTTGAAAGTTTGGCTGTTGCTGGTATAGACCATTAGATCCAGGAAGCCGTTGTTGTCGAAGTCGAAGGTGACGATATCAAATATATTCTCATTGTCACCCGTCGAAATACTTCCGACGAAGCCATTGGTACCCGACGGTCCACCCCGATAGTAGCGGAAACTCGCCCCCGGATTATCCGATTGGAAGCCATCTCCCCAGACAATCATGTCCACAGTGCCATCATTGTCGAAATCTTCTAGCAAACTACGATCTGCTGATGGAGGGCGAGCGGTGGCGCGATTGAATGTCCCATCGCCCTGATTCATATAGATATCGGGAAAGGTTCTGAAGTTTCCAGCCGCATCAGCTCCTTCAAATAGGCCCCAGCAATCGTGGTCGCCATCGTTGTCAATATCTCGCCATTTGACGTCCGTCACGGTATTCCTCCCAGAACCGCTGATGGCAAAGAGTTCCTGCTGGGTAAAACCTAGGAATCCATCATTTTCCAAGATGAATACAGCTCCATTGGACCGCCGGAAAACGCCACAACTAATATCTAAGTCACCGTCATTATCATAATCGACAAATTCTGGCGTCCCAGCAAAGGTGACGTTGGTTGGGGCGGTGTAGACAGGAATTAAGGTGAAAGAGGTACCGGTATTGAGGTATAAACGGATGGCATTACCTATATCCGGATCAATAGATACGATATCAAGCCGGCCATCTCCATTAATATCAGCCAGATCAAAACGATCGGTAGTGAGTGTAGTAAAAAGAGAAAAGCTCGTTCCATTATTTTGGAACAGCCTGATCTCTGGTGGAGTTGTGGAGGTGTTATCTACTAGCTTGGGCCTAAAGGCAAAGAAGTCTAGGTCACCATCATTATCCGCATCTGCGAACCGACTGCCAGGTACGAAGTATTCTAAAGTGTTTGGAGACAGTTGGTCAAAGCCTACCGTGCAAAAGGACGTTTGTGCAGAAATGTAGGCATAGGTAGTTACGAATAATGCGACAAGAGTTATCCGAGCATTAAACATGGGATGTAAGTTGAGACACAGGTTTTAAGGGTACTGATGCATAACACTGACCCGCCTTAAGTGCAGATTTGGCGATCACCAACAAAGCACTGGAGCATACCCTTTTAGAAATAAGCAGGCTGGCAGTCAGTTTGACGTAGAGGAGGGGCTTATACACCTCCTCTACGCCATAGGGTTGAGTTTAATTTAAGATGCTGTGGTATCTAGTGAAGGATGAAAATTGGGTAATCTCCTCCACTTTCGTTTTCATTCTTTTTCGGCATTTGATCTTTGCCTTTTGTCGCTTTGACCAAGCCACGTACACGTTTCTTCAGGAAGTCATACAGTTCGTCAAAAGTGATATACTTGTTACTGTCCGTATCGGCCAGGTAAGAGCCACTATCATCCGTGCAAAGTATGTTGTTAAAGGCTTCTAGGGTGGCTTCGGTAAAAGCCCCATTTTGCCATTGATCGTCTTCGTAAGACAGTTGATCTTGTTGGCTAGAAGTAATCACATTTAAGCCGGGATAGGCATTATTGATTTTTTCCAGCGCCCGGCGAACTTGGATGGAAGATTCTCTTCCGCCTTCTGCCGCTCCACTATGGCAGGCATCGATGAACACGAATTTCTTGCATTCTATGCCCTCCAAGATGTCTAAGATCTCTTTTTGGTAATCAATCATGGCAGCGGTGGGGTATAGGTGATAATCCGAAGCCAAAATCTTGAATGATCCATTGTCTTCTTTTCCGTGTGAGGAAATAAATACGATCAGTACATCATCTTCTTTAATCTGGTCTTCTCGGTTTTCGTTACGATATCGGCGTTGAAGATCTGCAAAAGTTGCATAAATTGGTGTTTTACGCGTTTGTTCCGCACTGAAAAGGGATTCTACAAAGACTTTTTCATAGGTTTTATCAGGCCCAGCTTGATTGGCGAACATGGCAGCAAAGTCTTTTGCATCGTTGGTGGTGTACTTCAAATCTTGATGAGGGATACCGATGGCCAGTACATGCAGGTTAGGTTTTCTTGGCGTGTAGTTGACGATCAGCTCTCTAGATTGCAGAATACCGTTATCCGTTTTGAATTCGATGGTGATGTGGTTTTCTCCTTCTTCAAGGGGCAGCACATTTTCGTAGGCATAGCGGAACTTGCCCGACCGTTGGGTGGGAGGTTGCAATTGTGCCTCATCCATTTTGGAGTTATCGGGAGTCCGGCCATTGATCCTAACGCGGGCGTCCTGAGGTGAAAGGTTACCCTGTGCCGTACTGATGGTAGCTTCAATGCGGAAGTTGGCTCGGTCCGAAGTGACACGTTTGATATTGATTTTTGCTTCGTTTGGAGCAGTAAATAGGATATCTTCAAAGCCATCGGCGGCTACGTAGACATCGAAGCTCACGTTGATATTCTTACGTGTTCTTTTACCCAGCGCGTCGACGATCACACATTCTATCACCGTACTACTGCCTTCGAATTGTGCTTTTTTCTGAATTCTTATATTGAGTCGCTTTAGGGCGCGCGGTAGGATCTCGCCTAAGGGTAGCTCGCGGCTTCCTAGGACTTGAATGCCCTCCGGTGCATTGATCATCACTTTCCCGCCATTCGCCACTTGGTCCCCTTTGTTTTCTACCTCTAGGGTAATGCTCCGTGGACTGAATTCGGTATTTCCTTCTGGTCTTACAAAATCCTTGGCAATGACCAGGGTAGCGGGTCTTGGGTTTTTGGTTTTGATGACTTCTGTGAAAACCGAAATCTCTTGGTTGTTGGATAATACACTTACTCCAAATCGATTGTCCGTTGTTTCGGCAATTTGATTACTGGAGACCGGGATTTTCACTTCTTTCGTTTCCCCTCTTTTTAATGGACCTAAATAGGTGTTGGCCCAGTAAGAGATTTCTTTACTTTGACTTTGATCAACTAGTCTTACACTTACATTATCTAGATCGAAAGCTTCTTGATTGGTGATATTAAAGGATACATATGAGCGAGAATTGGGCTGTAGATAGCCATCTGCGGTCTTTAGCCAGAATTTGGTTCTAGCAATATTGAATTCTCCTTTAGCTGAAATTAGAGTTGGTGGTTTCATGGATTCGTAACGCACAATCCAGGCTCCATCTTCTCGTTGATTGGTACGACCAACAAACAACAAACTTTCATCATGTAGTTGGATCATATGACGACCCTCGTCATTTTTATCCCGACCTGGATTAATTTCCCACAATCGATCACCACCTCTTCCAACACCTACCAATCGAGCATTGCTATCTTTAGCGCCCCGGGCGTGAGAGGAGGTCTTCCCAACGACCACAAATTCACCAGAGAAGGTCTCGATCACCGATGATGCTAAATCATCTTCACGTCCCCCAAAGGGTTGAATCCACTGTTGGGAACCCGTCAAGGCATTTATCTTAATCAGCAACATATCAATCTTGCCAAAGCCTCCATTGATGGTATTGCCTACCACTACTAAACTTCCATCAGCGGTAATAATCAGATCCTGGGCTTCTTCCCAGCCCTTATCACCATACTCGTGCCCCCAGATGTGTTTGCCGCTCCCATCTGTTTTAACCACATAGATATTGTCTTTGCGGGTCTCTCCAGATTTGACGGTATTGCCCGTAACGAAAATTTCATCTTTATCGTTGACCTGCATTCCTTGTACAGTGCCCATTGGAACGTTGACTAAGGTTTTATCCCAGATCATCTTGCCGTCGGCATCAAATTTGTACATCCACAATCTTCCATCCTTGATGCCACTGGCAATCATCGTCTGGTCTTTTAGCATCACCAATTCATGAAATCGGTTTTCAAGGCCTTTGCCGACATCCTGTTGCCAGATCACTTTACCCTTTTCGTCGACTTTGAGCAACCAGCCGGCCGCCTTGCTTTGGAAAGAAGCAGAATACCCTGCTAGGATAAAGTGTCCATCTGCGGTCTGTACCAGAGACTGTAAAATATCATCTTTTTTTCCACCATAAGTCTTCTTTTCCAGCTGTGTTCCGGTACTATAATCGTACAGCACGAAAAGGCCTTCCTTTCCCCCACTATGTAGTTCACCAACGGCGGCAATGTGCCCATTGGTGGCTTCAATAACTTTGGTGAGGGCATTGGAGTTGTGGGTGCCAATAATATCTGCCCAAAGTGGTGTTTGGTTAGGTTGGGCGGATAGAAAGAAAGGAATAATGGTTGCTAGGGTTATGAGTAGGCGTTTCATCGTTGAGTTATTCTGAGACGTTAACTTTTAATATTAGAGGTACAATTTTTCCGACACTTCTAGTACTGACTTCAAAGCCCATTCCGGATTTTGAATACGTGATGTCAGTAGGAGTAACCATCCATTGGTCGAGTTTCTTTCGAAGGGAAGAAACTAGGTTATTCCTGTCTTCCAAGAGCATATCGCAAAATACTTGGATGTCTTGTGTAATCTTCTGGGTAGAAAATAGGACGACGAGGTGATCATCGCCAGGTTGTCTGAGTCGTAAAACACGCTTCCCACCAGGGATATTGAGTAAGGCTCCACCACTCATCACCAAGGCAGATTCTCGCGCCTTTAGGTTGATGTTATTAGATTGTTCTTTAGGAAAGTGAACGGCTGTCTTACCTGCGGCATCAACACTAAATACATAGATGTAGCCATTGTCAAAGCCACTTTTTACGTAGAGTTGAAAACTGTCACCAATTTTTGACTTACCATTTAAGGTGTAATAGCCATTTTGCAGCTTTACCTTGGCTTCTTTGAAGACGGGTTCACTGTTGTACCATTCACCGGTAAACTTTTGGAAACCGAAGGAGCCAGATAACTGTAATAGTTTTCGGGTTTCGGCTGTAGCAGCAGCAGTAGGCGTGTTGGCATCCACTTTGGGAATGTCTTGTGCGGCAAGATTGGCTTCCTCAGAAAGATCTATCGGCGCCCCATCTTGAAGGATAATAGCGTAGGCATATCTACAATACTCTGCAAAATGCGCATAGCGAATCCAGATGAAGCCATCCTCTCCCCAGTTTTTTCCCCAGCTATTCATGATCTTGAATGCGCCAGCCATATTGGGATTCGGGTTTGGCGTCTTGAATTTATCATCATCAAAGCCAACCACTACCATGGCATGACCACCAGCAGGCGTTTTGTTGCCAATAGTTGGCCACCAACTGTTGTCTCCTTCTCGAATCTGCAAGAAATTCTGGAGGATACGCATGCCAATCACGACGGGTTTGCGCTGCGACAAAACTCGTTTGGCCATCTGAATTTTCTCCTCGGCAGGAGCGCTGGTCTTAAATAGCGGTATGTAGTCACTGATTTGATATTGCCGAGCACTTTCAAAGAGGTTTGGAGTGACCTCCCTTCCGCAATCGTTTACATCAAAATCATACTCTTTGGCCAGGCAATTCCCCTTTTCCAATAGGGCTTGCAGTGCCTTACTAATGACAATTCCGCTAGTACAATCCCCTTTTTGTACCTGATTGTACACAAAAAGGGCTGAATTGGCATTTTCTGTAATCATGCCTTGATCACTCCACTCATTGGCGATAGCCCGCTCAATTGTTAGAGCGCCATAGCCCGCTGACCAACCGACGCAGGAGGAAATCTCCCCTTGATGCCGGATCTCAGGGCAATAGGGCGCCAGGTCTACCTGGCGCACCATTGCCTTTGATCCTTCAAATTGAATATTGCTAGAAGTAAAAGTTTGCGACTCATAATCTTCGTCATCCAAGACTAAGCCCGTGGGAAAGGACTGGCTAAAGGCTGGGACGAGGAACAGCCATAAGGCGCAAACACTTATTATTCTATTCATCGTATCAATGGATAATTAGTTTCTTATTGACCGTTTGTCCTTCAAGTTGTAGTTGTACCAGGTACATTCCCGGTGCTAATTGTGAAACGTCCAACTCCGTTGAGTGGGTGGCGTCCACACGCTGTGTCAACATCCGACTTCCTTGCAGATTAAGAACATTTACCAGCATACCTTGCGTACTAAGTTGATGGTCTACTGCCAAGAATACTGTGTTTCGAGCCGGGTTGGGGAACAGCTTGATACTACTTGGTGGAATAACTTCACGAGTAGGAGTCATCGTACTTAGACAAACCTCGATCGTCCAGCTGCTGAACACACCTCCATCATCTGGTACGCCATCGGATACGGTAAGTTTCCAATCCCCATTTGGATTTTCTCCAACAAAGTTAGCTAAAGAATCTTGAGGTGCATAAATGACGTTATTCTCGTACGGACATTCCAAGTCAGTGAGGGAGAAAGGGCTAAGATCATCGAATCCAATTTCAAAAGATTCTGAGTCAAAGCACTCTTCTTCGATCAAGGTAATGTTGGTGCCTTTTGGACTTTCCAGACGCATAGTCAAATCTCCAATCCAACTGTGATCTCCTTTGATATCTATTATCCTAATCTTTTCAACGATATCCATATCACTTCCAAACGGGAAGTTGATCGTTGAGGTGTAATCACCGGAATCTGCGGCATCAATATTGATCGGAAGATCAATAGCATTCAAGGTAATACAACCTTGGAAGTCATTGTCAAGTGTAGTAAAGCTGGAGGTCGTAGACCAATCGCCAGTACCGCAAGCATTGTTTCCTCTTACTCTCCAGTAGTGGGTTGTTCCCTGTTCAAGCAAGACTCCTGGAAGATAGGTAGTGCCGCTGAAGTCGCTAACTTCAGCTACAATACTTTGGAAGTTGGCATCTGTAGCCAATTGTACTTCATATCCGTTGACATTGGTTACGGCCTGCCAAGTGAGTGGTTGAGTCAATTGTGCATTGTCAGAACCATCAGCAGGTTCGGTCAGGCTCACTAGGTTAGGTACATTCTGTAGCAACTCTAGGAAGAGGGTAAATTCAGTAGTGGAACCACCAAAGCTAGCTTGTACGGTAACGGTATAGTCATCCGTTGGTAGTGCCCCCAAGTTACCTAAGGTTAGGGTTGTACTCTGGTTGGCTTGCAAGCTTGAGGAAGCAAAAGAAGCAGTCATCGCTCCAGGCTTTTCAATCACACTCAAGTTGACGGAACCACTAGCACCAGCAGTGAGATCAAAAGTGAGTTGATCGTTATCTAAGGCACAAACAGATTGATAAGTATCGGTAATAGCTAATGCTTGGCAACCATCTTGGTATTTCCCATCCAAAATGGTGACGCCTGTACCTTGAGGGTCTAACCAATCTCTTAAGCGGGTGTCCATAGAACCTGAACCTTCCCAAGACTTGTTGATCCAACCATAGTAATCTTCTTGACCACTGGCACCGCAATTAACATCATCATAAATGAGCCCACCAAAAAGCTGTCCAATCACATACCCGTCTCCATTAAACAAAGGAGAACCTGATGATCCTACCTCCGTCACACCAAAATCCCAATCGGGTACCACAATATAGTTGCCGTTTTCATCCGGATCACCATTATTAGTACCTTGGAATACGGCATCATTTTCAAAGGAGATTCTTTTCTCCATACTTTGTGGATGGTGAATTCCTATTGCTTTACCGGGCATTGTTTCTGCAAGGTCCCAACCCACGAAAAAGGCATTGGCATTAGCAGGAATAGCGTTGTCAAATTCGATTAGGGCAACGTCCGTCTTAGGGGTACTTGCTCTTAAGCTGGCGCCCATATTGAAGACACTTAGTTGGCCATCGCCATCCGCACCACTGGCAGTACTGCCCAAGTCTCTACAGCTACTATTTTGGTAATTCCAATAGGCAACAATGGTGGAAGCGTTGTCCGTAGTCACCGCGCAGTGATTAGCGGTTAGGAAGAAGGGACGACAGTCTTGATTGGTATTGTTGATCAATGCACCACTACAAGTTCGATCACCGTTCAAGGTGTACATGGCTACTGCTTGAATCTGATCTCGGAAATCCTCAATTTCAGGATGACCATCTGCAGTGCCGCAATTGACATCAATATGGCAAGCTGAAGTTGTCATGAGGCTATTGATCCCCATGAAGTCGTGATTCACCTCGCTGACTTCCAATACAAACCCATCCACCTCATCTTGAGTGATCTGTGCTTCTATGATCACATCATCGCCAAGGACGATGGGAGTCCAAAGTCTTTCGTGGTCTTTATTGTCGGCACTGGTCAGCGGGCCTACCAGGTCCTTGAAATCAGCCGTGTAAAGAATGAGGTTCGCATTGGTAGGGAGCCGAAACTTGCTGAAGCCAAAATTCAATGACTTGGCTTCTTTCGAAGTGATTCGGAGTCTCCAAACGGCGAGATTGCCTTGGGTATATTCCCAAGTGCCATGTTCGTTGGAGTTCCAGTCTACAGTGAATTTATGTGCGAAGCGTGGAAGCTCACCAGCTTCTCGGTTCTTCATTTCTTCGTCATAAAGCGTCTGGTTGTCGAGCTGCACCATGCGTTTTTGCTCAACCGCTGAAAGGTCTTGATTAATGGGGTTGATCAATGCGTTCTGTGCCTCCACCAAAGGGGTTATAAAAATGAGGAAACACAAATAAATTGTAAACTTTTTCATTTGAAAGCGTTTTCATCGACTGAGGTAGAGATAATTGCTATCCTGTGCCCAAATCGAAACTTGTTGGGAAATTAGGTGAAAGAAAATACTCTTTTGATCGGGTAGTAGTATTTTCTAATTGTTATTGATATCCATTACTCCGTCTACTTCATAGCTGGATATTTCCTTGAGGCTTTTAAGCTTGGTCAAAAAGCTGTCTATCTTGTTGGCCGGGATCGTAGCGGCGAATCCAAAAAGGATACCGCTATAATATTGAGTAATTTGAGATGGATTAATGTCCAGCTTTTCTTTCGCAAATTTGATGATTTGCTTTTTGGCAAACTTTTCTCCTTCACTTTCTCCATCTGAGGTGGGGCGATCGCTTCCCGGGTTGTCCTTTTCAAACTTTTCTAATTCAGGAAAGGCAGAGGGGTCTAGCTGTATAATGTAACTCGTTGCTTTGTTAGATCCACTCGTACAAGGCCCATCGGTAGTTTTAGATACTCCTGCCTTTTTAGCCAAACAAGGGTTGGCATAGGTGTTTCCATCGCAACCACAAACCGGGCGGTTCTCTTTTGTACAGGGATATTCACCTTTCAATGATTCATCAATACAGTCATCACTAGCATCGGCCATCTTCTCCGTGGCGGCCTGAGGGTTATTTTTGGGTGATGTATTACAGTTTGTCATCAATCCTATGACAAGAACCATCATTAGAAGCGTATAATTTATTTTCATTTTGTAGAATTTTAGAAGTTGAGGAAAAGATGAAATGCCATGGGGCATTGTCATTCATCATTATGAATTACAATGACCAACTCATAATGATTAATGAGTCACAGAGATAGAAAAGCGTATTTCGCTCTGATTATGCAAGATAGATAGATGTTGCTTACTGGGGAATAAACGCAGGGGGGAAACCAGCAACAAAGGGAAGATGCCTAATAGGTTCTTGGTTAATTTGCGGTTATTTCGTGGTAAGAGTCAATGTATCTTGGATAAATCATGGAGAATCGTGGATAATCGGTAGCGTATTTCTTTTCTCTTCGCCTTTAGCGGGCAACTGTCATCGTTGCCACAGGCGTTTACCACCTCCACTAAAATCAAATTACCTCCGAATAGTGTATTCGGAGGTAATTTGATGATGATCTGGAATTGATCTATTTATTTCGAAGTACGTAAAGTCCGGACTGCTGTGGTACTTTCAAGTAGCTAAATCCTCGTTTGTTCTTTATTTGACAGAGCAACACGCCGGCGAAATTCGGTGCTGCCATAGAAGTTCCTGACAAAGTAGCATAACCTCCATTCTTATACGGAGCATAGATGCTTGAACCAGGAGCAGCATAGTCTACTGGTGGCTTACCATAGTTGGAGTAATTGCTGGCAAAGCTAGGGGACCACCAGAAAAGGGTCCATTGAGTCGCGGCAATGGTATACACTTTGCTGTAGTTGAAACGAGCAGGATGAAATCCTCTAGCATGTCTTTTGGAGTTCCCCGCCGCGATGGTAACATAAATTCCCTTATCAGCTAAACGCTTGATGGCAGTCTCAACAATAGTCCGAGGGGCGCTTGGATTAATTGATCCTCCTAAGCTAAGGTTGACTACATCTCCGGCGATACCATATTTGTACACATGGTTTAGGGCTGCTACGATGTAGGATGAAGGTGCTCCACCATTTCTAGGGAAAACTTTCAACGGTACCACTCGAGCACCAGAAGCTACACCAAGAGAACCATAGCTATTGTTCTTGGCACCTACGATACCTGCTACGTGTGTACCGTGTCCGCGGTAATCTTCCGCTGATTCGCCAGGCACAAAAGACTTAGCATAAACGCCTCCCACTACATTCAAATCAGGGTGATTCAAGTCGATACCTGTATCAATGATCCAAGCCCATTTGTTGAAGTTTCTGCAATCGCAGCCATTTGCTACAAATTTTCCATAACTGGAAGTCTGAGCGGCCCATGCCTCAGGGTTGTAGGTGTCGACTACGGACTCAATAGCATGATCAGCCAATTCAAACTCCTCGTCTTGGAAGACATCAGCTGTGTTTTTGGTGCTTTTGGTCTTAGTCATCCAGGAAGCTCCCGATTTCTTATTAGCTAATTTTACAGAAAACCCAGAAACGGCGCCAGCATATACTTCTTTGATCTCGCTATTGCTCAGGCCTAGCGTTTCAGTAGCATACTTCCTAATTTGTTTGATCGCTGCAGCTTCGTGCTTATTAGCGGCAGCAGCTTGAGCTTCACGATTGCTAGATCTGGACTTCTGTGCCGCCATTGGCTTCACAAAGTCTTCGTTTAAGACAACCACGTAACTGTTAGGTATCTTCTTGGCAGTGGCTGCAGACTTCTTGATTGGTATGGCATCTTTCGCTGTCGGCTCAGCAATGAGGCTTGCTGCTTTCTTTTTACTAGTCACCTCTTGACTGGATTCCGTTAGGATGTCAGATTTAGAAGGATTACCGGGGTCTTGCGCCATGCCAATGGTAGAAACGGCAAATAGGCATAGTACGCTCAATAAAAAAATTCTCATGATTAAGATGTTTGGAGTTTCATACAGGTTTGATGGGTTGCTGTACAGAAAACTCATTACTAAATAGGTTTTAAAGCATAGAATATGTGACAAAGCAGGTCTCTTATGGACTTGCTTCGGGTATACTTATCCTGAACCTTTTAGTATCTGTCATAAAACTGGCTAGTCACAGTTAATTACTGTGTAATGCTGTTCATTGACAGATAGAGGACCAACTTAATGTTAAACACAAAAAATGGATAGAATGGAAGTAAAGCACAATCCAATCTACAGGAAAATGATGCAAAACGAATGGAGAATCTTTTTTTGAGACAAAATGAAATTGAGAAAAACAGGAGAAATTTGAGACGAAGACTTGAGGAGGTAAATCCTAATAACGACGTAAAAGTAATATCTTTTCTTTAAAAAGAAAGCGATTGGTGTTTAAATTTCAAAAGAACAGCTCCAGATCAACGGATCTGAAGCTGTTCTAGATAGGTTTAGTTTTTAAAGGCTGACAAACGCTTTGCGTCTGTTAATCTATCCTTCTTCTTTAGTTTTTAGCACGAATTACGTACAAGTTGTGGCTGCTAGGACTGACTTTGTAGTAGTAGTAGCCTTTTTTGTTCTTGGTTCCGCATAGTAGTGCGCCAGAGAAGTTTGGAGCTGCCATAGAAGTTCCAGTCATGTATCCGTATCCACCGTTTTTGTAGGTAGAGTAGATGCTAGAACCAGGAGCTGCAAAGTCTACAGGTGGCTTACCGTAGTTAGAGTATCCACTTGCGAATCTGTGTGCCCACCAGTATGGACTCTTTTGTGTAGCAGCGATGGTGTAGATCTTAGATCCGTTTACACGTGCAGGAGTCGCTCCTCTTGCATTTTTGCTGCTGTTACCTGCTGCGATTACCACATAGATACCTTTGCCGGCTAGTCTCTTGATGGCCCTTTCTACTGCTGTAGGAGCTGCTGAAGGGCTGATAGATCCACCCAAGCTCATGTTAACGACATCCCCTTTGATTCCGTACTTGTATACGTGGTTCAAACCGGCCAAGATACCAGACCAAGATCCGCTTCCGTAACGGTTCAATACTTTCACAGGTACAACCCAAGCATTGTAAGCAATTCCTTTTGCACCAAAGCTGTTGTTTTTACCAGCAGAGATACCTGCTACGTGTGTACCGTGTCCGTGATAGTCTTCCGCAGAAGGCTCACTACCGATGAAAGATCTTGCGAATACGCCGCCTCTCACGTTTAGATCAGGGTGGTTCAAGTCGATACCGGTATCTAGTACCCAGATCCACTTACCGTAACCATTACAGTTACAACCACCAGCTACCCAGTTGCCATAGTCAGCATATTGAGGAGCCCATGCAGCTGCCGTATTTCCTTCGACCACAGACTCTACCGTGTGAGCAGAAATCTCTACTTCTTGATCTTCAAATACTTCGCTAGTAGCTTTTGAACTCTTTGTTTTGGTGAACCAAGAGTTAGCAGACTTTTTGTTTTTTAGCTTAACAGAGAAACCACTCTGTGCGCCTGTAAAGATCTGATCGATCTCTGCAGCGGAAACGCCCATTTCGCCGGCGGCCTTGATAATAGCCTTTTTAGCGGCTGCTTCGTGCTTTTTAGCGGCTGCTACTCGGCTATCGCGATTAGTATCGCTAGATTTTTGCTGAGCGAAAGACTTTAGTTGTGCCTGATCTTCTTTCAAAATCACGATGTACTGACCAGCAATTTTCTTCGCTGAACTTGATCTAGATTTCTTAACAGGTACTTCAGTGCCTTTCGGGGCAATGGCTTTGCCAGTTTTTGATTTTTGTTCCTTAACGATTTCACTTTCTTCGCTCAAAATGTCCGTCTTAGAAGGATTTCCTGGGTCTTGAGCAAAAGCGACAGTAGCACAGATTGCAAAACAGAAGAAGGTTAAAAACAAATTTCTCATGATAAAAGTGATTTTTAGAGGTTAAATGTTTTCGAATTGGTTCTATGAGTTTTAGGTCAAATCGAAAGGGTTGCTTAACCACCGTATTGAAATTAATTGCTTACATGTTATCGTAAAACCAGGGGTAAGTAATGTCCCCAAAAAAAATAATTTTAAGATTTTCTTAACATTTCGGGAGATGCATTTCAGAATGTAATCTTGTAACCCTAAAAGTGTGTGTTAGTAGATATGTCGATGTTGGAAGGAGGAGCAGGGTATGCTTATGAATCATTTACCCCTTTGCCGCGCCAAGCTTAAGTAGCTTCGAGGATAGGTACACTAGTTTGGTGTATCCATCAGGAAGCATAGCTTGAATAGGGCTACTCGTTTCCTTTCCCTTCGACTTATAATTCGAGTAAAAGTGTTATTTCCGGCCAAACTATTTCAAAGAACTTTGTTGATTCGATTATTAATGAAGCCCCAACGGGCTTTGTTACCAACTTGTCAAAAAAAATTACTGCCTAACTATATTGCAAAGCTATCAGGGGAGTAGAATGCCAACAAAAGGGCATGAGCAGACCTAATCAATTACAAGCAATTGATCATCTTTTCATCAGTAGGCAGCTTTGCGCAGTAAAAACCAGGGGCGTGTAAATCCAGTAATTACGTAAGCGTGATACTTACCAAAACCTTTTGTTTAGAAACTTGGGTGATATTGCAAGAATGTTCTTTGATCGGTTGCAAAAAAGAGCAACCTGGTAGTATGAGTCTGTAAAAACGTGCGATTGTTATTCAGAATAAATAAACTCGCAATTTTAGATGAGACACATTTTCAATTTGGTTTTTACTAAGATTACGAAACTAAATTAGGACAAATTCTCCGAAAAAAAAAGGAACATAGCCATAACTTCATAGCCTTAGATGGGGAGCTTTAAAGCCCGTCGGTATTAGGTAAATGTCCGTGATAAGACAAAGTACTAAGTACCAACAACTAATAGCCAATAGTCAATCTTACTATGTTCCTTTTACAGGTCTAATTTTTTTTCTTCTTGCCTTTAGACTCTCCGAAGGGATTTAGACTGTGTTCTTCTTCTTCCTCGTAATTTTCCTCTTCCTCATTTTTAGTCTTATAAATATCACCTTCTCCGATCTCAACCTCTTCCCAAGGACGGAAGCGGAACGGCTCGATAAAGTACATGTCCAAGTGCTCTTCTTTGATACGTCTGGCATCGTATTTAACCCGCGTCAGATAGTCTGTGAATTCCACGGCTAACTTGATGATACCGAAGATAGCCACTAGTGGGCCAGCAGCATAGGTGTCGCTTCCTGTAACATCTGCTACATCTCTTTCAAAGGTCTGCGAATACTCATCTTTTAGATCGCGTAAGGCATTTTCAAGATTTCCAGAATACATTTCAGGATACTTACGGATCATGTTCAATTTCTTCTTGTTGAGGAAATCATACTTGATCTCTCTCAATTGGAGGTTGAACTTCTCTGCAATAGCCGTATATGACTTCCTTACTCTAGTTACATCCGCTGGTGCATACTCCTGCTGATGTGCTTTGAAGGTAGCTACGAGGCTTTCGGCTTCTAATTTTACGTCCTTGTACTTTGTCATGAAGTCAGTTTCCAGGAAACCAACTAGTGCCGCATCCAATTTGGCGGTTCTACGAGTCGTCGCTGCTTGTTCATCAGAGGTACTCATAATTTCCTTGACATTGAAAAGCGTCTCTTCGAAAGACATCTTTTCTTGCGCAAAGGACAAAGTAGAACTAAGACATAGTGCAAGAAGCAATAAAGTCGTTTGTATAAATTGGTTACGCATGATTTTCAGTTTTATTGAGGTAGAGTAAGATGAATTAACAAATCTATTTCTGAAGGTCATCTCGAATGGAGATGACCTGTTGTTGATAAGAATGACTATTATCATTGGCTAGTCTATCTATCTTTTCGGTACAATTACCTTCGGTAGCGAGACAAGCCAATAAGCTATACCACTCGGCGTCTTCTTGATAGCGAATATCGTTGCTCGCACTGACGAGATCGAATGCTACTTCTGCTTCGCTATACTGCTCGGCCTGATAATAGGCATGTGCGAGATAGAACTGTGCAATAACGTAGTATTCATTGCCCTGTACGACGGAATCAAGGGTGGTAATGGCAGTTTGATAATTCTGTTGTTTTAAAGCATTGATCCCTTTGGTCAAAAGGTCCTCAAAATCAACAGTAGGATTTCCTCGACGAATATTGTAATCTGGAGTTTCATAGTTAGCGGCGGCCAACTGCGGGCCAGTACTTCCTAGATCACCAGTAGTATGAATCAAGGAGAAATAGCCAATTAGTAGTAGGAGACTCGCTGCTAAAGATAGTAAAACCATCCGGTTTCTTTTTCTTTTATGCAGGGAAATAACCTTCCCGCCTTGTTCCTCTTCTTCCTCTAGTGTCTCCAACTCACTCTTTAGAGATTGCGCGATTAGGAAGTCAATAGCTGTATGAGCAGCTTGACGTCTCTCGAATTCATGGGCAAATTCGCTATCGGTATGGACCTTTTCATCGAACGCTTGTTTTTCCTCTCCTGCGAGGTCATTGCTTAGGTATTTTTCGATAAGGTCGATATGATTATTGTTCGCCTCCATGGGATTATCATTTTAAGATGTTTTTCAAATTTGGTGCTTTGTCTACAATTTGTAACAATTTTTGGTAACAGTTATATTTCTGTCTGCGGGCAATACTCCCGTCTTTTAATCCGACTTGTTGAGCAATTTCGTCCATACTGTAAGACAGTTTCCAAAGCTCAAGGATCTTTCCACACTTTGTATCCAGTTGGCCTAACAATTTCCGCAATAGATCTTTTTGCTCTTCGGCCAGTGAAAGTGATTCAGGATTTTCGTGAAGGACTTGATCCAGTTGTGACTCTTCCTCTGTATAAACGATCTTCTTATTCCTTTTCAATTTGTTTAGCCAGATAAATCGGCAAGTAGAGTACAAGTATCCTTTTAGTTTTCCTTCTCCCTTGTAACTCCCTCTGCGGATGTTTTTATCAAAAGCTATAATTCCTTCGTGAAAAACATCGACTCCATCTTCATGGTTTCCATTGTGGCTTTTAACGAAGGCAACGATTTGGTTCTTTAAGGCTTTATCTCTGTAAATGAAGGCGATAGCTTTCTGTCTTTCCTGTCCTCCCGCTCCAATAGCTTCGATGATGGCCTTGTCAGAAAATGTCGTTATCATATTCATGTGGGTTTAACAGACTAAAATGTCCTCCTCTTTGGAGTCTTTTTTTAATTTTTTTTAGACAAATTGGATTTTTGTCGAGATCTAGGTTCGAATCTAGTGGGTACACAAAGGCTGACGAAAATTGTTAAGTGATGCGGTTATCAGAAGCTGTTTGAGTTTGACTTTTGTTATAGGTTTATTTTTTCCAATTGAGGCTCTTTTTGAGGACTAGCGTATATTTTTGCCCGTGGCAAAATATATGACGAAAAAAGGGCCATAACAAAACCTCCTTATTAAACCTGTCTAGCAGCCCGATTAGATTCAAACAGCTTCTCAATCCGTTTAGCAAAATGTCGCACTTATTCTGCTTAGTGATCGAGACTACAGAGCAGAGCTGTAAACGTTTGGGATGCCGAAAATACGGGTTCGGATCGGTTGTAGCAAGTTTCATGGTGTAGTTGGCTTTATAATTGGGGTAATAGGCTAAAGAATCACAATCATCGGGCTTATTATGAATATTCAACCAAAGATAGAGCAATTACAAAATAGTTCTGCTACTTTGGTAGTCAAAAGATTTCAGGAGTAGAATGGATCGGCTTTTATTACTTAGTTGCCTTATTTGGCTAAACGTTACGGCGAGAGCCGAAAATATTTCCCCCACTATTGATTCTGTACTCAGTTCAGCGGATCAGGCTTTAACGGAAGCTAATTTCGCTTTGGCCCAACAATTGGCAGCTGATGCATTGAAGCAATACCAGGAGGGGCAATGGAGTGATCCGTCCGCTCAGGTTCGCCTCTACGATATTTTAGGAAATATAGCCCTGGAGCAATCAGCCTTGGATACAGCGCTCATTTTGTTCCAAAAAGGCCTGGAAGTAGCCGAATCGGATCCAAGCGTAGACAAATTAGAATTGGCCAAGATATATAATGATCTGGGCAATTACCATATGGAAATGCGCGCCTTCGAACCTGCTGCTCAACGATATCAACAGGCCTTGAAGATCCGAGAAAAACACTATGAATGGGGACATCCCGAACTAGCCAATAGCCATTCTAACTTGGGTAACTTCTATTTGGCGATGGGTTCCGACCGGGTAGCGGACAAGTGGTTTTCTTCAGCCCTCCGCATGCGGCGCCAAGAACTGCCCGCCATTCATCCTGACCTAGCCTCTTCCTACTATAACTTGGCTGATTTGAGGTTTTATCAAAACGATTACAAAGCTAGTTTTGACTACGCAGAGCAGGCCAAAGAGATTCGATCGCAGCTATATCCTGAAGGGCATCCTAGTTTGGGCAGGAGCTGGTTGCAAATAGCTCGATACCAACAAGCACAAGGTCAGCTCACGCCAGCACGCAAAGCGTATCAAACGGCTATCCAGATTTTTCGATTATTTCCCAGCCAGCAAAAGGACATAGCCAATTGGCACACCCGCATGGGCAACAGCCTGGAGGCGGAGGGGCGCTATGCACAGGCCTTATCGCAATATGATAGCGCCTATCAACTGCGTTCGACTTTATTTGAGGTCCATTCCTCCATCAGTGAGAGCCTCAATGATATGGGGAACTGTTATGCGAACCTGGGAGACTATGGCAATGCGCTTTACATTTATCAGGAAGCTTTGCGGGTGCTTGAGGAAAGTCCCTACCAAGATCAATTGTACTTGTCCGCCCTATATGAAAACCTGGGCACGAGCAGTAGAAGAGTGGGACGATTGGAGGAGGGCTTGGTTTACTTGGAGGAAGCCTATGGCATCAAAGCCAAAACCTTAGGTGCAAATGATCCAGATCTAGGGACTTCCCTTATCAATTTAGGTAATGCTTATCTAGACCTTCAGCAGTTTGCTGAAGCCGAAAACTACTATAAACAGGCTTTGACCATTGCGGAACGGGCCTTTGGCCTTGGGCATATTAGTACATTGCTGCCTATCAACAACCTAGGCATCTTCTACTATAATCAGCGTCAGCATGAGCAGGCGCTTGCTTACTTTACAAGAGCTTACGAGGTGGCCAAGGCTAGCTTTCCTGATCGGTCCCCGGCCCTGGCTAAGTACCTAAACAACATTAGTCTAGCACATGGACGACTAGGAAATCCTGATCAAGCCCTGAATATGGCGGAGGAAGGTTTGGCTTTGTTTTCCGAAGATCAGGTTGAAATCCCAGCTGCTTACCTGTCATTGTTACAATCTAAAGCTAGGAGCTTACTGGCCAAATCCAATGAAGATGATGCCCTATTACAAGCCTATGAGACCTACGCTAAAGCAACCAGCTTCCTAGATGCTACCCGTTTGATCTATGAGGATGATCTTTCTCGGCAAACATTGGTCGCTTCCAATTTTGAAATATTTGAAGGGGCACTATCCTGCTTACATGCCTTAATAGAAAAAGGGGTAGCCGGAAAGGATTGGGAGGAATCTGCTTTCCACCATTTTGAGAAAAGTAAGAGCTTGAGTTTGCTTGATGCCTTATTGCGGTCCAAGGGACTCAATTTTAATGATCTACCCACCACCCTCAAAGAGCGGGAAAACCTTATCCTGGATAAGATCGGCTATTGGGAAAAACGGAGATATGATTGGCTCAATAGTACTAACGAAGGCTCGAATAGAGATTCGATCATCCAACTTAACCAAGAAATAGCTAAGTGGAAAGGAGAGCATCGGGCCTTAATGGATGAGGTGAAGCAAATGGATGCTCGATACTATCAGCTTAAGTATGATCAGCAATTGATTTCTAGTGATCGAGTCCGGGAGGAATTACTAAAAGGCGATAAGGGCTTGATAGAATATTTCTTGGGGCAGGAACACCTCTATATTTTTGTATTAACTGCAGATGAAAAGCAGCTTTTTAAAGTCCCTTCCGATTTTCCCTTGGAGCGCTGGATGGCCAATATTAGAGAAGCGATCACGGCTTTTCCTACGGCTAGTACGGAATCGGCTAATATTTTCCTGGAAGTCTTTGCAGATTATACCCACCGCATCTATGAAAAAGTCTTTGCGCCTTTAACGAAGCAGAAATTACCCAAAGAACTCATCATTATCCCTGATGGGGCCTTGTCCTACCTCCCCTTTGAGCTACTATTGGAGGAGTATCCTGAAAAGATTACTCGATTTAAATCTTATACTTATCTCATCAAAAAACATCAGATTAGCTATGCTTTTTCGGCTACCTTGCTTCATCAGATGGTCACCAACTATGAGGTGAATCCCTCCAAGTTTTTCCTGGGCGTGGCGCCTAGCTTTGCGCCCGATGGGCCGTTTGAACCCCTAGCTTACAACCAACAGGAAGTGGAACGTATCGGTGAACTCATGAAGTCGGCGCAGGTCAGTAAATATGCTACGGTGGAGGAATTCAAAGCCAGCGCTCCGGCCTACAATATTATTCATCTGGCCACACATGGGGTACTCAACGATAAAGCCGATGCTTTTTCCTATATCGCTTTGAGCCCGGATAGTATCGAGCAGGACCAAGGGGTGCTTTTTACCCGAGACCTCTATGATATGCGCCTCAATGCAGCGATGGTGGTGCTGAGTGCTTGTGAAACGGGTCTGGGTAAATACCAAAGAGGAGAGGGAATCATCAGCTTGGCGCGCGGTTTTGCCTACGCAGGCGCCAAAAGTACCTTAACTACCTTGTGGAGTATTGATGATGAGACGACTAAAGAGCTGATGTACCAGTTTTACGAAAATATCCAGCAAAAAATGCCAAAAGATGAGGCATTGCACCTTGCC
>JAHQWA010000415.1 GCA_019634045.1 Saprospiraceae bacterium
AACAGAACTATTCGTTATGTAGACCTAACGAAAGGTTTGTAGAGGTTCGGTTTGCAAATGACACCCTATTATTCTTCTCTCCCAGTATTACCTATTTGGATCGAGGGCTACAGATATCCGACCCTACTGGCACCATCGAATTTACCTTTAACGGTGGTTCAGGAATTACTGTAGGGCGCAATGATAGCAACGGCAATTTGATACAGGTAAGTTCCCATACCAGTTTGATCGGAAAACTAGAAAAGAAAGGGCCAACCGGTGAGATATTATTTGAAATAGATCCGAGTAGCCAGCGCTTTGTCAATCTGGTCGAAGGAAGTGACAGTAAGGGCGTATTAACCGCGACAATCCGGTGGAATGATAACCGCACTGAAATAATCACGATCCGCTTTAGCGTCTAAGCCCGACTTTGTGCAAACTAAAACCCTACAACTATTACAACAACAAGATGCTACCACGCAGAAGCGGGTGTATTATCAGCATTGCGACAGACTCATGAATGTGATCTTACCCTACTTTGAGTCTGTCGCGGATGCTGAAGAAGTACTGCAGGATACCTTTTTAACCATTTTTGATAAGATAGAAACCTTTAATCCTCAAAGAGGGGCCTTCAAATCCTGGACCCATCGTATTGCCATCAATAAAGCGCTCATGCGGGTGCGTAAAAAGAAACGCATACAATTCACAGATAGAGACTTGAAAGATGTAACGACAGCAGAAGCCACTTCAAATGGTCATTTAGGTAAGGCTGAGATTGAAAGGTATTTAAACACCCTCCCCGAAAAATCAGCCATTGTATTTCGCCTCAAAGTAATCGAAGAGCTAAGTCACCAAGAAATAGCCGAGGTTTTAGAGATCAAGACGGACGCCTCTCGAGCCATATTCTCGCGGGTTAGAAAAAAACTAAGAACGCATTTTCTAAACCCCAAAACTACCTATTGATAAGGGCAACAGTAATTCTATGGAACCATTACAAACAAAAGACTGGGATCGAGATAAAGTGTGGCTGCAAATCGAAAAAGGCTTGCAGAAGAAACGCCGAAAAAGAGCAGTATGGTTCTGGTGGCTAGGAACCGTCAGCTTAGGCTTGCTTACTTTTTGCACTTATTTATACTTTAACCACCATACGAATTCAACCCTAGGTCAATTCCCGATTCAATGGGCCGGAACATCCATAGAACAAAGGCTACCAGTAGATACCCGTCCCGGGCCAAGCGCTGAAATAGCCGATCTTCCCTCCGCATCCGGAGAGCACCGAGGGAGTGCTGATGCTCAAGTTACCCCCCAGTTTCCTACCCAGACTGGCATCAAGCTACAGAACAAGCATTTGACAATGACAGAGGTCGATTCAAGTCACTTTTCACGCCCCGCCCCTACTCTATTGAAAGCATCTGGACCACAGCTTGCAGCACAAGAGATTTCTTCTACAAAGGACGTAGCAGGAATGCCCATACTATCCCCACTTGACTTGATCGCACCTTCAATATCCAATCCCCTCAGGCCCTTATTATTGGGGGCGAATGGACCTATAGTGCCTCCTCCTGTCGCTAGTCCCTGGAAGGTCGGATTCAATAGCACTTGGTCTAGGGGTAAAGCCCGTCATTATGGGCCTGATACTTGGATCGATGCGAAGGAGATGAGCGAATCCTTTAATTTTGCCGCGACCCATAGCCTTCTATTGGAAAAGAGCTTAGATGACCATTGGCATGCCTACCTGGGTATCCAGCATCAATTACTCTTTAACACCTACGATTTCACTACCGAGTCCTTACGTATCCAAACCGTTCCCAATGATTCGGCCGTAGTGTATCAATTGGATGGGCTAGACGCCATCTATGAACCTGGCACCTTAGAGGAAACCACGACTAATCGCAGATGGATCATCCGCAACAATAAGCAAGAGCGTTGGTCCATACCTTTCGGGCTTGGCTATAGGTACGAAAAAGGAAGACTAGGTTTTCAAGCCACCCTTGGACTCAATTTTCAATTTTGGCAAGGTTTCCGTGGTGTAGCCTTGGATGAGGTATCTCGAACGCATGTTCTAAACCAAAGTGAAATCAGTGGTAAATACTATCGCAATCCCTGGCAATTCAATTTCAACACTTCCTTCGATTTTAGCTATCCGCTACATCCTAGATATACCTTGCTACTCGGCTTGAACTATCAACAAGACAATTTGATTTCAGTTCGTCAACAAGCTTATCGATCTACGTATCAACTTTGGGGCCTTTCCATCGGCATGCGAATGCCCATTTCTATCGGCCAACCCAGCCAATAAGGCCATGACTTTTTTGCTAAACGTAGTTCATCTTTGGTCTTTAGTTGTACCATTGATACCGGCCTAAGAGTTTATTATTTTCAATCAAGTGTTTGGAAAATAAATTTGGTTTATAAAATAAACTAGTTTATATTTGGAGTAAATATTCGATATATGAACTCTGAGCCACTCAGTCCAGAACAAAGTTTAGAATTGATTGCTGAGGTGATCAAAGAAGCCAAATACAAATTTGAAGAGAATGGTGTCATCTATTTCATGTGGGGAGCCATTCTAGGATTTGCTGCGCTCCTGCAGTATGGCTTATTGAAAACTGGACAGGAGGAAATCAGTTACTATGGCTACTTTATCGTGCCCATCGGGGCCCTTATTTCCTGGTACTATTACGCCCGGAAAAAATCAGCCCGCAAAAACCAAGTTAGCAGCAATATTAGCATCACTTGGGGGATCGTTTCCCTGAACCTGATGATCCTGGGTTTTTTCTTCAACTACGTTTTACAAGAAACCCTCACCCCGCTTATGTTGATCTTGATGGGGATTGGCACAACAGTGTCCGGTGGACTCATTAAAAGTCGATTAATTCTCTTTTCAGGCCTTCTCTTAAATGCCGCGGGTTTCCTCTGCTTTCAATTGAATTGGCTGGAACATCCCTTGGTATTGGGAATCTCTGCAATATTGTTTATCCTTGTTCCAGGTTTGTTACTAATGATTAAGCACAAGGGCAACAATGTATAAGGACCTCAATCCCATTATTCACTCCCAATTACGATTGGCCATCATCTCATTTCTAGTCGCCAATGGGAAGTCTGATTTTAAGGAGATGAAAGAAGTGACAAAGGCCACTTCAGGGAACATCAGTGTGCAGTTGAAGAAGCTCGAAGAAGCGGAATACATTCGGATTACTAAAGGTTTTCTAAACAACTATCAGCACACCGCCATCGAAATTACCCCAACGGGGATCAAAGCCTTTGAAGAATATGTACAAGCTATTAAAGCCTATTTAAAATAATTTTTTTGCCTATTTAGTTTATTTTTTAAACTAGTTTACAAACCTCAAATTATGAAAAAATTACTATTGATCTGCCTCTTGTTCTCAGCTTGCCAAGGGAACAGCTCGGAGGCTGAAATTGCCAGACTTACAAATTACACGACTCATTACGAACTGGTAAATGCAGATCCAAAATTAGCGAATGTCGAAGGTCGCATTTATGATTCATTTGTCCAGGGAATCATGAGCAATGATACCGAACAAATGGAAGCCATTGGTGAACAGCTGGCACAACTATACCAGGAGCGAAAACACAAATTGATCCAATATTGGCGTGCGTATCTGCAGTATTATACCGCTATCTACTATGTCCAAGCAGGGGATGAAGCTAAATCGGAGAAGGCCTGCGATCAAGGTATTGCCTGGCTGAAAGCCTTATCAGATAAGAATGCGGAAGACTACGCCCTTCTAGCTATGCTACAAGGGTTTGGTATTCAATTCAAGGGTATGCGGGCTATGTTCATTTCAGGAGCCATCAAGAGAAATCTAAAAAAGGCCCGGGCTTTAGATCCAGATAATGTACGCGTGCAATTTGTCTCAGGTAGCAATGATTACTACACGCCCGCGAAATATGGAGGAGGAAAAGAAGCAGAGAAGTACCTTTTAAAGGCCATTAGTCTACCCGCCCAAAGAACACCGAATGAAATGTTGCCTTCTTGGGGTTTGCAAGAAGCCTATGAAATGTTGATTAAACTCTACATCAAAGCTGAACGGTGGGAAGAGGCCAAGACGCACTTCAATAAGGGTATGGAAGCCTGCCCAAATAGTTATGTGATCAATCAGTTAGCCTCAAAACTCGTCGGTAAATGATCAAGTACTTCATCACCATACTGTTAGGGATAAGCTCCCTGCACTTGCCTGCCCAACTGATCTGGAGTGGGCAAGTGTTGGAGCAAAACGGCAGCCCCATTTTCGCTGCCAATGTTTACCCCAAGCATGCCCCTGAACAAGGCACCATCACGGATTTTGACGGGCGATTTCAGTTATCCTTACCCAAGGGGTTTGACACCTTGGTCGTGTCCTACATAGGCTTTGATAGCCAGGTCATTGTCCTCCAAGATCGAGACCCAAAGCAGGATATCTATGTAGAACTGAGTAGAGCCGCTCAGTCACTGGCCCTGATCACCATTAAAGGATCCGATCCCATCTCTAGTCAATTCTCAGTGCAAGAATTGAACAAGTTGGATATTTACCTGAATCCTGTAGCCCAGGGCGATCCCCTAAAAGCCATCACTCTATTGCCTGCATCAACCACTACCGATGAATCCGCCAACCCCTCCTTACGCGGTAGTAGCGCCGATCGAACTAGGGTCATCCTGAATGGCGTTCCGATCTACAACCCTGTACGCTCTAGCCAGCTCAACAATCAGGGGTTCTTCAGCATTTTCAATCCAGAAATAATCGAAAAAATGCAGGTGTATGCGAGCAATCCCCCCCTGATCTACGGCAATAGCAGCGCAGGCTTGGTTGATATACAGACCAGCCAATCTTTGAGGGGCGATCAACTTCAGCTTTCAACGCACCTAACCGGCCTTGGCCTCTTCTTGGCTAAGCGATTGAAGAAAGATTCAAGTTTTGTGCAGGCCTACGGAAACTGGCAATTCTCGGACGCCTTTATCGGGATAAACCGGGCCAATATTCCTAGGCTAAAAGGTTTTCGAACGAAAGATTTCGGCTTGAATTTTCGCTGGCAATTGAGTCCTCGATGGGCCTTCAATTCACTTCATTATGCGATTGATGAAGGCTATGATTTTCTGGCGGCTAGCTTGAGCTTTGAAGCACTAGCTTCCGCACAAAAGCAGCGATATTTTACTGTCAATAATCTCATTTACAAATCTTTAGGAGGAATATTTAGTATTAATCTAGGGTACAATACTTCAACTAGCCGATTCACACAGGCAAACCTACGTACACGCAGTGAAACTCAACAGTCTTATCTAGCAGCAAATTATAAGCATCTAGTCTGGCGGGATATCGTTTGGCAGGTCGGGTTTTCCCTTGACGATCAAACCCAACAAACTCGAGATAGTATTCCTGTTTTCTTCTTTGCTATCGACCCAGAAGCGCCCAGTTACTTTCAAGCTCGTGACCTGAGTTTACGGCAAATGGAAAGCTACGCTTTTGCCAGTTGGGAGGCCGACCCAGACTGGACTTTCTCCGCAGGCATCAGACTACCACTTGCTTTGGATGAGATCGCCCATCCGTACCTTAATTACCAAGCTGCCGCCAGATATCGGTTGCGCGATCAAGACCATCTCCTATTTAGCGCAGGGCAATACCATAGCTTCAGTACGCCCAGTTTTTTCATTCCAAGCTACCAGCTTCTCAAAGCTCAACAATTAGCATTAGAATACCAGTACCAGCAAGAGACCACGGATTGGCAAGCTGCGATCTACGCCAAAGAAGAAGAAGGGGAAGTCGGTAGCAATGGGTTGTACACGATGGATCAACTTAGGACCTTTGGCATTGAGGCTTCCTACCAACAGCAGATGGGTAAACACTGGCAATGGACCGTAGCCAACGCCTTCATTCGGCAACGGATGCGGGTCGATGGAACTAGACATACCGGACCAAGAGATTTCGACTACTTTTTCAAGGGTAGCCTACAATATCAGAATCCAAAACTCTTCACGATCGCCTTGACCTACCTGCGTCAGCCGGGCAGCCCATACACACCGATAGAGGGCAGTGTATTCGTGGACGAGTTAGGAGGATACAAGCCCATATTCAGCACACAATTCAATAGCGCTCGCTTGGGCACTTATAATCGTTTTGATTTGAATATCAGTCGCTATTTTCAGTTTGAGCGATACTCCTTAGTGGCGTTTGCCTCCGTAGCCAATATTTTCAATCAGCAAAACGAAAGGGATCTTCTGTATGAAGTAGATTATAGTAGCTACGCTTTTGACTACTACCAACTTAGATCCTTCTTTGCGGGTTTGGTATGGCAATGGAATCGATGAGCATATGAATACAATAGGGGTGTCAATAGGATAGTGCAGAGATTCCCTTTGGGTTGGACTCTTCTGTTTCGAAATCAAAAAAATGGGGGGAGGGCTTCTAATCTTCGTCTTTCTTTACATCTGTACCAGGCGGATTGAATAAACCCCAACGATCGACGATGTAGTTCAGCGGATCAAAGGTTCTGATCCACTCCAGGAATAGTACTCTAAATTCCTCAATTTCCTGTCGCAGTAATTTGAAATACTCTGGTTCTTCAAAGCCGTGGATGGCAAGCCCATTGGTCTGCACGATTAATTCTCTTGCTGCTTTTCGGATCAGGGTGGCATTTTCCATGCGGATATCGTAGAGGTCTCCTCCTTCCGCACCAGCAATTTTGGCAGGAATGACATAGGAGTCAGCCATCATGAAATCTTTGATATCCATCAGCATAGGGTCGTCATCCGGAATCAAGGCGCAGATGGAGTCTACGATTTGGACAATATCCATTGCCTTCTGGTAGATCGGCATCCTTTCATATCGCCTAAAGTCAGCAGGTTTATTTTCGTCGTACATATAGGAGCGCTTTGCCTCGAAAGGTGAGTTTTTGCTTTCGAATTATTCTACAATGTAGCCAAAGTTTCATCCCCTATTTGTAGGGGCTTTCCAAAAATACGGAAAATGTTACTATTAATATTATAAGTAGGGCGACAATAGAAATTCCCGTTTTTCTGCTGCGCCTTTTGCAGCCAGACTTTGCTAGAAAAAGTCTTATTTAGCCTACAGCTCTCTGGCCGGGCCGGCAGCTGAGTGCTTTTAGCGCCTCGTCCGGCCATCAAGTGCTCTAGCCAAAGTTGGCCTATTACTAGTGTCACCCTACTTAATTTTTATCCCCCTACATCAATCCATCTTCTCAAAATGTAAGTTTCGTACTCGGCCGTTGGACACCTTACAGCCGGTAATTTGTCCTTCCGCATCGCGCACAAAAGTTATTTGACCAAAATACCAAGTGCTCCCTGAAAAGACATCTTTTTTGGATGGATTGAGGGTAATATCACTCAAGCGGCTGTGTTTCGCCACTAGTTTTTCATCTTCTACTGTAAAGTGATAAGTCGTGGCTAACTCCTCACTATAAAATGCTCCAGTGAAGGCTGATAGCTTCACCGCGTTTTCGTCGAAGTCTTTGATGCGTTTGGCCTCCATGGTTCGGCCTCCTTGTGTGAGTTTAACTACTTGTACCTTCTCTTCATCATTTGGAACAAATTCAAGTGTGGCTTCTACCCCGACCACTTGGAATTTCGTGAGTGAAATGGGTTCCAGATTGACTGGGGCCTGTCCCGTAGCTAGTGCTTCCAGCCCTTCCTCCTTCTCTTGGACGGCAATAATGAAGCCCGGTTGCAATTCATATTTCCCTACATAAGTAGCTAAAGTTTGGGGGGCAATTTCAACTTCCTCTGTAGGCTTCTCTTCCTTGGGCTCTTCTTTCTTCGGGGCTTCTTTGATTTTGTCCTTCAGGTAAATATCAACCACCTGGTGGGCCATTCTACCTGAATTGAACTGGGCTGAGTTGCTGAAGACAACTACCGAGAAATTCTCATCAGGAAAGCGTGTCAGGTAAGTACGGTAACCCGCATCGGCTCCTCCATGTTGTATTTCATTAAGGCCTTTGTACTTACCTACAAACTGCCCTAGCGCTCCACCAAAGGTTTTGCCGTTGTTGAGGACTGCTAGGGTGTTTAGCTTATCGATAATGCCTTGATCCCCCACCTTTGGCTTTGCAAAATTTAAGGACCAGAGACTCAAATCCTCAACGGTAGTAAAGAGACTAGTCGCCCCTACATTTGCGTAGCTCAAGACACTCTTCTTAAAGCCTTCACTTCCCTCATAATAGGAGTATGCTCGATTCTTTACGATCTTTTCGTGATCATCGTAGAATAGCGTGTTATTCATCTGCAAAGGTCCGAAAATCTTGGCCTGCGTGAATTCTGCAAAAGACTGACCAGATACCCGCGCTACTACTTCCGCAAGTAGCGTAAAACCGGTATTACAATAGAGGTATTCATCACCTGGATTGAAGTTCAATTCTTTCTGCTTACTCACCAGCTTTAGCACATGCTCTTTGGTAATCACATCATCCAATCGCCAGCCGGCCATGGCCAGCAGATTCCATTGATCTCTCATCCCACTAGTGTGTGTTGCCAAATGCCTTAAGGTAATAGTCTTGCCAAAGTCCGGCACCTCCGGAATATACTTCCGTAGGTCGTCGTCCAAGCTCAACCTACCTTCTTTTTCAAGCAGTAAAATGGAGAAGGCCGTGAACTGTTTTGACACAGAGGCGATATGGAAGATAGTAGATGGGGTATTGGGGATATCGTACTCTAGATTGGCCATCCCGTATCCTTTCTTGTAGATAATAGCCCCATCTTTTACGACCGCTACGGATGCTCCAGGTGTATCATCACTGTCCCAAGGCGTAAACAATTCATCCACTTGCTCATTGGGAGTAGTCGCTTGGGGTTTGATGGACTTGATTTCGACAGCGTAGATGCCTTTCGGTTCTTTTTCATCAAAAGGGCTTATTTCGACCTTATACTTTCCCTTTTTGGAAGAAGTGATGGAAAAGAGTTCAGGTCCTTGTCTTCCATTGGGGCTATCAAAATCTTCTAGCTTATTTCCCGCTGGATCATAGGTTGTAATTTTCATATCCACTCCCTGCTGCATCAATCTAAAAAAGGCATACTGGTTGGGCCCTAAAGTGACCGTATAATGATGCTTTTCATTGGGTGAAATTTCAGCTGAGGCGGTCTTTCCTTTCTTTAAATCTCCCTTCTGAATTTGAGCTTGAAGGAAGCCCATTTGAAGGATTAGGCAAAGCAAAGAGGTAAGGCCAAATTTGAGGTTTCTCATGTTCTTGATTTTGGTACGGGCAAAGCCAGTCAGGTGAAATAAAGAGATTCCTCAATTTATAGTTTTATGATCTGCTATTCAAACGCAATGTACGGAGGGCCGAGATAGAAGGATAAAAAGAGGAATACGAAGTATAAAAAACAATGCCAGACTTTTTCCTACCAAGAAATGGGGTGATAGATTAATAGTAATCCTCTTGGCTTTTCATCTGTTCTAGATCTACGTCCGGGTACCCAAATTGTTCAATCATTTGCTTTTTGTCAAAGGATCTTTGCGCTGGGTCAAGGATAAAAGCCAGGATAGTTCTGATCTTCTCCACCGCTTCCTGTTGAATACTGGTATACACTTGGCGGGTGTAGTAAGATGCAAACTCCAGGGAAAACGATGGTCCTTCCAAGGAGATGGAATTATTTGCCACAAACCGCTTATATCTAACATAAAAAGTAAGGAGGGAGGTAAAAAACAGATAGATGTCAAACTGTGAGCTAGCTTGCTGGTGGCGACCTCGCATTGAATTCAATCTTTGGGCAAACTCTCTGTCCTTCATATTTTTAATCAGATCAAGCAGGAAAGCTTCAACCTCCTTTTCTTCATCCGGGTTTCTCGCTAAAATAAATTTACAGCTACCAAGGTCTGAGTTGAGCTCCTCTCCTACTCCAAAGGCCCTAAGTAAAGAAGTTAACCTTTGCTGATAATAATACTGAAGTGATCCGGGGTTGGTCTCAATTTCAATCTCCCTTTGATAGTTATCGAGAGGTAATAGAAATTCGACAAAAGTATCCAAGAGTGAATAGGCTGTATAAATGGGTAATCTAGGGCCCGCATTTCCAATATGCACCCCTACTAGATTTTCATTGTTGGAAACAGGGGAAAGGATGGTCTTATGCTTGGGATAATGATAATAAGTTTGCCCCATTCTTTGTTCTACAAAGTAAGCTGGCCCACAATAGTGTTGAATGGTTTCTAAGAGAGGAACAGCCAAGGGTTTTAAATGTAGAGCAGCTATGTAAATACCTTCTATGCGCTTCACGCCTTCTTCTTCCACCCCGTAAAAACGTATCCGCGATTGCATTCGCATCCACGAGCCAGATCGCAATTCCTGTTCCGTTAGGCTCACCTCTGTCAAGTCTTTAAATCTATCTCCTATACATACGCCACATACCTTAATATCACAAATCTTCTGCCCTTGTTTAAGAGCTTCGACGAAGGCGATGGGGTCGAATTTTGCTTCCTGTGGCATGGGCTAAGTTTTTGGCGCATACCCCTGCCCATCAATATGGATCTTGGAAATGATCTCGCAGAGGATCTCTGAGGTGCCACCTCCAATCTGCCCTAGGCGAGTATCCCGGTACATTCTGGCCAAGGGGTACTCCTCCATGAAGCCATAACCACCAAACATTTGTAGACATTGATTAATCACATTGTCTGCCAACTGGGTGCCTAACAACTTGGCCATAGAAGCTTCCTTTACTAGGTAATCTCCATCCTGGA
Organism: Saprospiraceae bacterium; assembly: GCA_019634045.1. Lineage (GTDB taxonomy): Bacteria > Bacteroidota > Bacteroidia > Chitinophagales > Saprospiraceae > DT-111. The sequence continues at coordinate 10,662 of JAHQWA010000415.1, forward strand.
AACGCTGTGATAAGCTATAGCAAAAATGCTTGTTCATCTCTATTTCAGCTGACATCTGGGCCACACGATGTCGCAGCACTTGGAACTTATTAATCTTACGGCCAAAAGCTTCCCGTTCCGACATATACTTAAGGGCTACCTCCAAAGCATATTCCGCAGCTGCGACTCCTCCAATCGCCATAGTTAGTCGCTCTAACACGAAGTGTTGCATGATGTAGAAGAAGCCAGCGCCTTCATAACCCAATAAATTCTCCGCCGGGACCAGGACATCATCAAAGGCAATTTCGCCTGTATCAGAGGCATGCCAACCCAGCTTCCGCAATTTGGTCGCCGAGAGGCCGGGCGTATCCCGATCAATGATGATCATGCTGATTCCTTTAGCCTTAGCCTCCGGATCAGTTTTGACCGCAGCAACGATATAGTCGCTATTCACACCATTGGTAATGAAGGTTTTGGAACCATTGATGCGATACTGATCTCCTTCCTTGATGGCCGTGGTACGAATGGATTGGACATCGGAACCGCCAAAGGGTTCCGTAATCGCCAAGCAGCCAATCCGTTCTCCCTTGATTCCGGGTACCAGATAATCTTCCTTTTGCTGCTCATTCCCTTCAGCATTGATATGGGTCAATGCCAGATAGGGGTGAGCCCCGATGGAAGCGCCAAAACCGCCGGAATTCATGCGTGCAAGTTCCTCATTGAAGATCACCGTATACCAAAAGTCCAGGTCCATTCCGCCATACTTTTCGGGTTGCATCAATCCGAAGTAGCCCATTTCACCAAACTTCTGATAGATGCTGCGGGGAAGTTCTCGGTCCTGCTCCCATTGGTCGATATTTGGGCGTACTTCCTTATCCAAGAAGGCTCTTAGACTTTCTCTGAATAGTTGGTGCTCTTCTGTGAAATAATACATGCGGTTAAAACTTGCTAGTTATTGAATACCAAATGATCTTATCTCTTCTTTCTGTGTAGTTTTCGGTACAAACGTGCAATCTCTTTCACTACGATCTCTGGGTTCTTATTCCATACCTTATGTCCTGCACCTTTCGCTAATACATATCGGTGTTTTCGAGCCTGACCAAAGGATCTCATGCAATCTTTCCAAATCTGCACTTCTTTCGCTTTGACCATTGGGTGTATTTCTTCTGCTGCGATCAATGTAGCTCTAATTTCAGCGGGCAAGGACTTATCCAACATGTACTCAGCAATCCCATCCAAACCCTGCAACACATAATATAGACCGGCCCGGTGCTCTTTGAGCATGGCCCAATCCTCCTCCGAGAGACCTTTCCTATAAGATTTTGACCATGTCGGCGTGAAGTAGCAGGGTAAAGCGGGGTCTACGAAGACCATTCCCTTGATATCAAATTTCCCTCTATGTGCTAGTAGCGTAGTGTAAAAGGCTCCATAGGAGTGGTTTACCACGAACAATTCTCCCTCGTTGCCCAAGCCTTTTAGGGCAGCTTCCAATTGCTCTACTTCCCGGGCAAAGCTGATCGTGGCGGTGTCGATTTCACTTCCCCCTAGACCAGCCCGATCGTAGGTAATTAGAGTCGCTCCTGTTTTCGCCTTAATCGCCTCCAACAAGCTTTCCCAAACCTCGCCAGCATCGCCATTGCCCGCCTCAAAAAGAATCGGAGTTCCCTCACCCTTTATGATGTGGAAGTGCAGGTGATGTTCGCCAACTCGGACTAAGGTATCAATTGTTTGGCCTGATAAATGCCTACCACAGATCAGGTAAAGACCCAGGCATAAAAATGTAACAATTTGCTTCATCGTGTAGCTGTTTTCGGCAAAGACGATATTATCAGCTGGTTGTTACAATTTTCTCGACGACTAGGCAAAAAGCGTCTGCAACTTCATGGCTACGCTCATGTCTCCGTCAATCTTTACCTTACCGCTCATCACCGCCGACATAGGATTAAGCTGCCCTGAGGTCAAGGCCATAAAATCCTCCTTAGTAACGGTAATCGTACAGTCAGCGGGCTTGTCCTCAAAAGAAACTACATTGGCATGTAAAGTTCCATCGATCAGAATTTTTTCATCTCCAAAATCGAACTTCAAGGAGTGACCGATGGGAGACGCGCTGGCTGCTTTTATTTGCATTTGTTCCAAAAACTTTGCCTTATCTACCTTGGGTTCCGCCTTGGTCCCATTTCGTTCCGCCTTTTGATATCCCACATCATCAATCACGATCTTGGCAATAATCTCCCGCATAATCTCCGAGGATCCGCCTCCAATCGTCCCTACCCGAACATCGCGATACATGCGAGCCAAGGGATACTCCTCCATGAAGCCATATCCTCCAAACATCTGCAAACACTGCGTAGAGATTCGCTCTGCCATCTCAGTTGCCAAGAGTTTGGCCATCGAACAAAGCTTCACATCATACACACTATCCGCGTAGAGCCGACAGCAATGGTAGGAAAAGGCCTTTAATCCTTCCACCTCACTCGCCATTTGAGCAATGCGATGGCGCAACACCTGGAATTTACTGATTGGCCGACCGAATGCCTCCCGTTCCGACATGTATTGCATGGTTTGTTCTAAAGCCCATTCCATGCCCGTGACACAGGCGGGAACAGCCACCAGGCGTTCTAATTGCAAGCCATTCATTAAGTAGTAAAAGCCTCTACCCTCTTCACCCACTAGATTTTCTACGGGAACTTTTACATTATCAAAACTCAATTCTGCCGTATCGGAAGCATGCCAGCCCAACTTCTTCAATTTTCTAGCGGAAACGCCCGCTGCTTGTCGGTCGATCACCAACAAACTGACTCCTGCAGTTCCAGCATCTGGGTTGGTCTTTACCACGGTAACAATAAAATCACCGTACACCGCATTGGTAATGAAAGTCTTAGAACCATTGACAATGTAATGATCCCCTTCTTTAACTGCTCGGGTTTGGATATTGGCAGCATCTGAGCCGGCCCCTGGTTCTGTGATTCCAATGGAACAGATCAGGTCACCACTGATTATACCTGGCAAGTACTTCTGCTTAAGTTCTTCGGAACCATACTTCAATACATATGGCCCAGACATGTATTGGGTCACCTGCTGGGTAATCGCAAAACCGCCAGAGTTCATCCGACCCAATTCTTCATTAAAAACAACATCGTAGAAAAAATCGAGGTTCATTCCACCGTACTCCTCGGGATAGGATAACCCCAAGAAGCCCATCTCTCCCATTTTTTTCCATATATCCCGAGGAATTCTTCGGTCCTCTTCCCATTGATCTATATTCGGACGGACTTCCTTTTCTAAAAAGGCGCGGAAGCTTTCGCGAAACAGTTCATGTTCTTCCGTGAAATAATAGCTTTTCATGATTTATACTTTGGCTAAGTCATTAATTGAATAGATACAATCCCCTCTTTCAGTGGAGACTACTCCACAAAAAGGTCCTTAAAAAGTGATTTCTCCGGATTGACGGCGTAAGATTCAAAATCCGTTACCCCTTCCTCTCGCAATACATCTTCATCTATGAAAAAGTTACCTGTACAAGTAGCACTATCTCTGGAGAGTATGGCAAAAGCAGCATCTCCCATGATAGAAGGTTTGCGACTGGCTTGCATCATGGCTTCTCCCCCCAAGAGATTTTTTACGGCGGCAGTAGCAATGGTTGTCTGAGGCCAAAGTGCATTGGCAGCAATGCCATCGGTTTTCAGTTGATTGGCCTGCCCCAACACCGTCATGCTCATTCCATATTTACTCATCGTGTAAGCCAGATGTGCCCCGAACCATTCGGGTTTCAGGTTCAAGGGGGGGGAAAGGGTGAGAATATGCGGATTGTCTGCCTTCCGGAGATGTGGGATACAATGCTTGCCTACCATAAACGTACCGCGTACATTAATCTCGTGCATGAGATCATAGCGTTTCATCGTAGTGGCTTCAATGGGCGTCAAGCTAATGGCGCTGGCATTGTTAATCAGAATATCGATACCTCCAAAGGTTTCAACGGCTAGTTGCACGGCATCTTTGACCATTTCTTCGGATCGAATATCCACGATCACTGGCAAAGCCTTTCCGCCAGCTGCTTCCATTTCCTCGGCAGCGGTATATATGGTTCCGGCTAATTTGGGGTGAGGTTCCGCAGTCTTGGCGGCGATGACGATATTCGCCCCTTCCTGTGCTAATCGGAGCCCAATGGCTTTTCCAATGCCACGACTCGCTCCAGTGATAAAAACGGTTTTATTTTTCATGTTGAAGGATTATCCAACGTTTAAGGTATAAGGTTTAGGTTTTAGGGCTTGAGAAAGGATTTGATGACATTTGGTAAGCCCATTATATCTGAATTTAAGTGTTGTGCCCCATCTACATACAAATTGGTGCCGGTGATGTAGGAAGCCAATGGGCTAGCCAAAAAGCAGGTAGCCTGTGCCACGTCTTCCACTGTCCCGAATCGGCCCAAGGGTATGGCCTTCTTAGCCTCTGCAAACATATTCTGGATCGGTGGAGGGTATTGTTCCAAGCCAGAAGATTCAATGGTTCCGGGAGCCACGCAGTTGATGCGGATGTTGTGACTACTCCATTCCACCGCCAAAGTCCGTGTCAAGTTTTCCACTCCCGCACGAGCCGCACCAGTATGTACCATCCCCGGAAAACCTCGATAAATATTGGCGATAATATTCACAATCACGCCCCCTTTCTGTGGAATGAAGAAATGATTCGCCGTCTCTCGGCACATGAAAAAGGTACCATTGAGATTATTATTGATTACAGCATTCCAACCTTTGTCATTAATCATCTCTGCCAAGGCGGGAAACTGCCCGCCGGCGTTATTTATTAAAATATCTAGGCGACCATGCCGTTCCTTGATTTGCTGAAGAACAGCCTGAATTTGCTCCGACTGACGGATATCACAAGCTTTGAAATCGCATTCCCCAAAAGCGGAAAGCTCCTGTGCGGCCTTTTCCAAAGGCCCTTCCTTCCTAGATATGATCGTCACCTTAGCGCCCAACGCTAACATTTGCTTGGCAATGGCATAACCGATACCACTCCTTCCACCACTCACCAGGGCAATTTTGTCTTTAAATAATTCTGGATGAAACATTGTCAATTAGTGTATTTTTTAGCCTTTTGCATGGTTTCTTCTAGGCTTGTTTTAAACTCCTCTTCCATTCGATCCACCAGTTGTGCAACAGTGGGAATATCATCAATGACGCCACAACCATGTCCAGCTGACCAGGTATCTACCCAAGTTTTGGTGCCCTCCTTAGGTGGCTTGAGTTTTTCGCCATAATTCACCTTGCCAGGCGCTCCTAAAGCTGACAAATCGTAGCCAGCCGCCACCAGACTCGGTCTTAGAAAATTCGCAGGCACTCCCGTCACTGAAGGCGTATAGATGATTTGCGAAGAATCCGCCTCTACGATCATATCCTGATAAGCCTGTGGAGCCATGCTTTCTTGCACATTAATGAAACGCGTACCCATATAGGCATAATCGGCCCCCATCTGCATGGCTGCTGCAATATCCTTTCCCGTACTTAAAGCACCACCAAGGATAATCACCTTATCAAAAAAGGCTCGAATTTCACCTACTAAAGCAAAAGGATTGGTAGCTCCTGAGTGCCCGCCCGCTCCGCTGCATACCGCAATGATTCCATCCACTCCAGCATTGGCTGCTTTACGAGCATGATATGGCGTGGTCACGTCGTGGAAAACTAGCCCACCATAGCCATGTACTGCCTCAACGACTTCGGTAGCAGCCCCTAAGGAAGTGATAATGATCGGCACTTTATGCTTAACGCAAACCGCTAAGTCCGCTTTCCAACGCGGATTGGTTCGGTGCACCACTAGATTCACCGCGTATGGCGCTGCCGGTCGGCTATTTTCAGCATTGTATTTGTCTAAGCCCTCCTCGATTTGCACTAGCCATTCCTCAAATCCCTCCGTAGTCCGTCGATTCACCGAGGGAAAGCTACCGACGATATTATTTTGACAGCAGCTGAGTACCAGTTCGGGTCCAGAAACCAAGAACATCGGGCTGGCGATCAAAGGAATTCGAAGATGTTGATCCAAAGTTGAAATATCCATGCTTAAGCCGTTTCAATTTATCGAATATGGTTCTTCGACAAATCTCGTGTTTCGAGACACTCAAAAATGAAATGCAACGCTTTACTGACAGTAATCGTCAGTGGCGCTTTTTATCTCATTTTATGACTGTCCACGAGATTTGTCTAAGAAGGTGGAATATTGAGCATTTCTCGTGTCTCTTCAATAGATGCTATTGGTCTTCCCATCATACCCGCCAATTTCGCTCCCCATTCTACACACTCGCCATTAGATTTGGCCATCTCCCCATTGGGTAGGTAAAAATTATCTTCTAAGCCGACCCGGAAATTACCGCCCATCGTACAAGCTACGGCAGCCATTTGCCATTGTTTACGACTAATGGCAATCACCTGCCAAAAAGCCCCCTCCGGCACCTGCTTGATTTGATGAATCAAGTTTTCTGTGGTAGCTGGAATGCCGCCTAATACACCCATCACCAGACTGTAACAGGCATTGTCAGGAATCTGCCCCATATCCCGGAGCGGCACGGCATTGCGAATGTGGCCAGTATCAAAGCATTCCATCTCCGGAGTGGTACCGGCCTCATTCATGATCTTCACGCAATATTGCATGGTATCAAAAGAGTTCTCAAATACGGCGTTCCAATAAAATTGCTTTGCCTTCTTGGAATAGATGGCATAATTCATGGACCCCATATTAAATGCCGCCATATCGGGCTTCAAGGCCTTTACATGACGCATCCGGTCTTCTTTCGACACCCCAATCGCTCCCGTAGAATAGTTAATAATAACATGGGGACAACGCTTGCGCACCTCCTCATGAATTTGCTCAAATACCTCTAAACGCCAACTCGGCATCCCATCCTCTTCTCGCGCATGGATATGGACAATACTTGCTCCTGCGTCCACCGCACGCTTTGCCTCTTCGCCCAACTCCACCGGGGTGTAAGGGATATAAGGGCAGTGGGAACGGCTGGTGGCAGCACCCGTCAAAGCAGCAGATAAGATTAGTTTTTTCATATGTTATGTGCCTTTTCTTTTTGCGTTTTAGAGGAAGAAGTCAGAGGACAGATAGAGATGTCTATAATCTGACCTCTAGTCGCCTCCTACTCCCCCACCCAATTCGGCTTTCGCTTCTCCCGAAACGCCTTCAAGCCCTCTTGTCCATCCTTCGTCATAATCGTTTTTTGTAGCATATCGTAAAGGTATTTGTGCTCCGCCGCTGAGGGTCGAATATGGTCGTAGGCTTGCAAGCCCAACCGAATTGCCGAAGGGCTATTTTGCTTTAGTTCATCGACTACTTGATCAATCGCCTCATCTATTTCTTCAGGGGTACAAACCTGAGACACTAGGCCATATCGCTCCGCCTCCTGCACGGGCAAGTTGTATCCCCTTATACACCAGTCTACCACTTTCCTCGGCGGCATCACCTTGAGTAGGGCAGCCATGACTTGGAATGGGTACAAACCTCTTTTCACCTCCGGCAGACCGAATTTAACCGTGTCTTGCGCCAATACAATATTACAGCCGGCTAGGAAAAAGAAACCGCCAGCGTACACATCTCCAGTTACCTTCGCAATCGTAGGTTTTCCCACCTTATTAAAAAGTTCACCAATCAGCACCTCTCCTTCTGGGATTGGGATGGTAGAATCATTTTCTTCGATCAATCCCATCATCGCTTTGAGGTCCGCACCCGCACAAAACACATTGCCTTTAGCTTGCATGACCACCATCCAAACTGACTTTTCACCATGAGCATAGTTCAACGCATAGGCGATTTCATTCACCATTTGTGGGTGTAGCGCATTTTTCTTCTCCGCTCTGTCCAACGTGAGATAGAAGACATGGTCAGCTAGGACACAATGGACAAAGGCAAACTTTTGCTGGTCAAAATCGGCAAGCTGGGTCTCTGTATATAAGTTCATTTATTTGAATTAGTCGTTATTCAATTGCAACAGCAGGAATCCTGCTGGCACATTGCCTCCTTCTTCCGCATATATTTCAGCTACGACACCATCTTCGGTCGCCGTTAAGGTGTTTTCCATTTTCATGGAAGACAAGACGATCAGATCTTGCCCAGCGATAACCTGCTGGCCGGACTCGACCAATATCTTGACCACTTGTGAAGGCATGGGGGCCACATACCCACCACTTTCCGCTTCAGACTCTTGCGTGGGAAAACGATCCAGTTCCTCCAAGACAAGACTACCCAATGATTCCTGTTGCAGGAAGAACTGCGCCCCCTCTTTTACCCAGTAAACTCGATATTGTACGCCGTTAACCTCCAAACGAATATGGCCGTCGGCCATCTCCACGAGCTGTACTTGATAAGAATGGGTTTCCACTTCAAATTCAAAATTGGACGCTTGCTTCCGATACCGCAGTTGAATTTCCTTTTCCCCCACAACATAGCTGACCTTTTGTGATTCATAGAAACTATTCCTCCATCCCGAAGGAAGACCGCTAAGCAGTGTTCGCCGCCCCTCTCTCTCTTTCCATTGGATTAGGGTAGCGGCAATCGCCCCAACATCTTGCGCCTGATCTTCCACCCCAGTCAGTGCTTCCAAATTCATTTTCTCAGCAATAAAATGAGTATTGTATTTACCCACCAAGAAATCAGGGTGTTGCAACAATTTCAGGAGGAAATCTTGATTCGTCTTTACACCCAAACATTGCAAACTTCGCAACACATAGGTTAGTTTTCGATGGGCTGCCGCTCGATCTTCGTCCCAGACGATCAATTTGGCGATCATGGGATCGTAAAAGATAGAGATCTCCGAACCAGATTGTACCGCCGTCTCCACTCTCAAGCCTTCCACTTCCGGCCAAGCAAATCGGTGTATCTTTCCCGTAACGGGCAAGAAGTTATTGCTGGCATCTTCGGCGTACAGGCGCGCCTCAATGGCATAGCCACGTCCCATGACCGCTGCTTGCTGCAGTGACAAAGCCTTACCCATCGCAGATTCAAATTGCATTTGCACTAGGTCCAAGCCGGTAATTTCTTCCGTAACCGGATGCTCTACTTGCAATCGAGTATTCACTTCCAAAAAGTAGAAATCCCCGCTTTGATCGTCATAGATAAACTCTACGGTCCCGGCATTATCATATTGTAAAGCTCTAGCGGCATTGACCGCTGCCGCTCCCATTTGCTGCCTTAGCTCCGCACTCATAACCGGTGACGGGCTTTCCTCAATCACCTTCTGATATCTTCTTTGAATGGAACACTCTCGTTCCAGTACATGAATCGCATTACCATACTGATCGCCAAATATCTGAAATTCCAGGTGACGACCTGACTCTATATATTTCTCTATGATCAAGCGATCGTCTCCAAAAGCATTCCGCGCTTCCCGCTTTGCTGCCTCAATAGCAGCCTCCAAGTCTTCCGGCTCTTGGACAATCCGCATCCCTTTTCCCCCTCCCCCTGCTGTGGCCTTCAATAGCAAAGGAAAACCAACTTCCTTCGCCGCAGCCAGTAACTTCTCTCTACTTTGATCTTCGCCCTGGTACCCTGGCACCACGGGCACGCCATGCGCCTCCATGATTGCCTTGGCTTCTGCCTTCGATCCCATCGCCTCAATCGCCTTGGGATTGGGGCCAATAAAAATCATCCCTTCCTCCGCACAACGCTTCGCAAATCCAGCATTCTCTGACAAAAAACCATAACCTGGATGAATAGCATCCGCTCCCAGCTGTTTAGCCACCTGGATGATCTTATCTTGATCCAAATAAGAGGCCGATGGCTGGCTCTCTCCGATAAATACCGCCATATCTGCCTCTCCCACAAAAGGGGCCGATCGGTCCGCCTCGGAAAAGACCGCAATGCTCTTGATTCCCATCTTTCGGCAAGTTCGGAAGATGCGGGAGGCGATCTCGCCGCGGTTGGCCACCAAGACAGATTTCAGAAGACAGATTTCAGAGGACAGATTTTCTATAGACATTCTTTGCACTGTTTGCAATTGATTTATTTTAAATCAACAAGCTTGTTGGTATCACTATCAAAAAAGACTTGCTAGGCCATATTCCCAGCACAGATTTCAGAGGGCAGATTTTCCTTAAGCATTCCTCAAACTATTCGTGAAACCGAAAATCATTTTTCTAATTTCTTCGATTTCATTGACCAAGGAATCGGATTTTTCTGGGCTTAAGAACTCCAGATCTTCCCCAAGTAATATTTGCGTTTCTAGCTCACATAGGGAACCATTTGCAATGTGACAAAATTGAAGTAGTTCCTTATTACCTTTGCGCCCACAGCCTTCAGCAATATTCGATGGGACAGATACGCTAGCCCTTCGCAATTGGTTTGTCAACCCGAATTTTTCTTCTGGAGGAAAATCAGCTGTAGCTATATAAACCTTCTTAACTAATTTCCTCGAACGTTTCCAAATAGAGAGATTTCGAAAATTGTGATTCATTTTATTTCGCGTTTTTAATTTAGGACGTCTACCATAGGGCCAATTCCATAATTTTCTTCATTTTCTTACCAGATTTAATGAAAAATCTAGGAAATCAATTGCAGCTCCATTCACTGTACCCTAGGTTCTTTTATTGTCATCTCAAACCTGTCAGATCAGCCCCTTTCTTCTGACATCTGGCCTCTCACTTCTGACCTGTCTTACACTGACCTCTGACTTCTGTCCTCTGTCCTCTGACTTCTTCCCTCTATCCCCACCTCACGTCTACATCCTCCACACCCCAAACCCATCACTCCCCCTAAACGGCTGATTATACAGCACCGCCAGAGAGAAACCGAGATAGTTCCGCGTTTGGCGGGGATCAAGGAGGCCATCGTCCCAGAGTTCCGAGCTGGAGTGCCAGGCCGAGGCTTTGGATTCAGCCTCCGCGATGAGCATGGCTTTGAGCATGGCCGCTTGCTCCTCGTCGTAAGGTTGGCCGAGCGACTTGGCAGAAGCGCGCTGGATGATTTCCATCACGCCGGCTAGTTGCTCCGACCCCATCACCCCGATTTTGGAATTGGGATAGGCGAACAGGAAACGAGGATCAAAGGACCGGCCGTTCATTCCATAGTTGCCGGCGCCGTAGGAGGAGCCGATCATTAGGGTAATCGAGGGAACCTCGCTGTTGGAAACAGCATTAATTAATTTGGCACCGTTCTTTATGATACCACCTTCCTCGTACGCCTTTCCGACCATATAGCCAGTCGTATTTTGTAAGAAGAGCAGTGGAATATTATTCTTGTTAGAGAGCTGGATAAAATGCGCACCTTTATTGGCAGATTCTGAAAAGATCACGCCATTGTTAGCGAGTATACCGACGGGATAACCGTGAATTTTGGCCCAGCCACAGACCATTGTACGCCCATATTCAGGCTTGAATTCGGAAAATCGTGAACCATCCACCACCCGCATGATCAACTCTCGGGCATCCAATGGAATCTTGGGATCCGCCGGCACGACCCCTAGAATCTCCTCCGAATCAAAAAGTGGGGCTTCGATCGGTCCTTCCGGAACGTATTGTGGTGAATCGACCCTAACCACTTCCATGAGCTCTCGAGCAAGTCGGATGGCGTCGTATTCATCTTCGGCCAAGTAGTCGGAAACCCCCGAAACGCGGCTATGCATCTCTGCGCCTCCCAATTCCTCGTCGGTCGACTCCTCATTCGTGGCCATCTTGACCAATGGTGGGCCAGCCAGGAAAACCTTAGCTGCGTTCTTTTGGAAGATGGCGAAATCGGACATGCCAGGGACATAGGCTCCTCCGGCTGTGGCATTACCAAACACTACCGAGATAGTAGGAATACCCATTTTGGAACGGCGGGTGATCTCTCGAAAACTCTCGCCTCCATAGTTAAAAATCTTGGCTTGATCGGGAAGGTTTGCGCCGCCACTTTCTACGAGATTGATGGAAGGGAGTCTATTTTCTCGCGTAATCTGTCCAACTCGTAAGCTCTTGAAGGTGGTCGCGTAATCTACTGACCCCCCTTTTCTGGTGCCGACATTAGAATTGATGACACATAGTTTCCCAGCCACTAGCCCAATCCCCGTTACATTGGTGCCGCCAGCACCAAATCCCCCTTTTGTATTCATACCAGCTAGCGGTAACAATTCGAGGAAGGGACTATCTCGATCGAGTACCAGCTCTAAGCGTTCTCTCGCCAAGAGTTTCCCTCTTTTGCGCGCTCTATTGATATGCTTGTCTTTCCCCTGAAACCGGCTTTCTTCCAGATGCTTCTCCAGTTTTTCTACCAACTTGAGCATTTCTGCCTTATTGGCTAAAAATTGCTGGCTACGGGTATTGATTTTTGATTGTAAGGGCCTCATGTAAATATAGTATTGCTAAAAGAAAGCGTGACCAAGGTCTACTTCGAAAGGATCTCCTATGCTGTTGTAAAACTCTTCCCCAAAGAAGGCCTTGAAAGAATCAACGCCCTTTTCTGTGAAGTGTGGTAAAATCAAACTCCAAATTACCTTAGGGCCTTCGATGGAGTTATTAACGTCTCGAATCAACTGCTGGGAACGCCAAAAAAGAGCCAACACCCAGATCGCTAAACTCAAATTGGAGTAGGCTCCGGGAAAGGGCTCAGGTTTCATATTTCCCAATTTGATCGCAAAAGCGATGGCCGCTTCATTGTCCTTGATCGTCTGCATGCAGAGCTTACGGAAATTCTTCGCGAGGAGCGGATGACGAATGACGTTGAGGTCATTGAAGATGAACGTATATTGCTTCTGAAAAGCATAGTACATCTTGGTCTCGTTGGTCAAATTTTCGAAAGAAGGAAAATCGCGACGCTTCTGGCGCTCTCTTTCTAATCCTGCCCATAGTTCTTCAGCAATCGCTGCTAGCAATTCATCTTTCGTATTAAAGTGATAGGCGATGTTTCGACGGTTTACCCCCAATTCATTGGCTATATCCTGAATAGATACCTGGCCGAACCCTCGTTCATTGAACACGCGGATCGCCACTTCTATGATCTTCTCTTTTGTGTTCATCTTTCACTTATTTTTCTGTCAACTCAGCTCAAAATGGATGCGTAAATGCCCCTGCCAAAGCAAGGCTCCTAAACCAAAAGTAATATTTTCACACATAAATTTACCTAAAAGAACAATTTTAGGTCAAAAATTTTACCTTTAAGTACAAATTACTCTAAATAGCTATAGTTGAAACAACCAATTCGCATCGAGCTTCCCATGTTGCAGCCCAAAATGAGTGTAAACGCTTACCTCTTTCTGGAGCCAGAACCAGTGTTGATCGACTGCGGGATGAATACGGCCGAGACTTTTGAATTACTGAAAGCGGAACTTCAGAAGCACGGAAAAAGTCTTGCTGACCTTGCTCATGTCTACATCACGCATGCGCACATAGACCATATGGGAATGGCCGGTCGGCTAGCCCAGGAGACGGAAGCTATCATTTGGGTGAACCCCTACACTTTACCCTGGACCAAAGACCTAGCGGTGCAATGGCAAAAGCGAGCTAATATCATTGAGTCTGTCCTCATAAAGGAAACACCTCCCGATTGGGAAAACCCCATGTTAAGCAATATGCAAAGCTTCTTCCAACAGGCTTTGGCTTGTTGGTCAGCTGTTCCTTCGGATAAACTCAAAGTGTATGAAGTCGGGGAGGTATTGCCCTTCGGAGGAGGGGAATGGGAAGTATTGTATGTACCTGGGCATTCCAACACGCAGACTTGCTTTTATGAAAGGGCTAGGAAATGGCTTTTCTCAGCAGATATGCTGTTGCCATTGACCCCTACCCCTGCGATTGAGATGAAAGTGGATGCACCAGACGAACGGGAAATAAGCATTGTTCGCCTACTGGAATCCTTTGAACGGATGAAGCGGCTTGAGATAGAAATGGTTTTTCCGGGTCACGGGGAGCCTTTTGACAATCACCGGCAACTCATAGATGTCCAATTGAGCCGGATTCAGCTTCGTAAAGCGGAATGTTTGACCGTTATCCAAAAGGGTAAGAGTTCTTTTTTCGACATTTTTCAGCAGATCTATCCCAGAGCATTCAATATTTTTACTTTGTCTATGCTGAAAGGATACCTAGACTTGTTAGAAATCGAGGAAAGCATACAAATAGACAATACCAAAGGCTATCGGAGGTACCTGGCCAACTAATCGAAAAGGTAGAGCGAACGATACCTTTCCTAACATTGAACAGAAAATAATCAGTGGACTATGCGTTTTATTCAAAGTGTCAAGAAATCACAGTATGAGATCCTAACCTTTAATCGTGGTAAGGCCAATCCGATGAATACAGATTTCATCAAGGAGATGAGAGCACATATTAATCGAATTGAGGCGGACCCTAGTGTCAGAGGAGTCATTCTCACCGGCAATACGCCAGGTTATTTTACGGTAGGGCTTGATCTGAAGGAACTCTACTATTATGATGAGGCGCAAATAGAAGAATTCTGGACTCATTGGGATGCTATGGTTATGGAAATGACCTGCTTTTCTAAGCCCATGATTGCTGCCGTAAATGGTTATAGTCCGGCAGGTGGATGTGTGTTGGCCATTACTTGCGATCATCGAATGATGGCTGAAGGGGAGAAATTCGTTATTGGTCTGAATGAAGTCGCCGTTGGAATTACGGTCCCAGAAAACATTTATGAGTTATATGCCTTTTGGTTAGGAAGACGAAGAGCTTATCAATGTCTGATGCAAGGTAAGCTCATGCACGTCAAAGAAGCCAAAGCTATCGGCTTGGTAGACGAAGTATACCCAATGGATGAACTCCTACCCAAGGCAGAGGAGAATCTCCAACGTTTATTGATGCTACCGGATAACATCTTACAAGATTCAAAACGGAATATGCGGCGGGCACTTATCGAGACGCTACAACAACTGCCTGAAATACCTAAGCAAAGAAAACTAGATAGCTGGTTCAACCCCCATTCTAGAGCTATTATGAAGATGGTGGTCGACAGCCTTACAAAGTGATGAAGTATGGACAAATCTAAACAAGCGGCGGCCTTGTTCAACGATTATGCTAAGCCCTACGAGGAAAAGTATATGGATCAAACGCGCTATTATGACAGTTTCAATGAATTTTGCGCTTGGATCCGCCCCATGTCTGCCCTGGCACTTGAGCTGGCCTGTGGCCCCGGAAACGTTACCAAATACTTGCTAGAACAAAGGCCAGATCTACGCATGCTGGGTACCGATCTAGCACCAAAAATGATTGACCTAGCCCGCAAAAACAATCCGCAAAGCACTTTCCAGCTCATGGATATGCGGGATATCGATTTGCTAAGCGATCAGTACGATGCTGTAATGTGTGCCTTTGGACTGCCGTACCTCAACAAAGAGGAAGCTCAGGATTTCATAGCTAAAATAGCAGCGAAACTTAATCCCTATGGAGTTTGCTATCTGAGCACCATGGAAGGCAAGTACAAAAACTCCGACTGGCAAGGCCCAAGCTCAGGGGGAGAGCGCCAGCTATTTATTCACTACCATGAGCTAGCGTATTTACAGTCGGCCATGGAGGAAAATGGATTACAGATCCGACTGATGAATAGACTTGAGTACAAAGATGAAGCGGGGAATCCTGTGAAGGATCTTATTCTAATCGCTACCAAAAACTAGGCAGAAGTCGATTTGGGGCCACCGCGTCCCTTCGGTCGCGGCCGGGCTGTTCGGGCCAAATAGGCCCTACCATCCCTTGTCCTGCTCGTCCCTGCGCCGCCCTCCGCACACATGCTTCGGTCGGAATTTAAGGGAGAGAATTATACTAGTTTAAGAAAAGTATCAGAAGCAAGAAAAGCGTCCCACCGCAGAAACATTTTTAGTAGTTTGGTATTCTATTAATAGATGACGAGTCCTACAAATCAACCGAAAGTAATAACTCAAAATACATCCTTCAATGAACGATACCCTTACTGACAAATTAGCTGCCTTCCGGCAGGAAACAGCAGATTGGCTAGCTGCCAACTGCCCCGCCAGTATGCGGGAACCCGTTAAAAATGGCTTTGATGACCTCTATGGCGGTGGTCGGAATGCGGAATTCGAGAGCGAAGATCAACGCATCTGGTTTGAGCGCATGCGTGACCGTGGATGGACAGCCCCCACCTGGCCAAAAGCCTACGGCGGCGGCGGCTTGAGCAATGCCGAAGCAAAAGTGCTTAAGGAAGAAATGGCTAAGCTCGGATGCAGAGCTCCGCTATGGAGTTTCGGACTGATGATGTTAGGACCGGCTATTCTACATTTTGGAACAGAGGAGCAGAAGCAAAAGTATATCCGAGAAATCTGCCGTGGGGAGATTTGGTGGTGCCAGGGCTATAGTGAGCCAGGTGCAGGCAGTGATTTGGCTGGCTTGCAAACCAGCGCAGTAGACCAAGGAGATCATTTCGTGGTGAATGGACAAAAGGTTTGGACCTCTTATGCGGACAAAGCAGATATGATTTTTTGCTTAGTCCGAACCAATCCAGATGTACCCAAACAAAGAGGAATTTCCTTTTTGCTGATTGATATGGAAAGTGAAGGTGTGAGCGTTCGCCCAATTAAGCTGATTTCCGGCAAATCTCCTTTTTGTGAGACGTTTTTTGATAATGTCAAGGTACCGAAAGAGAATATCGTGGGGCAGACCAATGAAGGTTGGACTATTGCCAAAAACTTACTCACCCATGAGCGTTCTACTGTAGGTAACTTATTTGGCAGCATTATGCCTTTGCACGAATATGCGGTAGATGCCGTAGGCCTAGAGAATGGCAAACTAGCAGATCTTACGCTGAGACCTGAAGTAGCCCGCCTCATGATCAATTCCTACGCGCTTAAGTACGCCATTGAACAAACCATTGATATGACTAAGGCTGGACACCAGCCAGGTGCCAAATCCTCCTTCTTCAAGTATTATGGAACGGAACTCAATAAGGATCGGCACGAGTTAATGCTTTCTCTGAAGGGATACGAAGGTCTTGAATGGGGTGAAAGTTATGCCGAAGGCAAATTGGCCCGAGACATGTGCCGAACCAAAGGGAACTCCATTGAAGGAGGAACCACAGAGGTTCAATTGAATATTATTGCTAAACACGTATTGGGCTTGCCCAAATCAAAATAAAGAGACCATGGCCTTGATTTTAAATGAAGAACAACAAATGTTGAAGACCTCCGCCAAGGAGTTCTTGACTCAGAAAGCGCCGGTCTCTGCCTTGCGGTTCCTACGGGATACCAAGGATTCGGTCGGCTATGATCCCAGTCTTTGGACCGAAATGGTTGAAATGGGCTGGGCGGCCTTAACCATTCCTGAAGATTTTGGTGGGATGGGGTTTGGATATGTGGGTCTAGGACAGATCCTCGAGGAAAGCGGTCGAACATTGACTGCCTCTCCCATTGTGTCTAACCTTCTCTTGGGAGCTAGCGCCATTGAAATTGGTGGTTCGGAAAGCCAGAAACAGGCTTTACTACCTGCTCTAGCCGAAGGTCAGCTTACACTCACCTTAGCTTTTGAAGAGCATAATGCACATCGTCCATTTGCCATAGAATCCTCTGTAGAAGAGAAAGAGGGTCAGTTGGTACTGAATGGAAGCAAACGCTTCGTTATAGATGGCCACGTAGCGCAAAAGCTGATCGTCTCGGCCATGTATCAGGGCGAGATTGCACTATTCTTAGTCGATGCAAGCGCCAAAGGGGTCAAGATCGACAGAAAATTGATGATGGATAGCCGAAACGCAGCTAATATCCAATTCGATGGTGTGGCAGTGGAGGCTGCTGATCAGGTGGGAGACCGTAGCAGTTTGGAACAAGTACTAGATATCGCGCGGATTGGCATGGCAGCAGAAATGCTGGGAACGATGCAAGAAGCCTTTGAACGCACCATCGCCTACCTAAAGGAGAGAGTACAATTTAAAGTACCTATTGGTAGCTTTCAAGCCCTACAGCATCGTGCCGCTATGATGTTTAGTGAAATTGAGGTGTGCAAATCCATGGTGTTGAAGGCGTTGCAAGCGCTTGATGCGCAGGATGATAAGGTACCCGTTCTAGCCAGTATGGTAAAAGCGAAAGTAGGAGAAGTAATTCAGATCGTCACCAATGAAGCCATTCAAATGTTCGGCGGCATTGGTATGACGGATGACGAAGAAATTGGCTTTTTCCTGAAGCGAGCCAGAGTAGCTCAGCAAACTTTTGGTGACTATAATTATCATTTAGATCGCTTCGCTAGTTTGAATGGCTTTTAGTTCACGAACTAAGGTCTCTCACTAGTAGAAGTTTAAAATAAAATGGAAGAAACCGCTGTTACGGGTGATTTCTTGAATTTTGCTAGCGGTTTCTTCCCCCTTCATCTTCACGCCCTTCCGGTCAAAGTAGAAAAGCAACATAGCTATAAGCCAAGACATTCCCACTAGCATGGGCTATCCAGCCCGGGACAATACTGCCGTTAGCCAATTTTTCGTTCAAATAAGTTTTTATCAAGGCTCCGATTGTAGGTACTATGAAGATCAGGGCCAGAAACCAGAAATTAGCGGTCATCGTAGCAAATAAAAGGCTATGAATAGCACCAAAAATTACAGCTTGAATGACATTTCCTGTCCAGAAGTTGGTCATTGCTATCAGGCGCTTAGCCAAGAATCCCCTGAAGAAGATCTCTTCAGCCAGCGCCGTCTTCAAAATGGCAACTAATCCTATGGTCAAAATGGCTTCTGCTCCAAATCCCAGTTGCCGCATGGCCCCCGTCACACTTTTGGGGTGAGTCATAATATCGGCTATCGCTGCTTGGGTACTAGCTAATACCAGCATAAAAGTAGCTAGACAGAGGCTAAGGGCTAGCGCCAATAGGTTGGCTTTGCGAGTGGCAGGAGTAAGACCAATATACTGCCAAAAGCTAAGGGGTTTTGGCCTCTTGATTAAATAGAAAACAAGGGGAATCAAAGAAAAGATTGCCACTTGCTGCACAGCAGATATAAGCGTATCAATCATACTGAGGAATCTTTTGGTGTTCAATTTGAAGGATATCGCCGGGCGTACAATCCAGCGCGACACAAATCTTGGCAAGGGTGGCAAAACGAATTCCCTTTGCTTTTCCCGTTTTTAATAGAGAAAGATTGGTCACGGATATTCCAACCGCTTCGGCTAGCTCCATCAGTTTCATTTTTCGGCGGGCTAGCATTACGTCAAGTGTTACTACTATGTTCATATAATAGATTGATTATCGTCTAATAAAAGCTTCCCTTCCCAAAAAATATCGGCCAGCACCCAACTACCCAATGAGAATCCTAATTCCAGGAAGGGTATACTAAGATTGAAGTGAGATTGATCTCCTTGTACGTAAAAGTTAAAGGCACTGAGCAAACTGATCAAAAAACCGTAGTTGCCGATAGCACTGAAGGAACGGTAATTGGCTCGATAAAAGGTGGCGGTATCGCGAATGGATAGTAGAACCTTTTTCAACTCCAAAACAATCAAAAAGGCCAAGGCAAAGAATAGCGTGGCACGCAGCAATAACCATAACTTCATCGACAGCTGTAGATCTTCAAAGTGCAGATAATGATCTCCAATGCAAGTAGCACACCATTTAATTCTACCCAAACCATATCCGGCATCGAACAACTCGTTGATAACTAGCTGAGGAAAAGCACCTGCATCCAAAAGCGTGTACCCTATTCCTCCGACAAAAATCACCGCAAATAATATCAAAAGCAGGATTGATAACTGACAAAGGCGATAGGCCAAACCAATTGTGGAAAATTTACGCATCCGCATCTAATTTAACTTAAAGGTACAATATTTTATGTTTTATTTAAAATTATTTACCTAAAACAAGAAACACGGCTGTCCACCCGAGGATAGAACTCCCCAAATCCTGGTAGTGCAATTAGTCGATCATGATTTTCCCTCAATAATAAAATTGGTGGTTTTCCTCCTGTTTTCATCCGGGACTTGCACCTACCTTTGTAGTGTTCTTGTAAATCAGCCCCGGCTTGGGCCATTACCATTTTCTTTACGACTACACGCCTGACACACTTTCAATCTGACTACTGCTTTAGACGTACTCCGACTATCTCAATACCCCTACTAACTACCCCAAGTTGCGATGAATGAGCGCAAAAAAGGAAGATTTTGCAAATAACACAGCCCAGGGCTGAGTCTTGCCGCAAATATCTGACGCATTTGGGCTCCTTAGAAAGAATCAAAACTTGCATTAACTAGTGAAAACATGAGTTCTATCAAGCAGTTTTTGGCGCTAGTCGCCCTACTACTACTCTGTCATTTCCCAAGCTTTTCACAGATCGATATTATCGTTCCGGAGCCCAGTGGTCGATCTCGACAAGCTGAACCCATTACCTTGGGTGTTCCTTTTTCCCAGGGCTCCCTTAATAGTATTGATCACTTGGGTATTCAAGCCCCAAGTGGTGAGGATCTGGATGCTCAATTTCGTGTCATGTCCAGATGGCGAGACGGTAGTATTCGCTGGGTAAAGTGTGATTTCCAAGCCAGTGTTTCAGCAAACACGGAGGTACGCTACGGATTGATTACCAACAGTAACTACAACACAGCAACCAATCTAATTGTAGACGAAAGTGGATCAGAAATAACGGTCAATACCGGTCCTCTTCGCTTTTCCGTCAGTAAAACTCAATACAACCTCATCAACGAAGCATTCCTAGATTTGAATGGTAACGGCAACTTTGAGGCTACTGAAGAAATCATTTCTAAAGGTAAATCCGAAGGCTGGGTGGCCACCCAAAGTAGCCAGGAATATCTTTCCAAACAAGCCTCCCCTACTCGAATCGAAATCGAGGAACAAGGTCCAATGAAGGTGGTGCTCAAAGTGGAAGGCAGGCACTATGATACACAAGGGAATTTCTTCCTCAAATACGAAACACGCATCTACGCCTACGCTGGAAAACCTTACCTGAAAGTCCGGCATACTTATGCCAATGGTACCTCCGTAAGTAGTTTGGGGGATTCTGGGTCGGCGGCCTTTGGCGTAACTGTAGAAGAATATCGATTGGGAATGGAGCTGAACCTTTCTGGTGATCTTTCCTACCAGATTGGCACCAATGGCCAGACGGTAGATGGGATATTCAATACCGGATTCCTGTCCCTTGTACAAAAGGATCGTCCTACCGTGACCACTCCTTTCCAATTCGAACTAAAGGAGCAAGGCAATTTATTAAGTGCTGGCACAAAAGCTGATGGCTGGGCTACACTTTCAGACAACAAATGGGGCCTAACGGTTTCTTCCCGATTCTTCTGGGAGAAGTACCCTAAAGGTTTACAACTGTTCGCTGATGGTAGCATTCAACTACAAGCTGTACCCACAGAAGAGTTCCTTTGGGCAGCCATGGGTTCAGGAGATGAATACCTGTTTTACTTTCATCCGTCGGCCACGTCCTCAAGTGCTCAAGACTGGAGTCATACGCTCAGTAAATCTCCCTTGATTGGCCATGTAGATCCAGATCATTTGGTGGAAACCGAAGCTTTCTATGCCTTAGGTAGCTGTAATTCAAGTAGATGGACCAACCTCAATACTTTCATCAATACCACTACTAATAACCACTTGAGTAACCGAGATGCCCTAGATCTTTATGGCAATTTGCACTTTGGTGATGTCCCACGCAATCAATGGGAATTAGGAGATGATCGTGACCTATCAACTTGGGGCAACAACTATTATGATGCCATGCTAACCAGTGCTCGTCTATTCGCTCAGACAGGAGATCGACGCTTCTACAATGTCATGCTGCCCATGGCCTGGAACAACATGGAAACCCAATGCTTCCAAACTTATGACGAGAATGATTGGATGAATGGCTATAACCCATCCTATTCCCTCAACCATCGAGCTACTGGTCACTATAACCAACACTATGGAGAAGGTATCTGGTACTATTACTACTTAACAGGGGATGAAAGAGCCCGGGAGATCGGTCTTAGGGCAGCCAAGAGTATTCGTGACTATCACCTCTGGGGTCTCAACAATCCCAATGCAAGACTAGCCTATCAGAATGCCTCGGCTTGTTTGGAGGCCTGGAAAGCAACCGGCGAACTATCCTTTCTGGAAACCTTCAAAACCTATGTGATCGACCGGATCCTAGCCACCCAAAACAGCTACGGCATGATCGGTGGCTACAGTGCAGAGGGAGGGCTGGACTTTCCAGGAGAGCAGACTTTTATGATGGCACTATTCAGCGATTCAGTGTGGAAATACCTGAAGGAATTCCCGGAAGATGAAGCCATCAAAGATCAACTATTACTACTGGCCGACTTCGTAGATCAATATGCTCGAGTCAATCCGAATGAAGAGGCCTACTACAACTTCTGGTACTCCCCATCAGAACCCGGCCTTCCCCAATATTGGCTAGGTGGCACCTCAGATGACTATGTCTACTGGACCGGAAAGAGTCTAATCTCAGGATTATATGCCTATGCCTATGATGTAAGTGGTGAGCAGAAGTATAAGACCATGGCGGAAAACACCATGGACTTCTTATACAATCAAGGTTTTGGCAATCAAGAGGGCAACTTTTCCTGGGGCAAAGCCGCTAGTGAAGCGATGAAGAATGTAATACACAGTGCCGCCATTCTGTGTCCTGGACAAACTACTCCGACTAAAGATATAAGCACCACATCTAAAACCCTAAAAGTATTTCCCAATCCAAGCCGGAAAACCTTACACCTTTCTCCCTCGATCGGCCTAGCCGATCAAAACTATCGGATCGTGAACATAAGAGGGCAGATTATCCAAAAAGGTCAGGTCCCTAGTTCACGATCCTTAGATATCACCCAACTTCCTACGGGTATCTATGCGATACAAGTAGGCCAAATGACAACTAAATTTTCTAAAACCCAATGATGACAAAGAATTTGCCATCATCACTAAAATCAACCAACATGAAAAAGTTCAGAAAATTCATGGCTGCCATGACAGTCGCTGCCACCCTTTGCTTACCAGGCTGCCCAGAATTGTGTGAAGGGATGAGCGGAGAAGAAGGAGAAGGCTGCGAAGACTGCAGCGGTCAAATCATGGACGTACAAGACCAGGATCAGTTACTAGCTATTTTGGAAGAGTAAACTAGCTAATCCGTAACTGGTACTAGGCCAAAAAATGAGTGTTGCGAAACGTCAGCGACCAATCCTTCTGCTTTTCAACCCCAATGTGCTTGCGTTTTGCGACGCTCATTACATCACCAATAATCAATGAAAATTATTCAACATGAAAAACGCATCCTACCTAGTTCTAGTGGCCTTTGCCCTA
This sequence comes from Saprospiraceae bacterium, assembly GCA_019634045.1. GTDB lineage: Bacteria > Bacteroidota > Bacteroidia > Chitinophagales > Saprospiraceae > DT-111. The sequence goes on from JAHQWA010000415.1 coordinate 33,836, forward strand.
CTGATGATCACGACGGCTTCCAGCTGCCCGGAACAAACCGAATGCAAGACCTGTACCTACCAAACGACAGATGGACAAACCTTTGAAAGGCAAGTATGTGGTGAGATGGAAAAAGCTGACTTCCTAGATGGGTACCAGGACTTCAACCCCAGTTGTCCTTAATAGCTGTGTAAGTCTATCTGCCTGCTTAGAAAGAGAAATTAATTGGCTTACCATATGAAGACTTCAAGGAATAGTATCAGACTAGCTCTTTGGAGTCTTCTGTTTTTGAAGTCTATCGCAACTATTTTGGAGAGCTTTACTTACTAGCAGATTTTAAATCGACGAGCGGCAGTTGTTAAGGACTCTTCTCCTCCCTCAGCCCGCTCCAGCCTTTTCTCGATTTCTTGAGAGGTTTTGGTTATGGACAAGCCACCCAAAGCGGTGCAACGCAACTCATGAGCGATACTCTTTCCCACAGCATCCATGGTATCAATAACTTCATCTAAAGGAATCAAAGCATCATATTGTGCTAAGGCCATATTGGCGCACGACAGCGCATTAGAAGCTGCCATCACATTGCGCCCCAGGCAAGGAGCCTCGACCCGGTTAGCGATGGGATCACAGATCATGCCCAAAGAGTTTTGCAGTGCCTGAGAAGCAGCAGATAAGGCTTGCTTCAAATCACCC
>JAHQWA010000416.1 GCA_019634045.1 Saprospiraceae bacterium
GATGTGATTTTAGGTTGTGCCAACCAGGCTGGAGAGGATAACCGCAATGTAGCTCGTATGTCCCTCTTGCTCGCCGGGTTGCCCTGGTCAGTCCCTGGGGAGACCGTCAACCGACTTTGCTCTTCCGGCATGTCTGCCATCATTCACGCCAACCGCGCTATTAAGGCGGGGGATGCGGAGTTGGTAATTGCAGGTGGGGTGGAACATATGACCAGAGGGCCCTGGGTGATTTCTAAGGTATCGGCTCCTTTTGGACGTGATGCTAAAATGCACGACAGTAGCTTTGGTTGGCGTTTTGTAAATAAAAAAATGAAAGCGCTGTATGGTGTGGATGGGATGGGCGTGACCGCAGAAAATCTGGCTGAATTATACGACATCAGTCGAAAGGCTCAAGATGAATTTGCCTTGTGGTCACAGCAAAAAGCAGCTGCGGCGCAAAAACGCGGCAGGCTAGCCAAGGAAATTGTGGCGGTTGAAATTCCGCAGCGAAAGGCAGATCCGATTCTCTTTGATCAAGATGAATTCATTAAACCGAACACGAGCTTAGAGGTTTTGGCCAAACTGCGCACTGCCTTCAAACCAGCAGGAGGAACGGTAACGGCGGGCAATGCCTCAGGTTTAAATGATGGGGCAGCAGCAACAATCATAGCCTCAGAAAAAGCCGTGGAACAGTATAGTTTGAAGCCTTTGGCGAGGATTGTCAGTTCTGGTGTAGTTGGTGTGGAGCCTAGAATCATGGGAATCGGCCCTGTAGGTGCTTCATTGAAGGCATTAAAGAGAGCTAATCTTGATCTTGAGGATATCGATATCTTAGAATTGAACGAGGCTTTTTCGGCGCAAGTACTGGCTTGCTCGCGCAAACTTGGCTTGTCAGATGATGATCCACGGATCAACCCTAATGGAGGAGCCATTGCGATTGGTCACCCACTAGGTGTTTCTGGTACTCGTATTCTCCATACAGCGGCCTTAGAGCTACATGAACAGGATAAACAGTTCGCATTGGTAGCCATGTGTGTCGGAGTTGGTCAAGGATATGCAACGATTATCGAGCGCGTCTGAACCTCCTCTTGAGAAAGAGAGTTTAATACAGTAGTACAAATAACCTAAAAGCTCTAGATACACCATTGATGAAGCAGCTACCCACATCTTCCACCCTCATACAACATGAGATTTTCTCAGCTCTTGACATAGATCACATTCAATTATTGCTTGCGCTGACCGAACGGAGGACCTATGCGCCCGGAGAATTGGTTTTCGACACCAACATGCAGCCCAATTATCTCTTCTTTATTGAACAAGGTCGATTTAGTCTGCACCTTCCGGACAATACCTTCAAGGAAATGGAATCTGGCGAATTGTTTGGAGAAATTGGTATCATCAACCAAGATTTCCGTTCTGGAGCAGTGCGCGCAGTCGAAGAATCGATTGTGAGTTGTATCAGTGGAGATATGCTATTCAATCAAGAATACGTGCCTGCTGAAGTGGCCTTAGTTGTTTTACGGACCCTCGCCAGACGGCTGACTACCTACCTTCGCTCAAAGGAACAAATCTCAACGGAGGAAATCATTCGCAATGGCGAAAATGATCAGGTTGAATTCAAGTCTACCCTACGTTGGAATTTGTACTCCAATAAAAAGGACCCCAAATTAGAGCATGCTTCCTTAAAGACTATAGCCGCCTTTATGAATACACATGGTGGAATTCTGCTGATCGGCGTGGCAGACGATGGTGAAGTTCTAGATTTAAAAAATGATCAATTTCCCAATCACGACAAACTCCTATTGCATCTGACCAAACTGATCAAAGATAAGATTGGGCCCACCTTCACCAGCTACCTCCATTTTTCGATAGAAAAAATTAACGAAAAACACTTACTTCGTATCGATTGCCAACCCGCTCCCAAGCCAGCCTATCTACAGGATGGGCAGCAAGGATACTTCTATATCCGGACCGGTCCGGCAAGCACTTCCTTGGCATTATCAAAAGTTTATGGTTATATTCGGGAACGTTTCTATGAAGAATAGTATTAATATATAAGTTGCAATCTAATTGCGCTCTATTTCATAAAAAAAGATTCTCGTCATCCCATCGAAAGTGGCAATAGGCTTTCGAAGGAGAAGAAATACTGCTAACAAAGTGTACCGTCTCGATTCATTCGAGCAGGGTCTAGTTCGTTAATCCCACCAGCATTCTATAACCATAAATCAAATGTTATGCTCCCCACAATTACCTTAAAACAAATTGGGTTCAGATTTCTCTTTATGCTCTTTGGCGCTCCTCTTTTCTGCCAGCAGGCTATTCAATTTGAAGAAGTACTACTAACAGAAATCGAAAGCTATGCCCCAGCCGCCAAAAAGAATCAATTGGTAGTAAAAATGGCTTACGGCACTTCTTCTGTCTCGAATCCGGCTTTATTGAAAAAGCTGCAAGGCAAAAAGGTTGAAGCAATCGATTACTACTTCACCGACTTTCCCAAAGGGCAAAGTTTCGATGCCTTGCACAGTGCACGCCTTACCAAGCTTACGGCACTGATCCCCAATCTCTGGAAACGGAAATTCTTTATCAGTTGGAAGGCCTACCGTCAAACATCCTGTGAAACCGAGGCGGAAGCGAAGCAGCTGTTCCATGGTTTTGTCATAACCTATTCGGCAGGTGACCCACTGGCCTTTCTAAGTCCAACCAATCGGGCAATTTTGGATTCTGTAGAAACGGAGGTAAGCCTAGAGAATCCTAATTCAACGGAAGACATCACCCAGTTTCTCCAAGGCGAAGGAGTGAAAATCACGAATTTGGAAATAAATGATACCACCAAGCTGACCAAACCCTACCTCTACTTCAAGGAAGAAGAAGGAGTAATCGGCATCTTTGAAGGACTGATGCTAACAACGGGTCTTGCTGCCAATGCAGTCGGTCCAAACGACAAAGCAAATAAGTCGTTTGTTGGCTCCAAGAAAGCCGTTACGGATCCAGAAATATTGAGTTTATTTCCCAAGAGTAAAAAACTATTCGATCCTTGTATTTTGGAATTCGACATTCAGATCGATGCAGACACCTTGGTGTTCAATTACGTTTTCGCCTCGGAAGAATTTCCCGAATACTTAACCTATCATGATGTATTTGGCTTCTTTATCTCCGGGAAGGGTATTGCTGACGCAAAAGATATCAAGCTTAGCCCCGAGGCATTTGAACGTCTTTCAGCTGAATTAGAATTTCCCGATGCAGTCCTGTCAGAATTAAAAAAAATTTCCGAAAAACCATACATTAATCGCCGTGGATATGTAGGTGTTTTTCGCCAAAAATTTGGGAAGAAAGCAGGCGAATTCCTCAAGGCGATTGATCCCTACATTGTCGATATCAAAAACCTGGCTGTGCTCCCGAATGGAGAAGAGGTGAGCGTAGGTAATATTAACCACAAAAAAAATGCGCATCTCTATCGCCCCAATACTTTGGAGCACGACCCTAAAGTCTTTAAGGCCTGGCAGTACGATGGTTTTTCAGTTCCTTTACAAGCCAAAGTACAGGTCACTCCCAACCAAACCTACCACTTAATTATGGCCATTGCTGACCAGAAGGATGCAAGTCTTGATTCGGCCATCTTTATCAGCGGTACCGGAATTAATGGTAAGAAGAAATAGGAATAGACTGATGAGCCCCTTCTTGGTACAAAATCAAGCATTATACCGATTAAGCTGAAAGTATTGCTTAGATTTAGTTCAAGAGCATTAAAACAGTAGTGTCATGAGACAGGCCGTCGTAATTATCCATGGAATTGGTGAGCAAAAGCCAATGTCCACGCTCCGTGGTTTCGTGGATACCTTAGTCAAGTACGAAGCATCCGAACGTATCAAGAAGGGGGAAATCACAGAATACAAGAAAAATTACTGGAGCAAGCCCGATCAAGTATCGGACTCCTACGAACTCCGCCGATTGGTGTTGGCAGGTGAAAAGCGGCGGCCTACCACTGATTTCTATGAGTATTATTGGGCCTTCAATATGCAAGGCACCAATATTGGGCATATGATACCTTGGTTTAAGACGCTACTATTAAAATGGCCTTGGCAGGTACCCAATCGCCTGTTACTGGTCTGGTTTTTCTCCTGGATATTAACCTTAGGCATTGTCGGAGGGGTGTTGATTTTCTTCTCCAATGCGGACCAAAATCCATTTGGAGAAGGCCTACGGGGCAAGGCTTACAGTTTGCTTGGCACCTCCATCCTGATCGGCCTACAGCGCACCTTGATCAGCTACATTGGCGACGCCGCCCGCTACCTCACCCCAAACCCTTCCAATATCCGCGAAAGACAGGCGATCCGACATGAGGGAATTGCTCTATTGAAGAAATTACACGAACCGGATGAAAAGGGAGAAAAGCAATACGATCGCATCGTAGTGGTAGGACATAGTTTAGGAAGTGTCATAGCCTACGATATTATCACCTACCTCTGGACCTACTACAACCAGACTTATGCCCCGGACAAAGGGGTAGATGCAAAACACTTCGATGCCGTTAAGCAGGCCGCCGATCAACTCGAAGCTGCTGTCGAAACCAGCCAGACGGCAGAAACAATCGCCCAGTTACGGGAAGTCTATCGAGAAAGTCAGGTTGCCTGTTGGAAGGCCTTGCGAGCTGCAGGGAATCCATGGCTGATCACCGACTTAGTCACCCTTGGCTCCCCTTTGGCACATGGAGCCTTTTTACTGTCCGATAGTGAAGATGATTTTCGAGAAAGAAAAGAAGAACGGGAGCTACTCACCTGCCCACCACTGCAAGAGCAGGACAAATACTATTATTGGAGTTTTAAATCCAAGCGTAACTTCTTGCATCATGCGGCGGCCTTTGCCCCTACCCTTTGGACCAACATTTACTACCCTGGAGATTTTATCGGTGGTCCTCTTGAAAAGGCTATGGGAGTAGGCATTAAGGATGTAGAGGCGAGCTACGAGGGTGGATTTCAATCTATTGTGAGCAAGTTTTCGCCTGTCACACACATTTCTTACTGGCTGACAAGAGCAGAACTAGCTAATATGGACAATTATAAGATCCGAACCACAATAAGTCAACTATTCGAAGCTGTAGATCTGAACATGGTGCGAATTGGCCCTATAGACCAAGAATGGGGAGAGGAAGAGGAATGATATTTACCATAAACCTCCTTCCCCTCCCAATTTCTATTATTACCATGTACTAAGAATGGAAGCCTGGCAGTCACTCCCTTTCTCTACTAAAAGCCACCTGCTCTTCTCCCACATTTACGAGCACTGAATCTACCTTTTTTCTGTTACTTGCATGGAAAGTAAAACGAAGAAAAGGGCCCATAATTTGTGGAATCTCTTCCGCAAAAACACTGTTAAATGTATTGCCTTCGGCATGCGTGAGTCTGAAGGTAGTAAAAGGACATGCGGCCAGTAAAACTCCGTCTGTAAAGCTTATTGTAAGCGTTCCGAATCCCGGATGAAAGTAATTCCCCACCAAATCAGTCAAATCATAGGTAGGAGCTTGACCGGCGTTGATCCGAGTGGTAGAGCTAACTGGGTCTATGGGATAGATGCGACTATATCGGATGATTGGCTCTTCTGCAGTCTGTCGTTCAATCTGAAGCAATTTATCGATAAACAAGTCTGCTACAATATTGGGCAAACTGGAGTTTGATTGGTTAGAAAGGACAATGATGCCCAGTTGTTGCTCCGGAAAAAGTACCACATTAGAGGAATAGCCAGAAATGGCCCCAGCGTGCTCTACTCGTTTATGGCCGTGAAAATCACTAATCATCCATCCGTAGCCATAACTGGGCGAACCCGGTCCATCCTCCTCCCCTGTTTGCATAGCTTGCTTAGGGCTGGTGGCCTCCCGCACGTATCTTGCCGGTAGCAGCTGTTGGTTTCCCGATTTACCTTCATTTAACCATAGGCCCATCCACTCCGACATATCAGCAATGCTGCTATAGATATCCCCTCCTGGCGACCTAGTCGGCACTAGTTCGGGCAGTACTCGCTCAGGCTTTTCTGCTAGCACAGAATATCCATGGGCAAAGTTCGTAGCAGTGCTGGCTGCCCTATATCCAATCCTTGAGTCCTGCATCCCTAAGGGCTGGAAGATTAGGTTTCTTACATTTTCCTCCCAGGTATTCCCGGTGATCCTTTCTCCTACTACCCCTGCCAGCGTATACATGAAGTTGTTGTACAGAAATGCCGCTCCCACCTCAGCTGCCGGTTCCCAATGCCTGATTCTAGGAATAACATCATTTCGATTTTCCGAAAGAAAGAGAATACAGGAGGATTCCGCAGTCATCTGTCCTACGCCAGAGCTATGACTCAGCAGATGATGGATTTTAATCCTATTATTCATCTCCTCATTGTTGAATCTCAACTCTGAGATATGTGTTTGAGGAGAATCCTGTAAACTTAATTTTCCTTCTTCCCTCAAAACACCCAAAACTCCAGCAGTAAAGGCCTTGGTTACGGACCCAATTCCGAACAATGTATGTTGATCAACGGGCAATGATTTCTCGACATTTCGATAACCAAACCCTTTGACATAAGTCAGGCTTCCGTTTTCTACTATCCCCACAGCAAGCCCGGCTGCATGAAACGCCTCTAGCAAGTCTACGGTTTCTGCTTCCAATCCACCCCATTTCACAGCAGCCCTATTTTCCTGGCAAGCTAAGGGTAGGCTGACCAGCAAGAGAAAAAGGAGTTGGCAAAAGGCCTTAGTTCGGGTAAGGAACATAGGTATACGATTTGTGGATGATCTTCCATTCTCCCGCGATTTTCAATAGCAAAAGATAATCGGTGTAAAGGCGTTTGGATCCGGGCATATCCACCCTAATTTTGGCCATGGCAGCATCATTTTCGTGGTCGATGGATACGATGTTTCCAATCCGGTTTCGTTTTTTTCCATCTTCGAAGTAGGAAATGTACTGTTGGCCAGATCGTTCTCTGAGTGTGTCTCCTTCGACAACATACAAATTGAGATCCTTGTGGAAGGCTCGCCGGATACGATCCGCATCGCCATCGGCCGTACCTTCGATATAATCCATCAAAGTAGCTCGGATCAATTCCATCTCCGATTGAGCTTGCATACCCAATCCACAGAACAGGATGAGGGACATGAATAGTAGCTTTTTCATTTTCTAGATTTAAGCAAATTAAAAGAACAGTCGGATGGGGCCAAAAATCCCTTATCCTATAAATATCCCTCCAAACATAGGGCAAGTAGAAGCCTGATGCCACTTTTGCAAAGGAGATAAGCTTCGGATTTATAAATTCGGAGAAAATTATAAGATGGACTTGCGATACTTGGCGGGCGTCAAGCCTTTAAATTTCTTAAAGGCCGCATAAAAGGAAGAATTAGATCGGAATCCACATTCTGCACCAATAGCTTCTAAGGTCAGGTGACCATTGTCTTTCAACATACGCTCAACAGCCTGAATACGGTATTCGTTGATAAAATGGGTAAAACTCTTTCCGAGGTTGTCATTCAAATACTGCGATAAAAGGTGAGCGGGGATTTCCAATTGATCCGCCACTTCTGCCAGCTTCAAATCAGGCTTTTTGTACACCTCCTCCCGCATAAACAAACCCTCCAAACGGGTCCCAATATCAAGCGCCTCCTGCTCAGCAATACGTCGATTCGCATATCGCTCCCGCTGGTCGAAAAACAGAGAGGCTCGACGTCTTCTAAAAAACCACAGCAAAATCATTAAATAAAACACAAAGGAAAAAGAAAGTGCACCAAAAATATAGGAGGTATATTGGCTCGTATTATACCCCAACCAAATAATAGCATTCCCTCCCACCAAAGACAACAACCACAACTCCTTATCTGACACCCCCTCCCGTCTAACAAAGGCTTTGGAGACCAAGGGCCAAATGAGATGAATCGCCGCCACGACATACAACAACCAATAACTAAATAGTATCCAACCATACACGCCTCCCATCATCCGCTTCCAGAGGTAACGATATTCTCGATACGGCGTATAATACCCAATCAAAATCATCGCGAATATCACCGGAACGACATGCCACAACCATTCCGCTCGCTGATAGCGCTCCGGCTTCACAGAGGTCTTGATATATAGATAAAGAAACGGCCCAATCAAAAAACAAGCCGACAATCCAATCTGCACAAACAAACTTGAGATCCCAGGATAAAAGATCAAAAACACCGACTTCCCCACCCGCACACTCACCACAAATAACAAGGCTGCTAAAAAGTAAGTAGTCCGATCTCGCTGCTTCACAAAGAAAGCAAAGTACACACTGAGGAAAAGCCCATTAAAGGCGCCCAATGCACTAAAGAAAAACAGCAGCATTCTTTCGAAATCCATGTGATAGTTTAAGGGTTCAGTACCACAAAAATACACTCTTTACCCGGTCTGCCCAAGTCACGACTCCCCTCCCCCAAACAATCTCCCTTTCTCTCCCAAAACTTACCCAGTATTAAATTTTATTTTTTAACATATAACGCTATCTTTATACCTTAGGGAGAATTAAATGACGCTCTCTTCCTCCACTACATTTTTACGCGCTGATACTCTTTTTCATCCCTCACCCCTGATTTGTGCTAGCTTTTTCGCAAAAAAAGCCGAGCACCATCCCTCTGACTATCAAACCCTTACAGGTTTTTCTTTTATTTTTTGCATTTTTTTTGTGGGATGGTGGTTACCTTTTGGTGGGTTGGGACGATTAAGGGGTGAAAATAAATTGACATCTAAGTTCTACCTAAATTAAAACTTTATGAAAGACATTAAAAAGTTTTCAATTCTTGCCGTTCTATTCATTTTTTGTGGTTTAAATACTGTTTTTTCATCAAGCAGTGTTCTAGTGGTAACTAGGAAGTCTGATACAGGGAATGATCCTTGCAAACGCTCTGATTGCTTGTCATTAGATGGATTAGAGAGTTTTTCAGATCAACAAAGTTCAAGCTCTTCAGCTACGCTTTTAGATTTAGCAATTGCAGGCTCTACAGATCTTATAGAGATCAAGATCAATATAAATCAGGATACCCCAAATGGCAACTTTTCTTTCCCTTGGCATATTAAGGTATTCTCAGTCGATGGCCGAGATCTAGGTAAATCTAAGGAGTTTGGTATTGAGGCTTTCAATACTCATATAGAATATGCTGGCCTTCGCAGTGCAAAAATTGATGCAGATTTGTTTTCGCAAATTATAAATAAATCCA
>JAHQWA010000417.1 GCA_019634045.1 Saprospiraceae bacterium
GGAGGTTAAACCTGCCGAAGGAGAGACGGCAGAAGAAGCAAAGCAGAATGTAAAGGGAGAAAAAGCCATTGAATACATGCTCGGCACTTCCATCCCCGATGTGGCAACGGATGCCAGTCGTTTTGGCACTACCCTCTGGTTCACGCCTGAAGATCGAAAGGAAGCCACGCTCGATAAACTAATTGCGACTGGACAATTTACAATGTGCTATAACCTAATTTATTACCTGAACGACATCAAACACCCTGACCACCAAAAAGCGAGTGGTTATGAAGCCTTATCCACAGAGATGAAAGCTCAATTGGATGAATTGCACGCACAGCTGATGAGTGACTGGAAGACGTTCAGTGAAAAACCGTACTTTTTGGTGCCAGGACATTCCTCGCATGCTATAAGTTAATTAGATCACCATGGCGAACACTAGAAGCCTACGCGGAAAGGTTTACGATAAAACCAGTCAAGCCCGCTACATCGATGCTACTGTCAAGTTAGAACCCGTAAAGGGAGTGAACGGCGAGACAACCTTCGTAGAAACGGACCGTAATGGAGAATTCACCTTGGACCTCTCCGACGAGCAGAAATTTCCCGAAGGCGATTATACCTTGGCCGTTTACCATGATGATGCCGTGATGGAGGGAGATGAGCCTACCATCGCCGTTCCGATGGTAGTGGGTAAAAATTTCAACAACATCTCGATGCTGAGTCGGGATCAATTTTCACAAAACGCAGGCATCGCCTTTGGATCCTTCCTCGTGATTTTGCTCCTAGCCGTCAGTGGCTTCTATTCATATTGGCATATTCAATATCCGGTCCCACTAGATTCACAGGTAGCCAAGTTGGTGGAAATGCTGGAAGAATATGACGGCCTCGAGGGATCGGATATGCGTTTGGGGTCCGAGCTAGAAGTTTCTGTCGTTCCAGATTCAAGCACGACTTCTCCTGACTCCATTACCTTAACAGCAACGGTCGCCCCCGGCAACAGTTTTGTCATGAATACACTTGACACCATGCGGATCATTGCTTTACATACGCTGGAGCGTGAAAAGCTAGACTCTTCCGACTTTGGCAAGGCCTATGTTTTCTTGATAGACGAGGCCCAAAGAGCTGCTCAGAGAGGAAATGAAGCAGAGCTAAAACTGCTATTGAAGGAAATACGGGAAGAAAGCAGTCGAAAACCCAACAATTTCTTCTGGGACATTTACCCCATGCGCATGTTGGAGATCCTGCTTTGGGCACTTTTGGCTACGCTCTTACGACTCATTGTCAATACCGGCTACTACCTTTTCCGCAAGCGTTTCATCAAATCGGGAATTTACCATAGCCTAGGACTCATTTTCACGGTCCCAATCCTGGCGCTGTTACTTTCCATTGTGCTATCATTTGTAAAAATCAATATCGCCTTTGGGGAGGCCGAGCTCAACTTAGATTTAACCAATATCTACATTTCGATCTTGGTGGCTACCTTCATTGGACTTTCCCCTTGGAAGGCCTGGGATTACTTAAACGATTTGGCAGATTCCCTCTTCAAGCGATTGAGTTCAGCGGAGTAATGGTAGATGTTTAAAGAATTGCCATAAATGAGAAGAGCGGTACCGTTAGATCGATACCGCTCTTCTTGTTTCGGTAGGTCTTCTATTCGAGAAGTCCGCTATGTATAGCTCGGCTGCTAGCGTGTTTTTGACTCCCAATCTGCCACCATCCGTTCAATTCTGGATTTGGAGTTGCGGTAAAAGCGGTCTTTCTCATCCGCTTGACCCGCTTCAGCTGCTTTCTTGGCACTTTCGATCGCCGCCTGATAATCTTCCATAGAAGCCTGTATCCTAGCCTTAATCCACCAATTGCTGGAATGGCTAAATAAGTTGGTAGACTCATCGGCATAGGCCAAAGCTTGTTTGCCGTATTTGCTACTTTCTGAAAGTAGGTCAGCCGCTTGCGCGTAGGTTTTCCAGCGTTCTTCTTCGGATGTCTGTAAAAGGGTGCTATTCAGCTGGGTCTCCAATTGGTTCAATAGATCTGATTGGAAACGAATATACACCCTGGTATGCCCCCACCCTAAACGGATGTAACCTTGATCGATTTCCTGTTCCACCACAGTATAGTTCAATCGCTCCTCGTTAACCTTGGACTCTTGCACGCCAACCTCTACCCGTAGCGCATCTTTTCCCTCATCATAAGAATAGGCCCCCCATTGATCAGCATCTTTATTGAAAATGGCGGTCCATTTACCTCCTTCTTTTGGAATCAAGAAAAACGCATATTTCCCTTGTGGTAAGGATTTCCCTTCCACTTTGACCGGCGTAGAGAACTCAATAGAAGTAGCCTCATTGGCTCCCGCTCTCCACAATTGATTATAGGGTTCCAATTCCCCCCAGATCTCACGTCCTTTCACTGCTGGACTAGAGTAGTTGATATTCACAGTTGTATAAGCGATGGTGTAGGAAACACTTGCTCTCGGGCTTTTTCTGGGCAGGTCCATCTGAGCTGTAAGCAGATTCCCGAAGCAGAAAAGAAACAATAATGTTAGGATTGATCTAGTGTTCATTTAACTATTTTTTCAGATTTGGTATGGAGACATTTGCAGGTTTAGCCGTCCTGCGCTAGAATTTCGTTGCAAAGTAAATCAAATGCTATCTTGTATAAAAAGGATTGATGAAGAAAAAAGTTGACTCTCCCAGTCTGTATTCCGTCACGGGCTGGCATTTTCCAGCTCTTTTCTTATTTTTGTCTGAAACTTTCTCGCCTGATCTACCACTCTCATGCTATAAGCTAGCTGGGTGATAGCTAGCTCATCATTCACCAAATAATTGAACTGAAACATGGCATCTCCTTTTCAGATCCTGTACGTAGATGACGAAGAAGATAACCTAATTGCCTTCAAGGCAGTGTTTCGCCGACACTTTCAAGTACATCTGGCACAAAGTGGACAGGATGCCCTGGCGCTACTGGACCAGCAGAATATCGATTTGATCATTAGTGATCAGCGAATGCCGAAAATGACCGGCGTGGAGCTGCTGGAGCAAGTACGAGAAAGATTTCCAGACATCATCCGTATGGTGTTGACCGGATATAGTGATGTTCAGGCCATAATCGATGCCATCAACAAGGGTAAGATCTACCACTATATTACCAAACCCTGGGATGTAGATGAGTTGAAGATCATCATGGAAAACGCGCTGGAAACTTATCTACTCAAAAAACGGAATAAAGAACTAGAGGAAGAAAAAACCAGTTTGCAACTCCAAAATGAAAGAATGGAGAAGGAAAACATCCTTTCTCAGTTTTCTATCCTAAAGAATCAGATCAATCCACACTTTCTGTTCAATAGCATGAATATTTTAGCGGCCCTCATCCCTTCTGCCCCGGATAAGGCTGTAGCATTTACCACTCGCTTCGCCAAACTATATCGCAAGGTCTTGGAATTACGAGATCAATTAATCATACCTCTTTCTCAAGAATTGGAGTTTGTAGACTCTTTCCTATTTCTCCAAAAGATGCGTTTTGATGAAAGTCTGATCATCAACTATAATATCGAGCCAAGACATCGGGAAAGTTGCCTCCCTCCTTTTGCTTTGCAATTACTCGTAGAAAATGCGATCAAGCATAATATTGTATCCGAAGATCAACCGCTAACCATCAATATTTTCACCGAAGGGGACATTCTACAGGTAATCAACAACTTACAGCTGCGTGGTTCGGTAGAAGACTCCACGGGTATAGGACTAGCTAACCTCCGCGCCCGGTATGAAATGATTGCCAAACAGAAGATTTTCAGTGGTGAGGAAGGGGCGCAATATGTGACCCGCTTGCCCTTATTGGTAGAAGAAGATTAAGGCAGTATTGATACTAGCTGGGCATATTCCGGGATTCTTATTTCTACAAAATTCTTATTCACCCAGCCTACTTTACCATTTTACTACAGCAATTACCCAATTCACTGCCAAAAGTTGTACTTTTCAGGTACTTGAAGATAGCTTTGAGGTATCAATCCTTAAGTGGTGAATACGCTTAGTTTTCATCAAACCCTAAATACCCAAACCTTACCCTATTATGAGAGCTATTATAGTTGAAGACGAAAAACATGCCCGCGACAATCTTGAAAAACTACTCCTAGAACTAGATCCTGAATTGGACATTCAAGCAAAAATGGATACGGTCAGCAAAACGGTGGATTGGCTGACTAATAACGAAACCGACCTGATCTTCCTAGATATCCATTTGGCGGATGACTTGAGCTTTAAGATCTTTGAAAAGATTAAAGTGACTACTCCCATCATTTTCACCACCGCTTATGATCAATATGCCCTAAAGGCATTCAAGGTCAACAGTGTGGACTACCTATTAAAGCCAATCGATAAAGAAGAACTTTCTGATAGTTTAGATAAATACCGAAGTACACAAGCTCCTCATCAAGAGCTTAATGTGGAAAAGATTCGAGAGATCATCAATGAGAAGGACAAAGTCTACCAACAACGCTTTGTAGTTTCTAGGCGGGACAAAATCCTCAGCGTCAAAATCGAAGACATCGCCTTTTTCGAAGGAGAGGATCGCTATGTGTACCTTAATCGTAAGGACGGTACGAAATATATTATCGACTATAAATTGGCCGATCTAGAAGAGCTACTGGACCCTGGCATTTTCTTCCGACTCAACCGTAGTTTTATTGCTCATTTTGAGTCGATTGAAAAGATCACTTCTATGTCCAAGAGTAGAGTGAAAGTAGATCTGAAACCTACGGCCAGTCGCGATATTGTTGTGAGTTCAGCCAATACCAGAAGCTTTAAAGCCTGGCTCAATAAGTAGCGGGGTGATGTTTAGGGTTTAAAAAACAAAGTTGAAAGTTTAGGGGATTTAGAGATGAAACGACCTTTTAATTGAAACTCCACCCTTAAACTTTCAACTCATAAACGCTAAACCTCTCTCTACACATCCATCACCACCGATACCTCACCTCCAATCCTAATCCAAATTGTGGCTCGACAAATGGAGTGCCGGTAATGATGAAGCTTGGCCCAACACTCCAGTTAGGAGCAGGTAGATACTGCATTCCTAATTCAAAGTAATACCCAGGGAAATTAGTGCTAGAAGTACTGCTTGAACTACTGCTCACCTCATCGATCCCCATGCCCGGCCATGCAAACCGCCGCTCACTCCGGAGAGAGTTAACCATCACATTGAAAACGCTTAACCCAATATAAGGCTGGAAGCGTTGTCGGCGATAGAAAGTGTACTGCAGTCCGAGTTCAGCCATGAGATTGGTGCTCCGACTATTGCTGGTGAAATAGGCCACATTAGGTCTATTGGGAGCCTGATTAAGCAAGTTGCTAGAGGTTTTATCATTGATCGTTGCAATTAAGAAGCTTCCCTTGATACCAAAACCTTTGCCCAAATCTCGGTATAACGCCAGCCGGTAGAAGTTGAAATTCTGCGCCACATTCCCTCTGACGGTACTATTAATATCCGGGTATAAATCAATTATGCTCCCATCCGACCTCGTGTAGGGCGTAGAAAATACGCCTACTATCTCATCCGTACTGTAGAAGAACATGACACCTTGGTAACTCGCGGGTATGGTTCCAATACCTAGGGCTACTTGCCAACGGCCACCTACCTTTTCCTGCTCCCATGCATTAATCTCCTCTCCTAGAATGGTTGAACCATAAACAGGCGCCCCAAGCATGGTCTGCATCGTCGTGCTCGAGCTATTGGTCTGCTGTTGCGCATTAGGCCGCGGGTAGGGCTTGCGGGCTGATCGCCTTTGGGTAGCCGATGTCTGGACGATGCTATGGGAAGTCATCGATTGTAAGGTAGTCTTAGTCATCGATTTTTCGCCGGCATTTGGCAGGGCCTTAAGTACTGCGAGGGGAGCTGCACTTGTACTGGTTTGGATCTGGTCCGTAATAGTTTCCGGAAGCTCCGTTCCTGCTATTGACTCATTTTCCTCCCTTACCACTGGGTTTGCAACTAACAGAGACTTTGTAGTGCCTGGATCTCTAGGAGCTAGTTGTTCAACACTTGTGGCAGCAGCTACCTCTCGCTTCAAGGTCGTGACAGTCTTTGTGGTATGTGTAGGAGTAGAAATATTAGAGGCCGTTTCTTGAGTAGTCCCGGGCATGGGGTCTGCTTCGGTAACAGGATCATCATCCAAGACAGTAGAAGCAAGGCTTAGATGCTGCTCAGCTTCCTGTGTGGTAGAAATTTCTGGATCAGGTTCAGCCTGGATTGGCTTAGGAACCTGGGTGATTACCGGTTCATCCGTTGGTAAAGTTAGCCAGAATGTGATCCCAGCCCCCAATAACAGGACGATACCTAGACTCCACCACAGCGGCAACCAACGTCTCTTCTTCTTCTGATCTAAGGCAGTAGCCAGGCGATCCCAGCCCGCCTCGTTTGGTTCGAAATGCCGATCGCGGTACCCGCTCTCTTTGAAGAAATCGGCTATATGTTCCATATTATCGCTCATTATGCTTTTGCTTTTTTGTGGCCAATCTCAAAAAAAGGTCCCATCAGTTGCTGCAACTTCTGTTTGGCCTTAGATAAATTTGATTTAGAGGTCCCGATACTCACCCCTAATTCTTCTGCTATCTCAGCGTGGGTGTACCCTTCCATCACGTGTAGATTGAATACCATTCGGTAAGCTGGAGGAAGCACCTGCAATAACTTCCAAGCATCTTCTCTACTCAAGCGTCGAATGGCTTCATTCTCTATCATATTCACAGCGGGTAGAGGAATCAAACGGGCTTCTTTGCCGGCTTTGTGGTGCTTTCTGAAATAGTCGATAGCAGATCGGATAATGATCTGTCTAAACCAGGATCTAAATGGGGCTTCAAAACGAAATTGTTGGATACGATCAAAAACCTTCAAAAAACCATCGTGTAGCATTTCTTCTGCCTCTTCTCGGTTTTTCGCATAATGCAGGGCAACGGTCAAGCCATAACTATAGAAATGTTGATATAGCTGCTTTTGGGCCGATCGCTTCCCCTTGCGACAATCCTGAATCAATTGTTTTAGTTTTTCTTGTTTTATCGGCATAGCGGTTGGTTAAACCTAGTAGCTTTGATTAATAGTATGTTTGTCCTTTAGTACTCCTCATCCCATCTCAGGAGGATCAGTAGGCTTCTTCTACAAATCAGGTACTCTCACGTCTTACCTTAATCCGAAAAGCACCTTTTTTAATCTCCTTCCATTTACTGCCAGGAGCTCGGATGATTCCATCGAAGGTACCCGTGAGAAAGTCTTCGTCATCCCACTCCTCAATGACCATATTGACTAGCCCCTTATACATGACCTCCTTGGATGTGCCTTGGTTCTCATAGTACTGTAGTTCAACGTGGCGGCAATAGGCCTCATAAACCCCTTCCTGAAAAATTAGAGGATAATCATCCTGAAGTAGTCTCCCCTGTGAGACATAAAAGTGCATGGCAGTCCTACCATCTCTACTCTGACGGATCAAATTGAGTTGGTCTAAAGGCAATGGATTGTTGGTATACTCCGCGTAGTAGTATTTGTTCCCATGAATACAACCATTAGTCGTAGCTAAATAGATTTCCTCTCCATTCAGTTCGGCTTGGATGTACTGGCCTTCTAAGGTATGCCCGATAGAAACGTAGGATTCCTTTTCGCAAGACATCAGAACACCTACCACTGCCATACATAAAAATGAGTAAACAAAAGTTTTCATAGCTTCTCTGTTAAAATGTTGATTTACTATCTTGACGATAGATTTCCTTTTAGGGGTTGCCTAGCCTGCATTTTTCTTTTCAGCACGGCAGCTTACCAACATCAACCAAATTCGTATGAAAAAAGCGATCTCCCTCATCCTCTGCTCCCTCTTCGTTCTCCTGCAAGCCTGTAGCTCTTCAGAAGCTCCCACCGACACCCCGGAAGAAGCGATGGAAACGAAACCAGTGCCTGAAGCTATTTCCTTGGACGGGCGGGACCTTTTCCCTCCACCAGAAACCCCAGCTGGCCAACAGAAAAAGGACAGCCTGCTTGCCGTCGCTCAAAGTAATTTTGATACGGATTCCCAAAAGCTGGATAATATCATCTGGCTGGGCAGACGATTGGCCTATTTGAGTAGATACAAAGAAGCGATCAAAGTGTTCACGGAAGGCATGATTGTGCACCCAAATGCACCTGAACTCTATCGACATCGGGGACATCGCTATATTTCAACGCGCCAGTTTGACCTGGCCATTGCTGATTTCGAAAAAGCGGCGAGTTTAGCGGAAGGGAGAGATATCGAAATCGAAGCTGACGGCTTACCCAATAAATTAAACATTCCGCTATCTAGCCTCCAATTCAATATTTGGTACCATTGGGGATTAGCGTATTATTTGAAAGGAGATTTTGAAAAAGCCGCCCAACTATACGAAGCCTGCATGGACTACTCCATCAACCCTGACCTATTAACAGCCACCACTGATTGGCTGTATATGGCCTACCGTAGACTAGGGAAAAGCGCGGAAGCAGAACAACTATTGGTCCCAATTACTGCTGATTTAGAAATTATAGAGAACAATAGTTACCTCAATCGGCTCCTCATGTACAAGGGAGAAAAATCGCCTACAGACCTCTTGGATTTAAACAATACGGACCCTGAGCAATTACTAAATATAGTAACACAAGGGTATGGTGTGGGGAACTGGTATTTGTACAATGGTGATGCAGCGCAAGCAAAAGTGGTATTCGAAAAGATCTTAGCGACCACCTATTGGTCTGCCTTTGGCTACATTGCTGCGGAGGCTGACCAAGTTAGACTCGATGCTCAATAATTAGTTGTAAATATTTGTACTTAAGGTGGTCCAATTTGGAAACCTTTCCCCTGGTTTTGGCGTATTTTCAATAGCAAGCAAACTGCCAACAAAAGCTTAGGCTGACAATTCATGTATTTTCATTGAATTCAGTTAAATTAGCTTTATAGACTACCCCTTACAGTTATCCCCTAGTTATACGAAGGCCGAAACCCTAGCGATCCTTTATCGCTAATGCACCTATTCACAAACCCTAGGCCTAAAATTTTATACACAACATACTTAGAGACTACTTACCTTTGTGCAGAAGTTAATTAATGGAGTAGGTTGCTCAAACAGTGGCTTAGTTCACAACTTCTGACAAGTACTAGTACCTGTTAAACTATTTACCCATGTCTCCAAGAATCCTATCTCTTTTTATTGGAATGATGCTATGGACCGGTTTGTCCTTTGCTCAACCGAAAACGTTTAAATCCCCGACAGCGGCAACGAAGTTGTATCAAAAGGGGACCGAGGCCTTACTCAAGAAGAATTATAATCAAGCGATTCGCCAGTTCAAGAAGGCGCTGGATATTAGCCCTGGTCTATATGCCGCTCATCGAGGTATAGGAGCGGCCTTCGTCATGCTCAACGACTATCCAAAAGCTGCTGAGCACTACGAAAAAACACTATATGCTGATCCTAATTTTTCTCGAACTTTATATTATGAGACGGCAGACGCCTTCTATAAGTCTGGAGAATATAGTAAAGCGCTAGACTACTATTATCGTTTTAGCTACCTACAGAAGAGCGACAGTAGCAGCTTTGCGTTGAATTTGGATAAAGAAGCGGAGGCGGAATTACGCTATATCGAACAACTGGATCAGAGTATCACAGCTTGCAAAATGGCTATGGATTCGGTTGAGTTCATCAACTTGACTACGGTAAATAACCTGGGGGCCAACATCAACTCAGAATTCAACGACTATTTCCCGATGCTTTTAAATGGGGAACACACCCTTTATTTCAATCGGCAAAAAGCCATTTTCCAGGACGAAGACCTCTTCA
This sequence comes from Saprospiraceae bacterium, assembly GCA_019634045.1. Classification (GTDB taxonomy): domain Bacteria; phylum Bacteroidota; class Bacteroidia; order Chitinophagales; family Saprospiraceae; genus DT-111. The sequence goes on from JAHQWA010000417.1 coordinate 9,798, forward strand.
CTAGTGAATACAAAAACGGTAGATGGCAAAAAGCCAAGTCCGTTGGGAATTTCAACACTAGAAATCCAGAAGGGATGGTTTCCATGGTACGAGATGGTCGACGCATCTACTTTACGGCTTGCCGCCGAAAAAACGTGCAAGGTCCGTGTGACATATGGGAAGCCTTGATATCCGAACAAAAAATTGTCGATATCAAAAGCATAGACGGGCTCACTAATTCTGGGGACTGGGAAGGACAAGCCAGTATCAGTTGTGACGGAAGTACGATCTATTTTGCTAGCAATCGCTCAGGCGGAGTTGGGCTGTTCGACCTTTGGTATAGCAAATTGAAAACAGATGGCACTTGGTCGGAACCCAAGAACCTTGGGCCGGACATCAATACGCCCGGTTATGAGGAGGCACCTTATATCTCTAATGATGGCAACACCTTATACTTTACCTCCGATGGCCATCCGGGCATGGGACAGAAAGATATTTATATGAGCTGGCGGGATTACAAGACGGGAAAGTGGAACAAACCCATTAACCTAGGACGCCCCGTAAACTCTGCCTTTGATGACATGGGGCTATTCCTCTCTGCTGATAATAAGTCTGGATACTTTGCTTCCAATCGAACAGGTGGATTTGGTGCCATGGACATCTACCATTTTGACTTGTCCAAGTCACTCCATAGCGACCCGATTACCTTTGTTGAAGGCTATGTAATTGATTCCCTGAACGGGGATCCCATTCCAAGTATCTTGGACATCAATGGTCGTGACCCGATTGCCACCGATGTTGATGGACGCTTCTTCATCTGCGCTGGTGCCGATGAGGTGCTAGACCTAGAAGTACAGCAGGATGCTTACTATCCATACCATAATACCTTCCCGATTCCAGAGTGGGACAATAAGGAGTTATACCCCATTACATTGCAGCTTCAGCCCTATCTAGTTCCTAAAGCTCCGCCAGTTCCAGAACCAGAACCAGAGGTGGATTCAACGGTTGCCAATGTGATCAAAGCCCCCTTAACAGAAGAATTTACCCATACGATCTACTTTGATTTTGACAAATATGAGATGTCCGTGAATGAGCTAAATCTACTGGAGGGCTTCTATAAATTTATCAAAGTAAAGAATATCATCCGTGCTGAAATCATTGGCTATTCGGATAATGTTGGAGAGGATATGTACAATATGGTTCTTTCTGAGAAACGGGCTAAAAACATTGCCATTTACTTTCGAGAAAATAATATAGACATCGATCAAATTTACATGGAAGGAAAAGGGGAGATAAACGATGATAATCCGAAGCGCTTAAATCGTAGGGTAGATATAAAGGTTATCGTACAGAATAATAATAATGGTGGGTAATATTGGGCTTTACCACTACGATGGACATCCCGAGTTTTGGTCGTTGACCAGCACTCGGGATGTTTACTTTTAGGGTTAAATCCTAGGTCGTAGAGGTAACTTAGATTTTCTGTACGTATTCTGCCAAGTTCTCAAATACAGATCCCCAGCCATTGTAGAAGCCCATCTCTTCTTGCTGCTTACAGTACTCTGCCGTTGGATGGATTACATTGAAAACAAAGTCCGTCTTATCTCCATTCGGGCTAAATAACATCTCCATCGTCACCCCTTCTGTCATTGGCTTGAAGTCAGCACTGGTCACAATCTTTTCCATCTCAACAATTTCACTATACTGCCCTTCGGAAATAAATTCTCCGCCATTGGGCATTTCCATTTTGTACTTCCAATTCCCACCCACTTTAAAGTCGTGTTCCAATACTTCTACTTTCATTCCTTTAGGCCCCCACCAGTTGGCTACATGCTTAGCATCAGCCCAGGCTTCCCAAACGAGCTTCACCGGTGCGCTAAAGGTTCTTTCAATGGTAAGGGTTCGGTCTTTTGCGGCATCCATTGTACTCATCGACATTGTTTTATTATTTGTTTGTAATTGAATCAAGTAATCTTCCAAAGCATCGAAGCGATCCTCCCAGAGGTTGCGGAATTGATCGAGCCACATGAAGGCAGGCACCAAGGTCTTGGCTTCGATCTCGCAATAGCGCTCCCGCCCTTGCTTAGTAATGCTAATGACCCCGCATTCATTTAGGATCTTTAAGTGCTTTGAAATGGCGGGGCGTGTCAAATCAAATTGTTCGGCCACGGCGTTCACCGTCAGCGTTTCCTTGGCCAACAAACCAATGATCTCCCGGCGAACTGGATCGGCAATAGCCTGAAATACATCTCTTCTCATTGAATAAGTAACTGATCGGTTACAAATATACAAGAAACCGATCGGTTACGCAAATGATGCAGGCATTTTTTTACCCCAATAACAAATTGCCGAGTAAGAAAGAAAAAGATGAACAGACCTTTGCTTTAAATCAATTTAATAGCTAAGTTTAAGCTCTTATTTAATATAAACGCGCTCAACATGAAAAAGAATAATCTTTTACTTTGTCTACTCCTATTCTGTAGTTTCCCAATTTTTTCTCAGAAAATTAAGCTCAAGAAAGATATTATCACCATCGATAAGAAGGAGATGTATCAAATTGAAAAAACGAAGAAGGGCGGCCTGATGGGGACCAGCAATTTCCAATTTAAAACCATCGATGGAAAAGTCCTATTGCAATTAAAAAATACGCCATTACAATATGATTCTCTACCTCATGAGGAAAGAAGAAGAACCGCTATCAAATGTTATGAAATTACTGCTCCAGAATTAGGCAAATCTACCCTCATTAAGCATCTAAGAGGACTTAATACCAAGAAGGTCCTTTTTGAACAATTGCTGGAGATGGATTTCTTTTCAGCTGGTACTGTGGATCAGGCCTTCTTTAGTTCTTTTTGTGAAAAGAATGGGCAAAGTGAAGTAAAGAAAGTGCAGGCAGGAATGGATTCCATAAATGTAATGCGCAAAGAAAACTACAAGTTGACCGTAGAGGCATTTGGGGAATTGCAAAAGCGACCTGCATCCTCAGTACGAATTGAAGGTAGTTCTATTATTGAAGGATTAACTACTATTGGACGAATCAAAAGAACAAAGGCTGGAAGTTATGCAAGTATTTATGATATTGAAAATAGTGAAGGGACAAAGATTGCCAGTATGACCTTGATAGCCAAGGAAAAACGAGCAAACGTACGCCCCAATGTCAATGACAAAATAAGATGGTTTAATCAGAAGGGAGAATGGAATATTACCCTCATCCAAGAAGACATTCTGAATTATCTGGTTATCTACGGCTTCCTGTAGTTCATCAATAAATTTTCCCAAGATAAATATTGTAGTATCCAGCTATTGACCCTTAGGTTGGTGGCTGGTTTTCCCTATATCCTGCTGCACTCCACTACTAATACTCATACTGCTTTAGTGGTATTGAATTGTACCTATTTATCACTATAAAATGCGCTTAATATGAAAAATTACTTTCTTCTATTCCTAACGCTCGCCTTCTCTGTTAACTCCTTGACTGGTCAAAAAATCAAGTATAAGAAGGGGATGATTATGAAGGATAAGGAGGCGATCTACAAAATCCACCGTACGAAGAAAGGTGGATTAGCAACCTATGGCAGCTTTGAACTTAGAACATTGGATGACAAGATTCTCTTGGAATTAGTTGATACGGACATCAACTATGAGTCCTTGCCAAGCGAAAAAGGCAAAAGAAAAGCCTTTGGATGCTATAAATTAACCTTTAATGAAATTGGTAAGACAGCCTTGATAGAGCATATATCTACCCTAAGTGTTCCAAAATACTTAGTGAAACAACTGGAATCCATGGATTTTTACAACGATGGAATATTGGACGATTCCAAGTTTAACACTTTCACTGCAGAGCACGGTCAAGACAAAATCCAAGACCTATTAGTTGGTGTAGACTCCGTTAACATCATAAGAAAAACTAATAGCCAACTGATGAAAGAAACTTTTGCCCCTCTTCAAACTAGAGAACCAGCCAACATTGCACTATTCTCAGGAGGTGCTATAAAGGACGGGGCAATTACAGTGGGAAAACTCATAGCTTCCAAGAAGGGTAGCTATGCCACAACCTATCGGGTAGAAAATCGTGAAGGATATAATATCGCGAAGGTTGCCATAATGCCAGGAGACCGCAAAGGAAATGTTCGCACAATGGCAGATGAAAAACTCCGTTGGTTTTACCACAAAGGCGAATGGGATATGGAAAAATTTCAAGAAAGAATACTTGAATACCTAATTATCTACGGCTATTTGTAAGCACTATTGCTAGCATCAAGAGTTCCTCAACCTCTTGTGAACTATATGCTAATTAAAATTAGCATCCCGAAATGGACTCCAGTGCCCTTTCGGGATGCTTCCTCCTATTTCATCAACCCCTGCAAAAAGTAGGTAACCCCTAAGGGGGTATGCATCCAACTAGTGGACAACTTCTTCTTGTCAACTCTTAGTTGTTGAAAGCTACCTTGGCTACTTCCGCCTTCCCCTTTCATAAAGTCTTCAACACTCGAGAAGGTTATGGCTGTACGATCTGCCTTAACTAGCCATTTGTTAACCTCAGCTAACTGTTCTTGAAGGAGCCCATTTGTCTCCGTATCTAACGCGTCTAGTTCTCCCTTCAATAGATCCAATCGTTGAAGCTGCGAGGTCGAAGGTTTACCCGGAAAGCTACTGACTTGTCGATACAAATCTGAAATTCTTTCGTGCAATTGCTCCGTTTCATTGACATAATAGTCACCTTCTTGGGAAGAGATCTTGTATTTAGTAGCCTTAACAGCTTCTTCCAATTGGTCTACCCTGGCTTGTACCTTGCGCTTGAGCCCCTCTTGTATTTCCAGTTTTCCCTGTACCTGATCTAGGCTATGATATAGGTAGGCCAATTTCTCCACCATCCCATATAAGGCCATTGTTTTTTCGTGCTGTAACTTACGATCAGCAGGAGAATACGGAGATTCTTCATCATAAGCCAATTCGAAGGCCGTTTCATAGGTAGTTTTCCCTTTGATCAATTTTACATCATACTTGCCCGCTTCGAGATTAGGTCCAGAAATTGAACCAATTAGCGCCATCCTATTCTTGGAAGGAGCTGCCTTGGGCTTGTCAATAGCAGTAGGCATACTCACGAAGTTGATCCCGGCACTTTTCCCCGCAGGTAAGGTTCGGAGCAGTTCTCCGTCTTTCCATACCTCCAGATACATTTTACCAAAAGTATGCCGGCGGTTCATATAATAAACGATTTGAGCATTGCTGGTGGGATTGGGAGCCACGAAGTTACCAGAACCCCCGAACCATCCGCCGCCCCCCCCAGCATCCCGGAGGATGGTCGGTTTAGAGGCAAAGAAATGAATCTTCTCCTTTAAGATCTCTTCACTAATGGCTCTTAGGGGGCTGATATCATCAATGATAATAATGCCTCGACCATGTGTCCCCATTACTAAAGCATTGTCCGTAGGGTGAATGACCATGTCACGGACACCCACCTTAGGCATGTTGTTTTCGAACCGATTCCAGTTTTCTCCCTTATCCATGGAAATAAACAATCCGAATTCGGTTCCTAGAAATACTAAATTGGGATTAACCAGATCCTGGCGGACGCTTAGTGCATAGCCTTCCGGTCCATTTTCTCCTAAGGACTTCCAGGTCTTACCTTGATCGGCGGTATGGTATAGATAGGTTTTACCATCTCCATTGCGATGCCCATCAAAAGTGACAAAGGCAGCATTGGCATCGTGTGGGCTGGGCTCGACAAAGGTCACCCAAGTGTTAGCAGGGAGGTCGGGGACATTGGCGGTAACATTGGTCCATGACTTTCCAGCGTTTGTGGTGAGTTGGAGGAGGCCATCATCCGTACCGGCCCAGATTACCTCGCCATCCTTTGGTGATTCCGCGATGGTGTAGATCGTGCAGTGGTTTTCGGCAGTAGAATTATCGATACTCAATCCTCCTGAGAGGTGTTGCTTTTGTTTTTCCGGATCATCAGTAGTCAAGTCCGGTGAGATTCTTTCCCAGCTATCTCCCATATCATTGGAAACAAAGAGATACTGTGCACCAAAGTACATTCGGTTGGGATGGGTAGGGCTGAGGTGAACAGGGGCATTCCAATTGTATCGGAATTTTTCTTCATCCCCACTTGGATAGGGTTTGATTTCTTTAGCTTGGCCCGTTTTGGAATTGTACCGGGCTAAATTCCCGCCTTGGTATTCACTAAAAATGATTTCCTCCTTTGTAGGGTGTCGGAAACTATAGAAACCATCCCCCCCAAAAGAAGACTTCCAATCGCTATTGTTAATCCCTCCTGCCTTTCGGGAAGGGGCGTACCAAGAGCCGTTGTCCTGAAGGCCCCCATAGACATTGTAAGGGAAGTCATTATCGACGCTTACATGATAGAATTGTGAGACCGGCAAGTTCATCCACATGCGGAAGGTTTGTCCTCGATCAAAAGATTCGTAGACACCTCCGTCTGTACCCAAAAGGATATGTTTACTATTCGCTGGATCAAACCAAATATCATGAATATCCGAATGCACTCCTCCCCCCATCGTACGGAATCGATTACCTTGATCTTCACTAAGGATCGCAGCTAAACCACATTTAGCTACGATGCTATCATTTTGGGGATCAACGACCACATTAGAAAAGTAGAAAGGGCGAACGGTGGTGTTAAAGTCATTGCTGACCTGACTCCAGTTGGCCCCTTGGTCGGTGGAAAGATAGAGTCCTTTTCCTTCCTGCTTTTCCGACTCGACCGATAGGTAGATTTTTTCGCCATTCGAAGGGGATACGCCAATGCCTAGTCTACCGAGCTTACCTTCGGGGAGGCCTTCGTGAATAGTTTCCCACTTCGCTCCTCCATCCGTCGTTTTATATAGACCACTCTTCCCATTGAAACCAGAATCAAAGGTCCAAGGGCGTCGACGGTGACTCCACATCGCGGCGTAAAGGATATCGGGGTTTTCAGGATCAATATCAAGATCCGCACATCCTGTATTCTCATCGATGTATAGCACCTTTGTCCAGGTCTTTCCTCCATCGGTCGTTTTGAATACACCTCTTTCTTCATGGGCGTCCCACAAGTGTCCAAGCACTCCCACGTAAACAATCTCAGAATTACTGGGATGTACAATGATATCCGTAATTCGTTCGGAATCTTTTAGCCCCATGAATTGCCAATTACTCCCCCCATTGATGGATTTATACAAACCCGTTCCAACGGAAACACTATTACGTACCCATGGCTCACCGGTACCGACCCATACCGTTTCCGGGCTAGAGGGATCTATCGCCACTTTGCCAATAGATTGAGTGTGGTCGTCAAATATTGGCCGAAAGGTGGTTCCCCCGGTCACGGACTTCCAGACACCGCCACCGGCAGCACCGACGTAAACAACCTCGGATTGACCAGGGACAACTGCGATGGAAGATATTCGGCCACTCATAGTTGCCGGACCGATTTGTCTAGCTCTTAGGCCTCCCAAAAGGGCCTTTCCGCTTGGCGGTTTCGGCTGAGCGATTACATCAGGTAGTGTAAATAAAAGCAAGCATAGAATGGAAAATAGAGAACAGAAGTTAGAACAATTAGTCTGCTTAGTATAAGGCTGAGGTAGGAAGATTTTCTTCATACTGTTGGTTATTGAAATGAGGTGTTTCCCTACAGTAGTCAGGTGGTATAAAGCGGCAAGATGAAAATTAGTTTCAAGGAAAAACGAGCAGGAAATCACCTAAAACGTGAGACAAAAAGACGCAGAAGCCCTAGAATTAAGAACTTCTGCGCCGGAGGAAATTAATTACTCAATTAGTTTTTATCGTTACCGCTCGCTGGAGCAGCTTCTTTCTTTTTGGGCATAGCAAACATGTCGTCAGACAATTCTTCATTCAAGGTTACCGATTCGATGGTCACCTTCTGGGCAGTTTGTCCGCCAACTTTAACCTCTGTATAGAAAGGCATCATCAAGCCTTCTACTTCTTGGTAATCACTCATAAATGTCTGTACACTTTGTCCTTTAGCCGGGCCGCTTTCTATCAAAGCTTCCATCATAATAGGCACATAGTGCTCCGCATCAAAGTAAAAGATTTGGACTTTACCATTCTTCTTGGTCAATTTCAGCTTATAAGCCTCTGCTCCTTCTATATCTTCTTTTCCTTCTAGCTCTATCGTATGGCCTTTTTTGGCATAATCTACGAAGGGCCATTCAAAAGTCTGTTCTGTCATCGCCTCAGCCTGCTCCTTAGGCAAAAGTTGTGCATCAGGTCCAGTTTGCATCGGAAATAACATCCAGGCATCTTTTCCATCATAGGCTTGAACCATCGGCGTTCCCATCACATCTACTTCCACTTTCATTTTATTAGGTGGCTTGGAATAAACGGTACCTTTAAATTCCATCCCTTGCATTGCAGTAGTAATCACAGCTTTCTGTGAGGTCAATGATTTCCAACTATCATAACCTCCGGTATTTTCGAAATAGTTCTTAATAATATCATCGGCAGTTTGGCCCTGTAAAGCCGAAATCGAGAGAAGAGCAACAAATAGAAATGATAATTTCTTCCACATAATTTTCTTTTTTGGTTTCTACGCGAAAAAAGCAAATAATCCATGGTTGGTGAACTAATCTAGATTAACGTCGAGGATTGTTCGATTGAGAGCATAGAAAAAGCCCCGTCCGAGGGACGAGGCTTTTCCAATTCTTTATATTGAACCTTGGTACTAGCTACCAAAGTCATCAAAGGCAATGTTCTCTTCTGGGACACCGAGTTCGTCAAGCATCTTTAAGGCTGCTTGCAACATCAATGGAGGTCCACAAAGATAGTATTCTACTTCCTCTGGCTCCGGGTGCTTCGACAAGTACTGATCATACAATACCTGGTGAATAAAGCCGGTAAATCCTTCTCCGCCATTATCATCGATATCATTCTTCACCGTCCACTTATCTTCATCCGTTGCATTAGACAAAGCAATGTAGTAACGGAAGTTATCATAGTCCTGCTCGATATTGCGGAAATCATCGGTATAGAACAGCTCTCTTCTGGAACGACCACCGTACCAGTAACTCACCTTACGATCCTCTGTCTTCAAGGTATGGAACAAGTGGAAGATATGCGAGCGCAATGGAGCCATACCAGCACCACCACCGATGTATACCATCTCCTTTTTCGTCGGCTTGATGAAGAACTCACCGTAAGGACCAGAGATAGTCACTTTATCGCCTGGATTACGTGTAAATACAAAAGAAGAACAAACTCCAGGATTTACAGGCATCCATGTATTGGCTTTTCTATCCCATGGTGGAGTGGCAATACGGATGTTCAACATCACGATATTTCCTTCCGCAGGGTGATTGGCCATAGAATAAGCACGGAATTGCTCCTCATCGTTCTTCATACTCAAGGACCACATACCATATTGATCCCATTCTTTCTTGAACTCCATTGGGTCTTTGCCCAATTTAGGATGAGAAGTGATATCGATCTTATCGAAGTTACAGGTAATTTGAGGTACATCGATCTGGATGTATCCACCAGATTCGAAATCTAGAATCTCACCTTCTGGCAATTTCACCACAAACTCCTTGATAAAAGTAGCCACATTATAGTTAGAGATCACCTCACATTCCCACTTCTTGATACCGAAGATCTCTTCTGGAATACGGATCTTCATATCAGAACGCACCTTCACCTGGCAAGCCAAACGCTTGTGTTCTGCCACCTCTCTTCTGGTCAAGTGGTTCATCTCTGTGGGTAACACATCCCCTCCGCCTTCTTCTACATGGCATTCGCACATAGCACAAGTTCCACCACCACCACAAGCGGATGGTAAGAAAACACTTTTATCAGAGAGTGCTGACAACAGCGAGGAACCAGGAGCGACCATCAAAGGGTTGCTCTCATCACCATTGACTACAATCTTGACCTCGCCTTGTGGAACCAAGCGTTTCCTTGCTGCGATAAGCATAAAGGATAGCGCCAAGATCACAGAAACGAAGACTAGTACTGCAAATAATATTGTTGTCATTGTTCCTTTATTGTAGTAATAATAATAGTAATACTAATTTCCTACTCCACCAAATACGGCTGGATCAATACCCATCAAGCTCATAAAGGCCATGCCCATCAAGCCTGTCAAGATAAAGGCCATTCCCAATCCTCTTAATGGTGCAGGGATGGCAGAGTAACGGATTTTTTCCCGAATAGCGGCAATGGCAATGATCGCCAAGAACCAGCCGAATCCACCTCCTAAACCAAAGGCCACTGATTGAGAGAAAGTATAATCTCTAGCTACCATAAATAGTGATCCTCCAAGGATTGCACAGTTTACCGTAATCAGTGGTAAGAAAATACCCAGTGCTGCATATAAGCTAGGAGAATATTTTTCCACAATCATTTCCACCAACTGTACCATAGATGCGATTACCGCAATAAACAGCAAAAAGCGCAAAAAGGTCAAATCCATTCCTAATATCCCCGTATCTGACAATAAATATTCAAAAATCAACCAGTTGATTGGCATCGTGATCCCTAAAACGAAGATGACGGCCAATCCCAATCCAAATGCTGTTTTCACAGATTTGGATACGGCTAGATATGAGCACATTCCTAGGAAATATGCCAAGATCATATTTTCTATGAATGCCGCTTTTACAAATACATTTATAAACTCGCCCATGATTCCTTAATTATAAGCTTTTCAAATAAGTTTCTGGTATCCCCTAATTAGGATACATCGACTAGTTTCTTGTTGTAGCTACGCTGAATCCAGATCATGATTCCGATAATGAACATCGCAGCTGCTGACAATACCATAAGGTTGTTGTTAGCATACCAGCCGAACAACACACTAGTGGTCGTATCGATAGAATATTCAGCAGATGGTCCAATAATCTTCCATTCAAAAGGACTACTAGCGAAAAGACTTCCTTTACCGAAAATTTCGCGAATCAGCCCCACCATCACTAGGATAGCGCCGTAACCCAATCCATTACCAATACCATCAAGGAAGGATCTCCAAGGCTTATTGGCCATAGCGAATGCTTCCAAACGGCCCATCACAATACAGTTGGTAATGATCAAACCAATATAAACAGATAGTTGCTTGTAAACAGGGTAATTCAAAAACTTCAAGCTAAACTCTACGAAAGTTACCAAAGAAGCAATGATCACCAGCTGGACGATCATACGTACTTGCTTTGGAATGTAATTTCTTAGCAAGGAAGTGAATAAGTTAGAAAAGGCACAAACAAAGACTACAGCAATCGCCATAACCAAGGACGGCCATACCAGAGAGGTTACCGCTAAGGCTGAGCAAATACCCAGTACCTGAACAGTGATTGGATTATTGTCATTTAAAGGATCCGTCAACAGCTTTTTCTCCTTCTTTCCAAAGAGAGGCTCTGCTGTTTTGGGGGCAGTTTTTTCTAATGTTTCAGCCATTTTATGGTTGATTTTCTAGATGATTCAATTGACTATTTCGCAATCTTACTTCACGAGCATGCCTTGGCGGCGAAGACTATTGAAGTAAGGAAGATAATTCTTGATACCGTCGTACAACATATCAGTAACTCCATCAGAAGTTACGGTAGCACCGGTGATTCCATCCACATCGTGTTTCTGGTCTATAGCTCCACCTTTTCTCACATTCACAGAGACAAATTCTCCTTCTCTAAAGATCTGCTTTTCCTTAAATGATTTAGGGAAGTTGGAATTATCCTTGATCTCTGCACCTAGACCTGGTGTTTCACCGGCATGATCAAAAGAGGCTCCTGCAATAGTGTTCAAATCACTCTTCAAGGCAATATTACCCCAGATTTCATCCCACAGACCAACACCGCGTATGGAAAGGATGTAGAATTTCTCTCCTCCCTGGCTAAAGACAAACAGCGGCAAGCGTTTTTCACTATCCGCCTTCTTCTTTTCTTTCGCCATATCGATATCTTCTGCTTTCACACCATCGACTTCCTCACCTTGAAGGTTAAGAACAACTTGCTGCATTTGCTTATCAAAAATATCCAAAACTTGGTCATCCTGCAGGTCCTTCACATCAACCCCTTCTCCTAGGTAATCACCCACGGCACTTAGGATGGCTCTTTTATTGAAGATCTCTTCATTTCTATCTGCCACTGGTTTCGTTAACTGACGGAAGCCCGTTAAGAACACAGCGACACCAGCTGTTAATGCAGTAACAAATATTACAACGTATCTGGTATCCACAGCTTTTTATTTTAGGTTATTAATGTTTTCGTCTTCTTATGGTCATTCCGACTCACTAGCTTACGGCGACTTGCGTCCGTTTCGCTCTACGCTTCATATTAGCCTCCAACACATAGTGGTCGATCAAGGCAGAGAAGGTATTCATGAATAGAATAGCCAACATCCATCCTTCCGGATAGGCCGGGTTCATCACCCGAATGATTAATCCTACAAACCCGATCATAAATCCATAGACCCATTTACCGGTATTGGTAGAAGAGGCCGTCACTGGATCGGTTGCCATAAAGGCCATAGCAAAGAGGAAACTACCCATAGATAACTGGTAGTACCAAGGGATAGCCATGAATTTGAAGATCCCTGGTGTAGCTTCAGTAAACTCGCTAGGCGCAATCCCGTTGAGGATCATCCCCATGACTGCCGCACCAATCACCATTGATACCATAATTCGCCAGCTGGCTACACCCGTTGCGATGAGGAAGATCGCGCCAAGAATGATTAACGGCTTCGAGGTCTCTCCGATAGATCCTGGAATGGTTCCCCACCACATTTGAGCTTCGGTATATACACTGGTCACACTTTCCCATCCACCACTGGCAGCTAGTGAAAGTGGGGTGGCTCCGGTAAATCCATCGGCGACCAGCACCCCTCCATCGCCAAAGGTGCTCCATCCGACCCCGCTAAATAGCCAGTCAAAGAAGCCATGTGCCCAACCGTATTGTGCGCTCATATAGGTAGGAATACCATCTACAGCGGTTTTCTCTAAGGCAGACACCCAAACTTCGTCCCCTGAGATATAGGTGGGATAAGCGAAGAAGACAAATACACGCGCCAGCAAAGCAATGTTCCAAATGTTCATGCCCGTTCCTCCAAATGCTTCTTTACCAATGATCACGGCAAAAAAGATAGAAACGGTCAGGATCCATAATGGAATATCGGGAGGCATGATCAATGGAATCAACGCTCCAGATACTAGAAAGCCTTCTTCGATGGGATGTCCTTTACGCGTAGCGTAGTAAAATTCAATACCCAACCCAACCACGTGTGTTACGATGAAAATGGGTAAGATTTTGATCAATCCGTGTGCTATCTTCAGGTGTAAGCCTTCCAAAAGCCCTGTATATTGTCCTAAGGCCAAGTAGTGCTGATGTCCGATATTATAAGTACCGAACAAATAACACAACTGCATAGCCAATACAACGTGTACCATCGTACGCTTCAGGTCCATACCATCGCGGATATGTACGCCCTTAGCTGTTGTGGTATTAGGAGAAAATGCAAAAGTGAAGAAGCCATCAAATAAGGTATGAAGGAATGGTGACTTCTTTTTATCGGGTTCAATTCGCTGGAAAAAATTCAGTAATGCTTTTTTCATGATCTCTTATAGCGATTTCAATAAGATTTTAAAATGATGGATTGGCGGAGGTCTATTAGCTCTGCTCTCTCATAGTATCTAAGCCCTCGCGCAGAATCTGCTGTAAAGGTTGCTTAGACGTACAAACAAATTCGCACAAGGCCACATCCTCTTCTGCGAGCTCATAGATACCTAGTCCTTCCATTCGTTCAAAGTCATTTACCAGGATCGCTTTCATCAAATGCTGAGGATAAAGATCCATCGGTAGTACCTTTTCGTACTGTCCTGTCACCACAAAGGCACGTTTTTCACCATGTGTATTGGTGTCAGCCTTGAACTGAGCATCAGGGAAAAGGAAATTAGGGAAGGTCCCCGAAACACTGGGTCGAGGAGCTAATGGAAGTAACCAACCGAATAATTCATAGTAATCACCTTCTGCAATCACAGTAAGTTGATCATCGTGGAAATTCAAAAACTGATCTGCCGTTTTCTGACGTCCAGATAGTACATCGCCTGAGATGTAACGAACATTCTCAGCTACCGACTGGTCTTTGACTAAGTCTCCAACCTTGGCACCAATAGCCGTGCGAACATATTTTGGTTCGCTGATCTCGGCACCTGCTACCACTACTACTCTTGAACCATCATATTTCCCCTCTGCGAACATCGCGCCTAGTGTAATTACTTCTTGTACACCTAGTGTCCACACTTTGTCCTGCCCACCAACTGGTTTTAGGTGGTGAATCTGAATGCCAACATTACCAGCAGGGTGCTTACCATGAAACCAGTGCTTCTCAACTCCTTCTGCCTCTGTGAAGGCAGTAGATGGAGCACTTTCTCCTTTGGCATTCAATCCTAAGAACACCTGACCGGGAGTCAGTTGATTCAGGACATCTAGGCCTTTTTGGAAAGTCGCCTCTCTACCTGCTACAATGATGTTTGCATCAGGAGCTAAAGGCGCAGAATCAAAAGTAGAGATAAAGATGTCACGAGGGACATCGCCAGGAGCCGGAACCACATTGAATGGACGCTGCTGGAACAAGGGCCAAGCCCCATTCTCCATCAGATAAGCGACCAATTCTTCGCGGCTACCTTTATCCAGATCAAAAGCAGGTAAGGCTTTAAATTTTTGCTCTTTATCAGCCAAGATAACTACCTCAGAGATAGATCGCTTTTCTCCTCGGTTGACGGCGATAACTTCCCCGCTAACCGGAGCTACAAACTTTACTTCCGCTACCTTCTTATCGAAGAAGATGGGATCGCCTGCTTTGACTTCATCCCCTACTTCTACTAGCACTTTAGGAATAGGTGCTAAGCCGATGAAGTTGGGTGGCTGAACAGCAAAGATTGTTGCTGTTCCTTCCTGAATGGTCGTGAATTCTGGCGAACCTTCTAGCAAGATATCATGCCCTTGCTTAAGGTAAGTCACAGAAGAGTCTCCGACAAAGCCGGGAGTCTTGGGAGCAAATAGCTCACTGAAGCGAGGGAAAATGGAATAATTCGTCTTCCCATCGTTGGCTCCCATCGATTTGGCTTCTACCGCAAGTAGGTTATCCGCCACTTGCACGACCAAAAACAGCAGGATCAAAACGGCCACTCCAATCAAGGAATAAATAAAGTAACTGAATCCACTTTGGCCAGACTGTCCGAATGCCATATCTGAGGTCAGCATCAGTACCAGAAAGAAAAGGTTCTTGGTTATTCTGCTTTTCATCTTAGATTTCGCTTGTTAACGCTACAAAATAAAAGGCCATAACTTGTTGTCCTACAACTTTTTATCGTATAGCAAAAAATGCAGTTTATTTTGATTTCCAAAAATCACCGCAAAGATATAAACTTTTGCTTTTATCAAGAACCTAGGCTTATTCAATGTTAACCAGCTTAATTATTTAGATTTCATCTAAATAAGGCCTTATTTTCAAGCTAATTAAGGAGTTATGAAGGTGTAGAAATCCGCTATTTCATCATCATATTTCTACCTCAGAATAGTTCTAGCTTAAACTGCGTTCTGCATCCTTCTACAACTTAGTGAATAGCTATGCTCATTTCCTTAATTGCTCACGCCTGGGTGCATTGCACTCCTATACGGGAGTAAGATCATGAACTAAGACCGCACTTTACTACTCAATGTTTTGACGAAATGCCAGAAAATGAAGGAAAGCTAGGTTTTTGCTTAAAAACTAGCCTTGCATAAGATTAGGAGTGGGACTTTGTTGGGTCTTGTATTTACGCTCCCAATTTCGCCAACCATAGACTGCGACGACTAAATAGATTAACATAATTACCACAAATAAATAGGCCCCCCTGCTTTGGTAAATGAACACATAGATACCATCAATACAAAGCCAATACAACCAATTTTCTATCTTCTTTTGAATGACCAAATAAGTGGTAAGTAGCGCGAATACGGTAGTAATGGCATCGGGATAGGTAGCAGCAGCATTTGTATAAGCTCCCAGGAAGTACCCAGCGACCACTCCCCCTATCACTCCCAAGCTAATCATCATCAGATGCTCCTTGGTGCTCATCCGGCTAATCGCCAACTGTTCCCCCTCTGCTGCCTGCCTTCTCCACTGCCAATAGCCCCAAGCGCTCATAACTGCATAGAACAATTGTAATACCCCATCCGCATACAGTTGGTAGAAAGCAAAATCTGCATAGGCCCAAAGGCTACAACTGACAAAGCCCCAAAACCAACACCAGATATTTTCCTGTGCTGCAAGGATCACGTAGATGATACCCGTAATCGTCACTACCCAATCTACCCAACTTAAGGCCAAAAGCTGTTCTACCATATCACTCCATTCATTTTGTACAGCTGCAAAAATAGTAGGATTGCAATAATTATCAGCAGCGAGGGAATCTTCTAGTGTTCCAAGAAAGGAATACTGCTTTCCCTCCCCTACTTTGCCCAAATAAATAAGGTGTGCCAATGTTCAATTGACACACCTCATTAAAGGATAAACTGTCTATTAGTTGTCCTAGAACTATTTGATTAGCTCGTAGGTATACTTCAATTGTTCGATGATGGGGTAGTCCGTCTCTGGATCTACATTTTCCAGAATCACATCTACATCGATTACTTCCGACTCATCTTTATCCGTACTATCGAAGGTTACGAGGATGATTCCCGTTTTCCCAGGAGCCACCGGATCCGTAGAATAGTCTGTTGTGGTACAGTCGCAAGCAGACACCAAGGAGATCTCTAGGGGCGTGTCTCCCATGTTTGTAAATTCGTATTTGAAATCCCGCTTCTGTCCTTTCTTCACTTTACCCAAAGGAATCATCCTACTCTTAAACTTCATTATAGGAACTCCTTTCAGGGTTTTCTTTCCATACAAAGAAGAAAGCTGACTAATCTTTAGCGAATCTGTTGAAGATAGCTTAGCCCCCAAGATATTACTATTGCGCTTCGGCGTTTTCTTGCTTTGTTCTTGCTTGCGCAAGCGAGTACTCTTAATGGTAATCGTTTGCGGTCCTTCTAAAATCTTGAATTCTGTCCGGCGATTAATACTATGGGCTACTTCCTCTGAATCTTTATCCCCTAATGTCCCAATATACTCTGGAGTTAGGACATCTCCTTCCTTCAGGAATTCGTGCTGGCCTGCCACTCGCGTACTCACCGTTTGTGGTACTTTTTCACCATAGCCTTTTGCTTGAATTCTGGCGCGGGCAACACCATTTCTCACCAACCAACGTCTGGCTGATTCAGCCCTTGCTTGTGATAGATTCTCATTATAGTTATCATCACCACGAAGGTCAGTATGAGAACTCAACTCGATCACCATATCTGGATACTGTTCCATTAGCTCCTTAACCAACTGCAAGTCTGGCTCGGCCTCTTTCTTAATCCGATCACTATCGAAATCGTATAGGATGTTCTCCAACACAATGGCTTCTTCAATCGTAATGGTATCATACAATGGCTCTGGAGGAGGAACGGGTTTAGCCTTGAGGAAAACTCGTTTTACCACATGTGTCACCTCCGTTACCCCCAAGGTATTGAACTCTAAGGAGTCGGGGAAGTACCCTTCTCTGGTCACTAACACTTTATACCCTTTCTCCAAATCTAGATCGTAATCAAAACGATTCCCCTTTTGCTTGGTTTGGCTGATTCCTTTGCCATCTGGTTTTTTCCCTTCCATCGGAATCAAAGTTACCGTAGCACCCGGTAAGCCTTTCTTCTGCTCGTTAAATACTCCAATTGCGAGGTCAGCGTATACCTTGGCAATACTAAAGGTATAGATATCATCACAGCAAGTTTTACTCTTGACCGAACGTCCGCCTTCTCTATTGGAAGTCAATAGACCATTGTAGCCACCGGCATCCAAACGGAAATACAAATCATCTACGCTAGTGTTATAGCCGGAACCCATATTCTGCGGATCACTCCACTTTGAACCGTCCCAAACACTGTAAAAGATATCTAGACCACCAATGCCTGGGTGACCCGTAGAACTAAAATATAGCGTACCATCATGATAATGGGGAGTCATCTCATCTCCCACTGTATTAATCTTATCGCTTAACGGAATGGGGTCCGCATAAACTCCATCTCCTTTATAAGTAGCATAGTACAGATCTAAACCACCTTTCCCACCATCCATATTTGAGGAAAAGAACAATACTTCTTTACCAAATAATTCACCAACGGCGGGATGTGTAGCAATATACTCACCATTTACCCCCTGTACTTCATTAGCACCTAACCAGCTTCCATCTCCTTCATCACTCATATAGATTTTGCTGTAAGCTACGCCATTCCCCTCCAATACTGAGCGGGTAAAGAACAGTCTACGGCCATCAGGAGAAAGTGCCGTATTCACCGAGTTCGTACCTGGCCGATTGATTTTCTCATCCAATGCTGTTGGCTTACCCCAACCTCTTTCTCCTTTCTTAGACATATAAATCTTGGCATGAAAGTCGACATTATCTACATCTATGATGGTCACATCATCAGCCTCCTCCAACATGGAGTAATACAGTGTGTTGCCATCAGGAGACATGGTTGGTGCATATTCGCTGGTCTTGGTATTGACCGTCTTACCAATATTTTCAATTTCTACGCCCTGAGAGGATTCCGACATCGCCATGGCCATCTCGGCACCAATGATCTCCTGCTGCGCCAATTCTTTACGAATAGGATCCTCCGTATTATCGATGAACTCTTGCAACTGCACGATCGCTTCATCGTACTCTTTATTCATCTTCAGTACGCGACCAAAAACAAAGCGCTCCTCTGCATACTTATTCTCTTTATCCCTACGGAATATTCTTTCGTAGGTACGCGCAGCACGAGTATAATCGCGAATATCATAATGCAATTTTGCTAAGATGGGTAGTAGTTCCCGATCTTTCTGCTCATCATATGCTTTTTGATACCAATCCAGCGCATTGTAGAAGTCTCCTTTTGCCAAGGTTTCTTCTGCCGTCTGAATCATGGTTTCATACGATGACTTACTAATAGGCTGGGCCGTCAGGGTGAGGCTCGCCCCGACGATAAGGGAAAGCGTAAATATATTCTTTATCATATGATTGAGGTTTGTCGAAGGGATAGCGACTGGATGCCCATATTGAGTAGTTTTCTGCTGATCGCTTATCTCTCCTTACTCTATTCGAACTGATTTAAACTAAAATCTAGCTTCTCAGAATTAAGAACCGTTCTAGATTCCTTGACTTTCTTTAGACGAGCTTGTCCTAAGAAAGTCATCTATTCATTAAACGAAGAATTTGAAAAATATTTGTTTAACAAACTGTTAAAATCTAGGACAGATAATCGCTGGTTTCACATCTGGCTTCTTATAGATCTTCAGTATGTAGAAGGCAGCCAATTCGATGGCCCCTTGATAGTTGTTAATCTGATTTCTAGAAGACAGTGAAATATCGTACGCAATGGCTGCGGTCAAATCTTTATGCTCTACTCCGAAGAGGAACTTACCTGCATCTCCCACGCGATATCCCAAGCCGAAGTTCAACTTTGTATCTGGGTTTATTTGATGCCCCGCCCAGGCCTGCAAGCCAAATTCGTTAGCTGCGCTAGTATTTTGAAACAGGAAGGTGGGTTCAAAAGTCCACTTACCTTGTAAGGGCATAACCAATCGTCCGTGCGCTACAATTTTGGCTGGTCGCCGATTGGCATCCGAACCTCCTCCGGAAATGAAATTGTACCGAGGAGTAGTCAAGTGCCCATAAGCAATACCTAGCTCTAATTTAGAATCATCGCCAATATTAGAACGCAACATGATTCCGGCTCCAATATCAGAAAAGTTCTTAGTCAATTCCGAATCATTGCCACCTTGACCCGGCGTCGGAGAACTTCCTCCATTTGCTAAAGGATCTTCGGATGTTGAGTTACCAAAGCCTCCAAATGCTTCTGAAAAAGTATCGCTATATACACCTCTGGAAGGGTCAATGCCACGGGTTACCTGCCCCCATTGCACCGCAAAGGTCAACATGTTTTGAGATTTCTTATCCAATGACAAGTGGTAAGAACCTGACAATTGACTGGTTGTTGTCTTGAGGTTTAGTGTACCCGAATTGTCTTGATAAAACATCATTCCGACTCCAATCCAATCTCTTTTTCCAAAGCCCCGAAAGATGGGTGCATCTACATAAAATGAAGGAGTAGAATATCCATCTCCACCATCAAGAGCGAAATCCTGAGCACGATAAATTCCACCAATCCGAGCGGTTCCTTCAAAGGCACCAGTCAAGGCCGGATTAAGCGTAAGCGGCGACATGTTAAAGAGCGTATTGTGGATATCTTGTGCGGATAGGGAAGACAGAGAGATGACAGTAAAAAAAAGAAGTAAAAGTTTTTCCAGCTTCATAAAGATTATTTTGAAATCAATACTATTTAGCGCTACGCTTTCCGGTTTGATGGACAAAAGCGAAAGATAGCTCTTTTTGTCCAAAGTTCGGTAATTGCCACTCAAGTTAGTCGTTAAACGTAAGTTGGCCAACCAAACTATACTTTATTTCATGTATTAGGTCCTGATCCGTCAAGGGTTAGGAGCTATACAGCCGCTTAGTAGTCTACTTAGCGCTCAGGAAGGAGGCAATTTGCAAAACTATTATGTATCGGTCCAAGAATTCCTAGTTCATCCGGCTAATGTAAGCATGGACAGCGGATTAGCGAAATTCGATACTATACTGGTGGGACTTTGTTTTGGAAACACCAACCGCTATGCGGAATCAGCCCTGGCTTATTTGAGGAAAAACCTGCCTGCGGCCATCATCCTCTAAGCAGTAGCATCCAAATTGCCATAGTGGAAGGGTGGGAGGCCTTAATAAGATGGCAAGTCATCGACCTTGCAGCTATAATCGCCTAGCCAGTTCTTTGGCCTCAATATGGTGATCTGCCTCCTTATTATCTAACAAAGGAGGTAACAACTCTTTGGCCTTCTGCACATCTCCTTGCTGTAAGGCGGCGAGGATACGGTACCAACGGGCATGATCATGATAGGCAGGATAGTTACTTTCTTCCAGCTGGGTCAGCACGGCTGCTGCTTCTAGCGCCTGATTAGTTTGCAGGTAGCTTATCCCTAAGCTGAGTTGCAATTCCGGATGATCTCCGAATTCACGGCTACGGTCTGTAAAGCCTTCGATAAACTCCCCGTAGGCTCCATCTTTATAGTAAGTGGATAGTTGCTGAATGAACTGTTGATCATCGGTATCCCGTTGCACAAGCGGTACATCGTATACCTCAAACATATCTGCATAGATTACATTGGGATCCTCTCCCCCTCCCTTATTGAGCATCCAGAAGAACAATAAGGCTAAAGATACGACCATCACTCCTACTAACCACCAGAACCAGGCAGGTCTTCCCGTTTTTGCAACTTCTTGCGTATTAGATTCTGCAAAAGTCTCCTTCTTGATCCTTTGCAAGCGGGCTTTAAATTGTTCTTTCCCTACTAGCGCGAGTCCTCCCATGACCTCCTCTTGCACTTTTAAGCGACTAGCTAGCTCCCCATCCTTTTCCAATTCCTGTTCAAAGGCCTGCCGATCCGTTTTTGACATCCGATCTAGTAAAAAATCATCAATTTTTTCTTCATTAACTTTCATGGCTATACTTCAAATTGATGGCGGCGCTCCTCCACCAGCGTTTTTAGTTTTTTCAAGCATTTAGACTTCTTATTCTTAGCTACCTGTTCATTAGCAAACCCAAGCAAACTTGCAATTTGTTGCATGCGATAGCGATCGAAGTAAAAGTGGATGAGCACTTGTTGGCATTTTTCATCTAGCATCCGGACGATCTTCGCTATTTGTTGGTTTTGTTCTGTAGCCAACAAAGTAGACAAATGGTCCTCCTGCAGTGGGATGAACGTATGCGTTTCCACCAACTTGACTTTCTTCTTACGTTTGCGCAACTCATCCAACCAGAGATTACGAGCTACCGAATACAGGTAGGTCTGAATGCTACAGTTGAGTTGTAATTGCTTTTGCCGGAGCTGGGTGTAAAAGGTTAAGAGCGTATCTTGAAAAATATCGTCTGCCTCATCTTCTGTACCGTTATTCTTTTTAACCAACTGTTTTACGGATTCGTAGTACTGTCGATATAACTGGGATAAAGCTTTATCAATATTCCGCTGATCTTCACCTTTCAACATCTTGATTAGTGCTGTTTCAGGGTGTTCGTTCATACTTTCCTATGTGTTTATTGCTTGTCCACTCAAAAGGTAACCGAAGTTATAGGATTTTTTTCAAAAATGCCGAAATAATGGATTTTGACAGCAATCACTTGTCTTGCCGAATCCATTAGAGTAAGCCCTATAAGAGGCAAAGTGTATCGGGGCTACTATATAGGTTTCTAGGACCTAAAGCACATTTTTGACCATGCCTGAAACCCAATTAACGTTCTAACAACTCATTCCTGTTCACTTTCGACAGCAAATTGAACAGAAACGCTATGCCTCTATCTCGGAGCGATCGAAGTTGGAGTATATCAAAAAGGATCCCCTTTTTTTTAAAATCCAGCGAAGCACATGGCCTTATACTCTGATCATGACGTGGTGCATATACGTGCTGTAGCTACTCAATGCCTAGCTGTGATACAGGAGGGAAATGGAGGGCTCACTCCAAAGGAAGTTTATCTACGGTATTGGTATGTCCCATATCATCCGAAATCCTTGGCAGAGATAGGGCAAGAAGGGAGAGTGAGGAATGTATAATTCGAAATTTTTAGATGGAGAGTTGAATAACCCTTGATCAAGTAGCCTTGTCAATTTTTCATGGCAATCTTCATTACTAATTGTTCATTCTTACTTCTTCCCTAAAAAGGAATATCCTCATCATTCATCTTAGAAGGACGGGTGATGATATTGGTATAGGAGGCGGGATCAAAGTTCTCATCTGCGGGTAAGGCGCTAAAATCGGCGTCCTCAAGATCTGAGAAGCGAGCGTATTCAGGAGTAAATCTAAGTTTTACGGTTTTAAGAGCGCCATGCCGGTGCTTGGCGACGATAATTTCCGCTACATCTTTGAGGGATTGTCCCTCTTCGTCCTCGAGTATTTGATAGTATTCTGGTCGATAAATGAAAGATACGATATCGGCATCCTGTTCGATAGACCCACTTTCCCGCAGGTCACTCAACTGAGGACGCTTAGTCCCACCCCGTTGTTCTACTGCCCGACTCAACTGCGATAGCGCAATCACGGGAACGTGAAGTTCCTTCGCCAATCCCTTCAAGGCTCGGGAGATGGCACTTACCTCTTGCTCCCGGTTTCCTTTCTGGTTATCTCCTCCCCCACTCATAAGCTGCAAGTAGTCAATCACGATCATTTGAATATCGTGTTGCATCTTTAAGCGTCTACATTTTGCACGTAATTCAAAAACATTGATACCAGGAGTATCGTCAATGAAGATGGGCGCCTCTCCGATTCGTTCAATGGCGGAGTGCAGTTGCTGCCATTCATAATCCTCCAACTGACCACTACGCATCTTCATACCGGAGATTTCAGCCTCCATCGAAATGATACGCTGTGCTAACTGAAGGCTAGACATCTCCAGGGAGAAAAAGGCAATAGGTTTACTGAAGTCCACGGCTGCATTCTTGGCGAGAGACAGCGTGAACGCTGTATTATGAGTAACGGTCATGTCTTCTAACAGAAATAATCTATCTCCGTCAATTTCAAAACCATAATAATCATCTACTTTATCAGGTTCCACTTGTATATCCGTCACATGCCAATCTACAATGCTCTTCCATGGTCGGGCTTGTTTTCGTTGAATTCTAACCGGTACTTTATCAATGTCCCCGTAAATTCTACAGCGATATACGGTAGTTTCAAAACCAATTTCTTTTATGGTTGCCCGCTTAGGCTTCAAGGTCGTTCTGAAACCTAAAGAATCACAGAGGAACTTAATTTGTTTAGCCAGTTCCTCATCCTTTTGGGTTATCTCAAATCCATTAGATTGTACTAAGTAATGACCATCACTATCAATCAATCCAGCCAAGAGTTCAAGTCGATTCTCTGTACTATTTAGCAAATAGGAATCTGGGATCACTTTGTGTCTTAATATCCCAAGCTGATTCAATTCTCGCTGAATAGAATATCCGCGATTGCCCGTATATCCTCCAGAAACCCCATACAATTGGCATTTCTTGGGATTTTTCTCGTATGTCTTCAGAGACAGCCCAAGTTCATCTGCATAGTTCCCTAGATAGGTAATTACTTCTTTATCTTGAGTCGCTATTTGTGATTTACCCTTGATTCCATCTCCTAGCCACAATCCCACAAAATAAGGTGGCAATGGCACTGATTTTTCTTCCAATTCAATTGCAACCTTATAGCCTTTGTAATTCGTTCTAAATTTAGCCGACTTCTTAATCCAGTCTTGTACCGTAATATTTAGGACCTCCCCTCGTTCTCCGGCCCCTTCCTGCCGACTCTTCTTTAGCGACAAAATATGGCTTTCATTAACTCGGTAGTCAATTCCCTTATTCTGGCGAACCCAGTACATCTGCTCGCGGCCTCTTGCAATCGACAATACTTTTCTAGGGCCGGAATCAGGGCCCATCAGTAATTCTCCCGCTTTTACCTCTTCCACTGCTTTTAGGGTACCGTCAAACATCAATACCTTAGTACCCTTGCCTAAACACTTTCCCATGCCCGGCCTCGCCGCCAAAATGATCAAATCTGAAGATTGAAAACCGGACGTTAGTCGGTCTAATTCGGTGAAGCCCGTTGGAACTCCCGTGAGTCCTCCCTCCTGATTCTTCAACTCCTCCAATTGTTTCAACATCTTACCAGATAGCGAGCTCATGGATTCGTACCCTCTACTCATATTTTGCTGAGCGATTGAAAACAATCCTTGCTCTGCATCATCTAGCAATTGGAACACATCTGTGGTATCCTCGAACGCATCTTTGATCACCTTGGTGGATACCGTGATCAATTCCCGTTGGATATACTTTTGGGAGATGATCCGGGCGTGATACTCAATATTAGCTGCTGAAGCTACTTTATTGGTAAGTTCTACAATGTAGGCAGGTCCGCCGGCGGCTTCGAGATCTCCTCCTTTTCGAAGTTCCTCCGTCACCGTTAGCAGGTCGATCGGTTGTGATTTTTCAAAAAGCCGAAGCATGGACTTATAGATGGACTTATGCGCATCTAAATAAAAACTGTCCGATCTTAGAATATCCAGGACAACGGGTAAGGCTTCTTTATCCAGCATGATGGCCCCCAGGACCGCCTCCTCCAAAGGAAGTGCCTGTGGCTGCACCTTTCCAAAGACATAATTAGAAAGATCCCCACCTCTTTGGTAGGTCTTTCCGGGTCTCCAGTTTTTATCTGATTTGGCAGGTTTTTGTGGTTCAGCCATGCTGTAGCGTCCAAATTATTAGGAAAAGGCAAACAAATTTAAGTCTTAGTGCTGGTAATGTCTAGAAACATTGTGTTAACATTGGGCTGCTCAACTGTGGATAACCCTCTTTTTAATGTTGAAAACTACTACTTTGTCCACACTTTCCACATCAATGTGAAGAACTTAAAGAAGTAAGCTTGTGGGTTTTATCCAAGTTATGCATTTTTTTAGAACTGATCTAGTTTCGTTTCAAACTTACTTTACAGTGTGGAAAAGTTCCCATTATTTTTTTGTTTCCGCCTTAATTTGCGGGGTTACTTGTTCGTATAGTTCCATCAATTGATTGGAAATATCATTCGTCAATTGATGTACTTGCAGCCCTGCCTGCAATCGTTCTTTTTCTTGGTCTGGTTTATAAAATTGAACGGACCCTAATTCTTTAAAATAATTCACCGACATCTCATCGTATAACTCTTGCAGTCCATAAATTTCGGCCAATTGCGTCAAGACAGATGCGTCAAATTGCCGGGTAGATCCGCTCAAGATAGCCATATCCCAGGCAGACTTTTGCAAAATGGTTTGACTAATCCCTACCCTCACACTGCTCATATTTTCCAAGCCCACTGTACTCAGGGAATCCAAGTCTGCCCGCATTTCTTTTACTTCCAGGAGGTTTGCGGCAATATTCCGCCTCAAGGATTCCTGGTTTTGTAACAATTCGGCCTCCAAAGCCTTAAGACTACTAAGGGCCAATTGATCTTCCTTGCGGTTTTCATTGCAATCATTGACAATTAAAGCCAAGAATACAGCGACAACAATAGCAGGTACTTCTTCTACTATTTTGAGTAAAATTCGGCCAATTTTCTTCATTCGGGTGCGCTTTGTTTCAAATATACAGTAAAAGCCGAAGAGCAAAAAGGCCATCGATCAGTTCTAACCGATCGATGGCCACATCCTTAATGTAAACACTCAAATATGTTTATGGGATTATAATTGTTTTTTTGGGGTGGCTCGAGGCCACATCATGTTCATGCTTAGTTTCTGAACAGATTTAAAGGTCGCGCAATTTCTTTTGTACCATCTCAATCACTTCGCGCTGCACTTCCATTTGCTTCATCATATCCTCCTGCTCTCCGGAGTTCTTCAAGATATTCTCCTCGGCCTTGCGGATCGCAGCCTGTGCTTTTTCAATATCTTTTCGATAACGATCTTGTGCATTCTTTAGTTTCTTCATATTAGTCCCCATGTGACTCAGCTTCTTCTCTTCTGATTTCAGCTCAATCTTGATGGTTTCACGCGCTACCTCTAGTCCAAATCGCATCAGTATTTTTTCAGCTTCTACGCTTCGATCCGGATGGCGATCTGAAGCAACGTAGGTATCTTCTTCCTGCAAGTGTACCCAAAGCGTCAACTCTACATTTTTTCCTTTTTGCTCGATGGTAGTGAACAAATCCACGTCATCTCCTTTTCCTAGAGATACAATATCTGCCTCTTCGGCTACCCATTCATCGGTTTTCCGATTGTGTTTTGACTTGGTATTATAGAAGCTCTTCATGTATCCTTCCCAAACCTTGCTCACTAGCTTCTGATCATTTTCTGGCAGTTCCAAAACCAAGGCGTTGTGCGTTCCAAGGCTCATGCTTCTGGATTGTTCTGCAATTTGTGTGTTTCCCAAAAATGGTAAAGTAAGTAGGGCAAAAACGAGTGTGAATAGTTTGAATTTCATGACTTTCGTAGAAATTTGTTTACTCTTAAGACGGGCTATTCAATTTTGGGTCACATCAAGGAGAAAGAATAGATAACATTAGATTTATTTTGCGGCCGGACAGATAAAACGTAGCGCCTTTGTCGTAATTCCGAATTGCGCGGGGGTTTCTCCTAAAAACTCACCATCCACTTCTAGGAGTGTCCCTGCTGTTTCAATCGCCAAGGTTTTCACTTGATCCGTATGTACCAAAGGATGCGATCCTATACTCCCATTGTAAAAGCGATAGGTATTTAGAATTACTTGCCACTTCTTCAGTTTGCCCGCAAAGGTCAGTGCCAACAGGCCGTCCGCTGGATCGGCATGTGGAACAAATTGCATGCCCCCACCGGAATAGCGACAGACACCAATATTAATGGTATAAAAAAAGTCCTCAACGGTTTGGTCTTTAAACCGGAGTTTAGCTTTCTGCAACTGATATTGCCATAGACACCGCAGTACTACCCATAGATAGACCAGCTTATTGGCTAGGTGGGTTTTCATAAGTTCGACATAATGAACGACAAAGGCATCGTAGGCCAAGCCAGCTACGTTGGCAAAATAGTGCCGCTTTTCTTCTCCCTCATCTCGAAAATCTACCCATCCGATATCTTGCTGACTTTCATGACCTGTCAAGAACATTTGCAGCCAAGCCTTGCGCCCCCGTGGTATCCCATGGGTTTTAATCCAATCATTCCCCGTTCCCACGGGCAATAGGCAGTATAAAACCTCAGCAGAGGGAACAGTGCTTTGTTGCAGTATTCCATTAATTACTTCATTGTTGGTCCCATCTCCACCCACCGCCATCAGGTGCCTGCATCCACCCTCTATGGCTTGTTTAGCGAGTAGCGTAGCCTCTCGGCTATAGGTAGTAAAAGCGGTAGTGAAAACAACATTCGCTGATAATAATTCCTGCTCAATTGCCGGCCATAGCTTGCCAGCCTTCCCCCCAGAAGCTGCGGGGTTAATGATAATGTACCAATTAGCTGTAGTCCCTTTCATGTCAATCAAATATAGACATACTCTCAAAGAATTTTAGGGCAAGGGGCTTAAGTTCATGAACCGATTCTCTATTTCAAGCAGTATCCCCTATTTTAGCCATTGAAAAACTAACTTATACAAGACATGTCAAAATACTTGGGACTTTTGATAGTCCTTCTCTTAGGTAGTTGCCAAAGTAGTGACACTACCCACCTCGATAAAATACCAGTCTTCGCCTGGACGGGTGGCCCTGGAGAGGCTACCGATGAAACCATTCTCACCGAATTCCAGTCCTGGAAGGAACGCGGTATTGACGGCTTGCTATACAATGGCGGACAGGATCCAGCCACCTATGCGCGGGTAGGGAAAATCGCAAAGACTGCTGGTCTAGAATTTCACACCTGGATTCCGACGATGGTGCAAGCAAAAACAGATGCGATCCAAGAAGAATGGTATGGTATCAATGGCAAAGGAGAGCGAGCACTGGAACAGCCTGCCTATGTGGAATACTATAAGTTCCTTTGTCCCAATCACGAAGGCGTCTATGAATTCTTATCCAATCTATATACGAGTGTTGCGGCAGTACCGGAGGTGGACGGGATTCACTTGGATTATATCCGCTTCCCCGATGTTATCTTGGCTCGAGGTCTTTGGGACAAATATGGCCTGGTCATGGATAAGGAATACCCGGCCTATGACTATTGCTACGGGAAGGAATGCGTAGATGACTTCAAAGCCAAAACTGGCATTGATATTCTAGCGGAAGAGGACCCCAGCCAAGTGGATGCCTGGAAACAATATCGATATGACCTCATCACCTCCTTGGTCAACCGACTGGTCAAAGATGTTCATGCCAAAGGCAAAAAAATCCATGCTGCCGTCTTCCCGGGACCGAATTCTGTGGCTAAGCAGATCGTCCGGCAAGAATGGGATAAATGGGAGCTCGATGCTTTCTATCCGATGCACTATAATGATTTCTATCTCGAAAAGCCCGAGTGGGTCGGAGCGGTAACGCAGGAAGGGGTGAGTGCATTGGCAGGTAAAGCGCCGCTTTATAGCGGCTTGTTCATTTGCCCTAATCCAGAAAATAAGACGGAAGAGAATGATCCTGAGAATCATGGTCTGTTGCCCTCCGAAATCGAAACGGCCATTCGAGCTTCCATGGAAAATGGGGCCAAAGGGATCTGCCTCTTCACCCCCAAGAGAATGACCGATGCCCATTGGGAAGCCTTCGAAAAAGCCATTTATCAAACCTATACCCCTCAGTAATTTAGGCCATTGCCGAGGATAAAGTCCATCATCATGAAAACCCTTCTATTTCTTTTCTTTTCTCTTCTCCTTCTTTATGGGTGCAGCTCTGCGGTCGAAGAACAACCTACTCGTCCAAATATTATTTACGTCTTGGCGGATGATTTGGGCTATGGCGATCTATCCTGCTACAACGAGCAAGGTAAAATCCCTACGCCTAACTTGGATCAACTCACCCAGCAGGGAATCCGCTTTACGGATGCACATAGCTCTTCTGCGGTATGTACCCCTACCCGCTATAGCACGCTCACCGGCCGCTACAACTGGCGTACACGCCTGAAATCTGGAGTACTCACGGGTAAATCGAAAGCCCTCATTCCCAATGACAGAACGACCGTCGCTTCTCTGCTAAAAAACCATGGCTACCGAACGGGCTTTGTGGGTAAATGGCATTTGGGCTGGGATTGGGGACTAACGACGGACACCTTAGGGGGAACGGGCTGGCAAGCCGTCGACTTTGACAATATGGATTTCACGAAACCTATCCGTAACAATCCAAACGACCTCGGTTTTGACTATGCTTATGGTCACTCCGGCTCCTTAGATATGGCTCCTTATGTTTATGTTGAAAATGGGAAAGTAACGGCGCTACCCGACAAGGTTACCGTGGATACCGGTAAGTATACCTGGTGGAGAGAAGGCCCCACCGCTCCCGACTTTATCCATGAACAGGTAACCCCGCACTTTTTTGAAAAAGCGTTTGAGTTTATCGAGCATGAGAAAGATTCTTCTTTTTTCCTCTACCTGGCCCTTCCTTCTCCGCACACTCCAATTTTACCTACGGAGGAATGGTTGGGTAAAAGCCAACTAAACCCCTACGCCGATTTCGTGATGATGATCGACGATTACATGGGACAACTCAAGGCTGCTCTAGTCGAAAAAGGGATTGATCGGAATACCATCATTGTATTTACTAGTGATAATGGTTGTTCACCGGAGGCGGACTTTAATGTCTTAGGGGAGAAAGGGCATGATCCTAGCTACATCTTCCGGGGGCATAAGGCCGATATTTATGAGGGGGGACATCGCGTTCCTTACATCGTACATTGGCCCGCCCAAATAAGCGATAGTCGGACCAGCGATCAGTTCGTTTGTAGTACCGATCTTCTGGCTACTTGTGCAGAGATTATAGGGGCTAGTTTGCAGGAGAGTGAAGGAGAGGACAGCTATAGTTATCTCCCCATTTTACTATCTGCAAATGGAGAAACAGATCGAGAAGATATTATTCACCACTCTATCAATGGTTCTTTCGCCATTCGGAAAGGGGATTATAAATTGATCATGAGCGCTGGCTCTGCGGGTTGGAGTTTTCCGACTCCTAAGCAATTGCAATCCATCGACAGTCTCCCTCCCATCCAATTGTACAATCTTAAGGATGATCCGGAAGAAGCGATCAACCTGCAGGCTGCCGACGGGCAACAGGTGGAGGCTCTTAAGGCCCTTTTGTCCACCTATATCACCCAGGGACGAAGCACCCCCGGCACACCCCAAGAGAATGATCCCATCCAAAAGGAATGGAAGCAGATTAGTTTTATTGAGGAGCGCGCGGGGCAGTAGGGTGCGATGCATTGTATGCATTGTTGGTCGGCATGCATTGTTGGTCGGCATGCATTGTTGGTCAGAAGACGCAACAATGGGGGCAATGGGGGGGGCTGGTATTTTCGGCTCATTGAAGGGAGAACAGTTGTAAAATCTGATCTTTGCGTCGCACTGAAACGGGTACCTTACTCCCATCTTTCATCACCAAAAAACCGCCTTGAGATTTCTCAAAACGATCCAATTGATGGAGATTAAATAGGTGTGAATGATGGGGGCGATAGAAGTGATGGGGCTTCAATAAATTTTCATATTCTCGCAGGTTATTAGACACCAATATCTCCTTCCCATCCAAGAGGTAGAAGCGGGTATAACTTCCAGCAGCTTCGCATCGAACGATCTCAGGCACTTCTACCATATAGATATTTTCGGCATCCTTTAAAACGAGTTTCTTGGGTCTTTGAGGTTGCAGGAAATTTTGAAAGACAGCCTCCATCTGCGTCCATTTTTGTTCTTGTAGCTGCTTGTCTTGATTTGCCTCTGCCTTTTCTACAGCCAACATTAGCTCTTCGGGGTCAATCGGCTTCAATAGATAATCCAAGGCACTCAGTTTTATAGCTTCCAAAGCAAAACGGTCAAAGGCCGTAGTGAAGATGACCTCAAAAGATCGATCTCCCAACTGGCGCAGCAAGTCCAAGCCCGTCCCATCTTGCATTTGAACATCTAAAAATACCAAGTCCGGCTTTTTGGCTGCAATTAAGGCTTTGCCAGCTGCTACGCCATCAGCTTCTCCCATGATTTCGAGCTGTGGACAGTACAACTCTATCAAATGCCGAAGGCCATCACGGAAGGGTTTCTCATCGTCGATCAATACAACTTTCATCATTATATAGCAGATTTTAACGGAAGGTGGAATTCAACTTTAGTACCGGCAGCCTCGCCCTGGTCATCACGAAGATCGATGATAATAAAACTGGATTTTCGCTTAGTTCTACGATTCATCAGTGCTATCCGATCTTTCATTACCTCTAAGGCTACCGATTTTCGATAAGCTTGGGTACCAGGAACCGTATCCTTACGCCCAATCCCATTGTCTTCAACGACTACGTGTAGATGCTCGGCCTCTCGCTCAAAGGATAGATAGAGTTTTCCAGACTCCTTCTTTGGAATTAAACCATGTTCAATCGCATTTTCTACCACGGGCTGCAATAACATGGGAGGGAAGGACCATTCATCAATATCTAGATTTTCATCCACATGTAGATTGAAGTCGAAGCAATCTCCGTAGCGCAACTGCTGCAATTCTATATAGTGGCTAATCGATTCAATTTCAGATCCCAGGCTGACGCTTTCTGTTCGACTCCCCTCTAATACATTGCGCATCAGGCGAGAAAATTTCGATAAATAGAGTACCGCCTCTCGCTTGTTTGCCTCTTTCAAAATAAACTGCTGGATAGAAGAGAGCGCATGGAAGAAAAAATGAGGGTTCATTTGGGTTCTCAGGAGTCGCTGCTCTGATTGCATCAGCTGAAATTCTTTCCGCAATATGCGCTGGCGGTAACCGAAATACCCTAGGGTTCCCAGCAGCAAAGCTCCTCCTCCCAGTAGCAACAACCAAAGATTGCGCTGACGCAACTGCAATTCCTGAATCTGGGTTTCTTGTTGCAAACGCACAATTTCCGATTCCTTAGATGCCGTTTCGTAGATCATGTGCAAGTTTTGGAGTTTGCTGCTCTTTTCTTGATTGTACACGGAATCCTGCATTTGCTTGTACAATTCATGATACTCCAGGGCATCTTCAGCTTGATTACGCTTCTTATAAAATTCGTAGAGCTGGAAATAGGCATTATTCAGTAAAACAATGTGGTTGTCCAACTCCGCATAGGCCAAGGCCTTATAGGCAGATTCAAAGGCCTCCTGGAAGCGCCCCAGACCAAACTTGGCTTCTGCATCATAATTATAGACAAAGGCCATATCCAAATAATTGCTGGTATCCGTTAAAGGGAATGCCTGATCTACGTAATCGAGAGCCTCATCAAATCGCTCTTGCAGAATAGCTGTCCGACTGAGGGACCGTAATAAACGCCCTTCAAATACCTGATTACCGACCTCTTTGGCCTTCTCATAAGCCATAAGTTCGTAGTGTAGAGCACTATCCAACACCCCCATGTTTTTATAGTTCCCCGCCAAGGAGCCCGCGGCATAGATAATCTTATACCAGTTTTGAGTTTGATGGGCATACCTCAAGATCTTAAGGCGATAGGCTTTAGCCTCTTCATTGCGTTCCATATTGGACAATACGACGGCAATATTTTGATAGGCATTGTAAATGTCATCTTTATTGTCAATCTCTTCAGAAAGCCGGAGGGAGGGATAGAGATAGCTGAGTGCTCTTTCGTGATCCTCTAGCATGATATAGTTAATACCAATATTGGTCAAAGCCACAGACTCCCCCCGCTTATCGCCAATCTTCACAAACAGGTCTAAAGCCTTTTGGTGAAACACGGTACTTTCCCCTAGATCGCGCCGCTGATGGGCAATATTCCCTCTCAAGACCAGGATAGCAGCTTCATGTTTTTCTGAAGGGATAGGACTGTTTTCTAGCTCTTGTTTAGCCAAATCTGTATAGAATTCGCAGCTATCAATTTGATTCAAGAAGATGTAGTTCTTAGCAATCTTGTTCAGTACTTCCACCTTTAAGGTATCCGTAACTTCTGGTAATAGCGCTTTTAAACTATCCAGGGGTTCGACCGTTTGTGTAGTTCCCCGGAAAGGAAGCCCTACCGTCATCAGTATGATGACAAAAGGGAGTGCGAAGGTTTTCATGGTTTTAGTTTTTTGGAATATGAAATGTAGTGTTGTCAACTGAGTGTTCATACAATAATTTCTGTGGATACTTGGGTATTAATTAATCAAACCCATCTAGACCAAAGCAGGTAAATACTTCGTCCAAATGAAATTCAAGTGGTGTCGGATTACTAAAAGTGGTTGATCGTTGAAATTTCCTTCCAATAGGCGCGGCGATAGGTTTCTGGGACGGAGGGGTAAAGCCCTAGTCTCAGGCAATCCGTTTCAGATACCAAGAACTTCATTAGAGTTTCCCCTGAGGAATACCTGGCATTCCAGAACGAGTGCTCGCTAATGAGACAGGTATTTCAAGGCATAGAAATCCCATCCCGATAAGCACCAAATCACGCGATAAGTAGTAGACGGTTAAATTAAGCTGATTAAGCGACGGGTGAACAACAAGACATAGCAGTTAATCACTCTCCAGAGCTGCCTTTTACATAGCATTGGAGGAGTATCAGGAAGTGTATTTACTGTGGAAGTAAGACAAGGCAGGGCTAATATAAATAGTTTCTTGAGCAAATTAACAGCTTTTTACCGCATTATTTTAGGAAAATATTTATGTATGATCAAAAACAGGCGATCTGTCCAACTTTGATTGCCCCTGGTAGAAAAAAATCTTTGAAGATTACTAATTTCCCGATGTTTCAATTTCACACTAGTTCTCAATTAAGGAACGGATTGGATATGAATATACTTCAACTAGAAGATGTTGTAAAGACCTACGACAAACATGTGGCGGTGGACAAGGTGAGTTTTAATGTGCCAGAAGGAAGAATATTTGGGTTATTGGGCCCGAATGGCGCTGGCAAAACCTCCTTGATACGTATCATTACGACTATCACCAGGGCAGACGAAGGTCGAGTACTGCTTGCGGGGGAGCCCATCAATAGCAATACCCCCACTCAGATTGGTTATATGCCTGAAGAGCGGGGGTTGTACAAGAAAATGAAGGTGGGTGACCACCTCATGTATTTGGCTCAATTAAAGGGCCTGAGTAAAAAAGAAGCAAAAGCTGCCATTGGCGATTGGTTCGACAAGTTTGAAATCTCCGATTGGTGGGGCAAAAAGGTGGAGGAATTATCCAAAGGGATGCAGCAAAAGATTCAATTCATAGCCACTATCATCCACAAGCCCAAACTTCTCATCTTGGATGAACCTTTCTCGGGACTAGACCCCATCAATACCAACCTCATCAAGGACGAGATCCATCAACTACAACAAGAGGGAGTAAGCATCATCTTTTCCACCCATAGAATGGAACAGGTAGAGGAAATCTGCGAAGAGATCGTGCTAATCAACAAAGGCAAAAACATCTTGAACGGAGAGGTAAAGGCGATCAAGGACCAGTTTAAGGAGAATCGCTTCCGATTGGACTTTGACACCGACCTACCCAATGCCATTTCACAGCAGCCTAACGTTATAGAACACGGACCTAACCATGTCATCATTCAACTTTCAGCGGGGGAAGACTCTAACAGTATACTCCGTTATTTCATCAGCAATGGTTTGCATGTAACTGCCTTCAACGAAATCCTTCCCAGTCTGAATGAGATATTCATCCAGCAAGTAACGACCGTAGAAGAAGTCCACTAGTTTTCTCCTTTTTCACGCCCAACGAAAATATACAAGATGAACAATCTTTGGTTAATCATAAAAAGAGAATACCTCACCCGCGTCACCAGACGTTCCTTCATTCTCGCTACCCTCTTGACCCCATTGGCGATCGGCCTATTTTTTGTGATCGTCTCTTTCATTTTCCAATATGATAGTGATGATTCGAAACGTATTGCTGTGATCGATGAAGGCAATATTTTTGAAGGCAAGATCAAGGATGAGAACAACCTATTTTTCAAATTTGTCAATACAGATCTAGAGGTGATCAAAGACAATTTTGATGAAATGGATTATAATGGCATCCTGCTCATTCCTAGCCTGGACGACCTCCTCAAAAAGAATTTTCGAGTTTTCTATTATTCCGATGAAAAGCTTACGCTGGATATTGAACCCATCATCGTCTCTCGGATCCGAGATCGAGTGAGGGATTACAAGATTGATCAACTGCAGATCGATCGACAGCAATTAAATGCCCTTAATACCAAGATCGAGCTAGAACCCAAGCCCATCAAGGCAGCGCCGGAAGAGACGACTAAAATGGCGGGTAAAATCGCCGCTGCGATTGGCTTCTTCATGGGGATTATCATGTATATGACCGTATTTATTTACGGGATGATGGTGATGCGATCTGTGATGGAAGAGAAAACCAGTCGTATTGTAGAGGTAATGATTTCTTCCGTCAAACCCTTTCAATTGATGTTGGGTAAAATTATTGGCGTGGGTGCCGTAGGCTTGACCCAGTTAGCCATTTGGGCCATCCTAATCCCGCTTATCGTTACCGTGGCGGGGCTCTTCTTTGGTGTCGATGCGGACGCTATGCCGCCTTCGGCCGCAGCCGCTGGAGCAGAAATCGACCCAGAAGAAGCGGAAGCCATGCTCAGCCTGGTCATTCAAGAATTAACACAGCAGAATTGGTGGGCTATTCTTCCTTTGTTTATCCTCTATTTCTTGGGCGGCTACTTCATGTATTCCGCCTTATTTGCAGCAGTAGGTTCTGCAATGGGAGATGATCTTGGAGAAGGGCAGGCCTTAACAATTCCCATTACAATTCCAGTCCTATTGGCTTTCTATATTATGATGGTGAGTGTACAAGCACCCAATTCAAGTTTAGCAATCTGGTCCTCTATTTTCCCACTATTCTCCCCGATTGTAATGCCCGCCCGAATTCCCTTCGATCCGCCCATCTGGCAGGTCTTGCTATCACTTTTCTTGCTAATCGCCACGGCATTAGCCTTAGTCTGGCTATCCGGAAGAATCTATCGAGTCGGCATTCTCATGTACGGTAAAAAGGTAGGATTAAAGGAATTAGGGAAGTGGATGTTTAGAGGATAGCTCATGTATAGGCAAAAAAAACCGGAGAAAGGTTGCAGACTTCTCCGGCGATTGGATAGTATGTTTTCTCATTGCATGTTTGAGAAAAACGAGGGAAGTCTCCCCCAGGGTGAGTTGTAGTCCCTGATTGGGGAGGGACCACGAGTGAATAAAGCAAAGCTCCCTTTTAAAGTCGAGGGGCATTGGACTAACAATAAAAACTAAATAAAGTGGTACAAACCCACCATCATTTTAGTTTCCTTCTTTAAGCAAGGTAAACAAAAAAAACGAGGCTTACAAAACCAGGCCTGGTCTCATAAGCCTCCACCTATAAAGCTTGTTTGTGCATCAACAAACAAGAGGACGAATAAAAGGATATATACTATCTTGGTTTTGAATCCTGGCTCACCATCAAGGCTTTAGAACAACACTGCTTTCCTCCCACTATTACATAACACTTGTATAATCAAGTCAAAGATCGTGGTAGGATCATCTCATTTTAGTAGAGAGGAAGCCATTTCTACTCCGGTTCAAAACCAAGTATAATACTAAACTTCCCTAGTTCTCCTAAGCTTTTCACCCCTGTCTTATCCACCCCTAATCCATAGTCAAAACCGATTAAACCAAACATGGGTAGCATGACGCGAAAGCCGAATCCTACAGATCGCTTCAATTGAAAAGGGTTATATCGATCAAAGCCCTCCCAAGCATTTCCAGCCTCCAGAAATAACATCGTATACATTGTAGAATTGGGGTTGGTGGATAGTGGGTACCGGATTTCGGTGGTAACCTTCTGAAAGATTGGCGCTGCCACAGTTTGCCCATCATTAACATTGGCCTCCAGGTCTGTCACTTCATAACCACGCAAAGCAATGATATCCGTTCCCTGATAACCAATCGCCTGATTGTTTATGCCATCTCCTCCCAACTGAAACCGCTCAAAGGGTGCGTACCCCAATTCACGATTGTAGTAGCCTAAATAGCCCATTTTTGCACTGACCCTCAGCACTACTTTGTCAAAGAGGGGACTAAAAAACTCAGCGTTGAACCGCCACTTGTGGTATTCCACCCAGCGGTATTGCTCCTCCAAGCTGGGATCTTTGCCCTCATTCTGTGTGAAGAGTGAGTAGGGCGGGGTGAACTGCAAAGAAAGGGACAATCGGCTCCCTCGAGTCGGAAAATTTGGGTTATCAATAGAGTTTCGGCTGATCGTCTGGGTAATACTGAAGTTATTGAAGACCCCATCTCCTAGGGCCGTTCCATCTGCTGCCGTGAATAAGCCCGTACCCCAATTGCGAAGGGTGATCGTTTGCAAATTGATTCCGGTGGAAGAAACAAAGAAATCGTCCGGCCAGCGAAGGCGTGTTCCCAAACTGAAACTTAGCCCCTGTATAGAGAATTCACCAAAATTTGCATTGTCCCTATTCAAGCCGTTTGTATAGCGATTTAAGAATCCTGCCACCGTGAAGTTATTCGGTTTTTTTCCCCACAACCAAGGTTCAGTGAATGAAGCATTGGCGCTTTGATACACGCGCCCGTTACTTTGAAAACGCACGGACAAACGTTGTCCTTCTCCTTTAGGCAATGGCCTCCAAGCCTTTGAGTTGAAGAGGTTGCGAATCGAAAAGTTGTTAAACGAAATGCCAACCGTTCCAATGAC
>JAHQWA010000418.1 GCA_019634045.1 Saprospiraceae bacterium
GGAGAAGTTCTACATAGCTACTAATGGTCCGTAGCGGACTCCGCAAATCGTGAGAAAGCACCTTAGCGTATTGCTCTAACTCTTTGGATGCCTGTTGAAATTCTTTAGCTGTACTTGCATTG
Organism: Saprospiraceae bacterium; assembly: GCA_019634045.1. Taxonomy (GTDB): domain Bacteria; phylum Bacteroidota; class Bacteroidia; order Chitinophagales; family Saprospiraceae; genus DT-111. The sequence goes on from JAHQWA010000418.1 coordinate 123, forward strand.
GATCTTTGATAGGCAAAAGACTCTAAATAATTGTTGCTTTCAAAAGTCAATGCCCCTGCGGAAGATAAGCTTGTGGAGGGTTGTCTCTCTTCTTGATACATTTGATCAATCAGCCCGGCGAGCTGAAGGCGTTGATCCGCACTGATGCCAAGACTATCCATAAATAATTGTAGCTGTTGACGCGTATTCTTCATCCTCATTTTCGATTTAAAGTAGGCAATGAGGAAAAGGAATGTCCCGGATTAGGGAGCCATACGGAAAGAACAGGAAGATGACTTAGAGATGTGCGTGGACCCTGCGAGAAGGTCCAGGTGCTCCATCTTTGCCGTAGGAAAGCAAGAGCGTTCATTTTTGTGTTTGTATTGTGGGTTAAAGGAGGAGCTGTTGGGTATTGCTCCAAAGAGCAAGCAATTAACGATGCTCTCAATTGGATACAAAGATACAATTTTGAGCAATCACATTCAAGTAAATCATATATAAAATAAGGTCCACTCATGACGAGCGGGCCTTATTCCTATCTCTAGTCGAATTATATATTCTTATAGCCCTGCCTTAGCAGAAACCGCTAGCATGCGATCTATCGAAGGCACACCTTGCTCGATCACCCACTCTGGCAGTTCGATCTCGGGCAGTTCATGCTTCATACATAGGTATAATTTCTCCAGCGTATTCAATCGCATATGCGGGCATTCGTTGCAGGCACAGGTATTATTGGGCGGTGCCGGATAAAAGGTCTTGTGGGGGGATGCCTTTTGCATTTGGTGTAAAATCCCTGATTCTGTCGCCACGATGAACTCCGTTGCCTCGTTTTCCTGCGTATATTTTAGCAATCCACTCGTTGATCCAATGTAATCCGCCTTATCCAAGATATGTGCTTCACACTCAGGATGAGCAATGAATTTAGCTTCTGGGTGACGAAGCATCAGCTTCGTAATTTTCTCGCCCGAAAAGATCTCATGCACCATACAAGAGCCATTCCAAAGCACCATGTCACGGCCTGTCTTTTTCACCAGGTAACGCCCTAGATTAATATCTGGTGCAAAAATGATTCCCTTGTCTTCTGGAATACTTTCTATGATCTGTACAGCATTCGTGGAGGTACAGCAAACGTCCGTTAGCGTCTTCAACTCGGCCGTACAGTTAATGTAACTGACTACCACGTGGTCAGGGTACTTCTCTTTAAATTTGCGGAAGAGATGAGGAGGGCAAGAATCTGCCAAAGAACAACCTGCATTTAGATCCGGGAGCAAGACCTTTTTGCTAGGAGACAACATCTTGGCTGTTTCTGCCATGAAATGTACCCCTGCAAATACGATTATATCTGCATCTGTTTTAGCGGCTTGCTGCGAAAGACCTAAACTATCTCCGATATAGTCTGCAATATCCTGAATCTCAGCTTCCTGGTAGTAATGCGCCAAGATAATGGCGTTTTTCTCCTTTTTAAGCCGTTCAATCTCTTCGAAGAGATCAAGCGTAGGATCCACTTCAAGATCCAAAAACCCTCTTTGGGTCAAGTTCTTTTCGGCAATTGCAATATTTGTCATATCCATTGGTTTTAAGCACAAGGCTAATCTGATAACGCAAAGCTATCTAAAAATGTTCGCTTAGTTTCGTTTTTAAACTAAGTTTTTATTATTTGACGTGGATAATCCAAAAAAGTAACATAGGTAAGCTCACAATTAGAAGCCAAAAGGCTTAATAGAGTGTTAAACACTATCATCTTAAGCAGACATTTAATAATATTGCAGAAAAAGAGCCGTAATGCGGAAATTAACCTTCTTGTTCAGTGTCGTCGGTCTGTTGTTCGCTTGCGAAAACAACCTAGAAGATATTGCCGCTCTGAATGAGAAATTGGATACACAAGTAGAACGTGCCGAGGTGGTAGAGATACTCTATAGCGATTCTGCGAAGATCAAGGTCAAAATCGCTGGCCCAACGATGCTATATCATTTGGATCGAAAAGCTCCGAAGCAAGAGTTCCCCGATGGAGTGAAGGTGGATTTTTTCGATCAATTCCAACAATTGTCCAGTGTGTTGACAGCTAAGTATGCTATCCGATTGGAGCAGAAACAGCAGGTATTGGTTCGAGATAGTGTGGTCTGGGAAAGTGAGGCCAATGAAAAACTGGAAACGGAGGAATTAATTTGGGATGAGCAAAAGCAAAAACTTTTATCCAATAAATTCGTGGTAATCACGCGCCCTGAAGAAATCATTTACGGGCACGGTTTTGAAGCGGATCAGGATTTTTCCAATGCCCGAATCAATGCGGTGGAAGGTCGCATCGCAGTGGATCAATTGGAAGATGGAGTCCCAACAGATAAGCCACAAGAAAAACCCATTAGACCTCGCAAACCTCAAACGCTCCCCAAAAAAGAGCCCCAGACAAGTGGCCAAAATTGATGATAGATGTTGACCCAGCACTTCTATTTGAGCGCTTATTTCAACGGAAAGCGCTCCAAAGGGAGTCGTCATCATCCATTGATTAATTGAAGCACTTACTTTATTCCATAATAATATTTATCTTTCTTTTCTAAAGGACCTGCCCTTACATTAGGCCCAGTTTGTAGATTGACTTTATTCCTATATGATAATATCCTTTATCCTATTATTCTTAATCCTATCTGCTTTCTTCTCCGGTTCGGAGATAGCTTTCATTTCAGCTAATAAGTTGCGGGTAGAATTACGCAAAAAAAAGGGAGCTTCCCGAGGAACTATTCTCGCTAACTTTTATGAGCGACCAGCACACTTTCTGAGCACCATGCTGGTAGGGAATAATATCGCTCTAGTTGCTTTCACCATATTGATGGGTTCAATTTTGGATCCCATCCTCATCGAAACAATAGGGCTAAAAAATCAAGAGCTTCTGGTTCTTCTCTTCGACACCATCATCATTACTATAGTCGTACTTATTTTTGGTGAGTTCTTGCCTAAGACACTGTTCAGTCTATACGCAGATCATATCCTTTATTTTCTGGCACTCCCACTCAAGTTTATTGAGGTGCTTCTACGTCCTCTAACCTGGATCATGACCCGCGTATCCAATCGATTCCTTAGTGTGTTTTTCAAATCCTCCATCACGCCGGTAGAGACTGCCTTCACCCGCCTCGATCTAGAGAATTTCATCAATGATACCTTGACCGATGCTGAGGAAGAGATCGATAAAGAACTTTTTGGTAAAGCCTTGAATTTTAAAGAAATCAAGGTCCGTGACTGCATGGTTCCAAGAACTGAGATCGAAAATATTGACCAGGAAGCCAATTTGGAGGAACTAGAGCAACTATTCCGCGAGACTAAATTATCTCGCTTGATCGTGACGAATGGCGACATTGATAATGTCTTGGGCTATGTGCATCATCAGCAGTTATTTCAGGGGCCTAAGAATTTGAAAGACCTCGTGCTAGATATCTCTTTCGTCCCAGAGGTTACACGCGTCAATGACCTAATGAATGATTTCATCCGGGAGCGGACTAGCATCGCATGTGTAGTCGATGAATTCGGAGCGGTAGCTGGCATCATTACCCTTGAAGATATCCTGGAAGAAATTTTTGGCGAGATTGAAGATGAACATGATCAAGGAGAATATGTCGAGAATCAGATCAGCGATGATGAATACATCTTTTCAGGTAGACTGGAGATCAGTTATCTAAACGAAAAATTTGAGCTTGATTTTCCAGAAGGTGACTATCATACCTTATCTGGATACCTGGTGACTGCTACCGAAAATATTCCGGAGAAAGGCGTCGAGATCGAATTAGATGGTTTTCGCTTTATCCTGGAACTCGTAAGTAATACCAAAATCGAAACTGTTAGAGTTATTCGCCTTCCTGTAATACCTTAGGGCTTTTCGCCTGCAAGATTTCTACTCATGAATTGGCAACGCATTCAACAAGCATACCCTACCCCCTCCGATTGGGCTAAGGTTCGTACGATCGACATGCACACCTGTGGAGAACCCCTGCGCGTGATCGTAGATGGCTTTCCTAAGCTTCAAGGCAGCAATGTCCTCGAGTATCGGGCGAATGCCCGTGACAACCACGACCACCTGAGACAAGCACTCATGTTCGAACCTAGAGGTCATGCCGATATGTATGGCTGCGTCTTGGTGCCGCCTAATGATGAGGAAGGAGATTTTGGTATCCTTTTTTTGCACAATGAGGGATATAGTACCATGTGCGGACATGCCATCATAGCGATCAGTACCTTGGCGGTAGAGATGGAGTGGGTAGAGGTAAAATCGCCGGAGACTATCCTAAAAATAGATGCACCTTGCGGAAGAATAACGGCCTTCGTACAGGTGGCAGATGGGAAAGTCCAGCAGGTCCGATTTCATTGTGTGCCCTCTTTTGTACTTGGGCTAGACCTGAGCATCGAGGTTCCCAATTTGGGTACGGTAAAATTTGACTTGGCTTATGGTGGAGCATTCTATGCCTATGTACAAGCTGAGCAATTGCAACTTGATCTCACTCCAGCCAATTACACCCGGATTATCGAAGAAGGTATGGCCATAAAAAGGGCTGTCATGCAATCCAATATTGGCATTAACCACCCTTTTGAAGAAGACCTTAGTTTTCTCTACGGCACTATCTTCATTGGTGGACCGGTTAGTGCAGGGATCGACAGTCGAAATGTCTGTGTATTCGCCGAAGGAGAGGTGGATCGTTGCCCAACCGGCTCAGGTGTTTCCGGTAGGATGGCCATTCATCATGCCCGCAAAGAGTTAGGCCTCGGCGAAAGCATGACGATTGAGAGTATTCTAGGCACTGTTTTTACAGGCCGGGTGGCCGAAACATTGGAATTTGGGCCATTTCCCGCCGTTATCCCAGAAGTACAAGGAACAGCTCACGTCACTGGCCAACATGAATTCTTAATCAACCCCAATGATCCCTTGAAAGATGGGTTTATTCTTAGATAATGGATATTAAATATTCATTATAAATTTCAATTGTGCCCTTCCAACTCTTCGTACGTTTTCAAGCTAATGATCTTCCACGCTTCTAGGACTTGCACCACGGTGGCTTCTCTTCTAGAAGCAATAGCGACTAGAGCGCCCGGTGTATCTTTGGGAAAGATGCTTCCATCATAATATTCAGCCGGTTCATCAGAATTGGTAACTGTTTGGGAGCGGGA
>JAHQWA010000419.1 GCA_019634045.1 Saprospiraceae bacterium
CACCTTCAATGTCTTCAACACAATCTGGATTACAAAACCAGCGGAAGAATGCAAGCAGCCATTTGGAAGGGACGGGTGAATTTCTTTTTTTCATACTAATTTCCAAATAAGGTTTTGGGAATGGCTTCCCACATCCTCATCCGCTGATCCTTGGTCTCTTCCAAGGAATCTTTGCCATAATTGGTTAGGGTGAAAAAGCGTTTTCTTTTGCCGCCGCGAATCTTGGTCGCTTCGCCTAATTCAGAAATCAAATAGCCTTTCTTTTCTAAACGGCGAAGCACAATTTGCAAAGAGCCAATGCTGATTCTGCGTTCCAGGCGTTGCTCCATCTCCGTTACGATGGCCATTCCATAGGCCTTGCCATGCAAAATAGCTACGGTTAAGAGTACTATTTCTTCTAATTCGCCAAGTCTGTTTTTACCCATATACTTTATATTTACCTCAAATGTAGTAATTATAATTGTTCCTGTCAACCCCTAGTGGAATAATATTTACCTTTTTTGTAGTAAATATCAATTTTTAGACGACTATTGACTTTTTTGATGGAAGCAATTATATTTGTGTAAGTGCTTACGTAATTGATTGTATAAATAACATTTTAATGGATTTTTTTGAACAAACAGGGGTTATGGCGTTAGGCAGCAGGCTTCGACAACTGAGTGATCAGATTACCAGGACCAGTGCCCAAACCTATGCCATGCAGGGCATGGATTTTGAGCCGCGCTGGTTTCCCGTATTTTTTGTTTTATCAAAACAAGGGCCACAATCTGTGTCCGTTTTAGCAGACATCATTGGTCAGTCGCACGCCTCGGTTAGCCAGATTGCTAGCCAAATGCGGAAAAAGGGCTTAGTAGAGCAACAAAAGTCGGCACAGGATGGGCGGCAGAATGTGCTAAAACTTTCAACTGCTGGCGAGGCCCTCATTCCATCCATGGAAGAACTTTGCCAACACGTGGAAAAAGGAGTGGTGGATTTGTTGGCAGAAACTGATCACAATATTTGGCAAGCTATTAATGATCTCGAGCGGGCTTTAGCAGAAGAGGACCTTTTTTCCAGAATCCAAAAATTTAAGCGAGCCCATGATGCTAGCCTCGTAGAGATTGTACCTTATAATGCCAGTTTTCGTGAAGCCTTTCGCGCCATTAATGTTCATTGGATCCAGCAGTACTTTACCATGGAAGCGGCGGATTATAAAGCTCTCGATAATCCAGAAACGTATATCCTTGAGCCAGGTGGTCATATTTTCATTGCCCTATTCAAAGGAGAGGCCGTTGGTGCTTGTGCTATGATCAAAATGGATGATGCGAGTTATGAATTGGCTAAAATGGGCGTCTTGCCCGCGGCCAGGGGCAAACAAATCGGCTGGAGATTGGGGCAAGCCGTTATTCAGAAAGCCCGAGAAATGGGCGCTAAACGGTTATTTTTGGAAAGTAATACTCAACTCACGCCTGCACTCAACTTGTACTACAAGCTTGGTTTTGAACGCATAATCGGACGTGCCTCGCCTTATGAACGCTCCGATATACAGATGGAGTTGTTTTTGTGAAATGGGATTTGGTGTCTGGTATCAGGTGTCTGGTATCAGGTGGTAACCATCGATATCGTTTTACCGATCAGAGAAATGAATTTGGAGTAAGTGTGAAATCCTCGCCGTCCTATATCCGATCTACCAGGTGCCCGATACCAGAAACCAATAATTTCCCCTTGAAAAAATCAAGAAGTTGGTTAACTTGTAGGGCGATTAGTTGTTATTGTAGCAAACTCTAAATGTTAAAGCTGGAATAATTTCCAGCCTCAGGCAGCGTTATTGCTTCTAACAGCATCTTTTTAATAGAAACTGCTTTTGCTTGGGTCATCCTTTTGGTAAAACAGTTTCTTAAACCCACGCTCGTATCGGCGTGTGCAAACTTTGGTTGTGACGGACAATGAACTGATCCAAGGTTGTGTGCGGGAAGACCGCCATTGCCAGCAGGAAGTCTTCCGCTTATTTGCCGGAAAGATGATGGTCGTCTGTTTGCGCTACGCTCGCCATCGAATGGAAGCCGAGGATATTCTCCAGGATGCCTTTATTAAAGTTTTCGATCATATTCATCGTTTTGAAAACAAAGGTTCCTTTGAAGGTTGGATTCGACGGATTGTTGTAAACACTGCACTTAAATTTTACAGCCGGAAGAAAATCACCGATGAGCAAATTGGGGTAGAACACATTCCAGATATTGCCGTAGAACCCGAAGCCTATCAGTTCTTTAATGAAGAAGAGCTTTTGGGCTATATTTCTGAATTGCCAGACGGATACCGTTTGGTGTTCAACCTCTACGCGATAGAAGGGTATAATCACAAAGAAATATCAGAGATGCTGGGGATCCAGGAAAGCACCTCCCGCTCACAACTTGTGAAAGCGCGGAAAATGTTGCAAGCCAGGGTCACCGCCGCACAAAAAATTGCGGTATGAGAAATGAAAACCATCCCATTGATGATCTATTTAAGCGCGGCCTGAAAAATCGTTCGGTTCCGCCACCCATGCATGTGTGGGAACGAATCGAAGAGAGCCGTTCTATTCGCCATAGAGGAAAGCTCTTCCTGTGGCGCCGTAAAGCCGTGCTATTGTCTAGTGCTGCTGCGGTCTTATTACTTGGCGTATGGCTTGGGTGGTCTGAGCCCCCTCACTTGGGAAGTTTCCCAATTGCTCAAGAAGGGACATCAGCCCTAGCACAAGTTGAACACGCTAAAAATACCGATTCCACGGCATTGCCAGCAACAGAAGTTGTAGCTACATCAGAAGTTACAGCAACTCAACCGCCCATTCCTAAACAACAAGCTTCGACTCAACCTCAACCTGCGGTTCTATTGACCAAGAAAGTAGAAACGGCTACACCAACTGCACTTGAGGTAATTGAGCTTACTGAAGAAAAAATTATAGCGAAGAAAGTAGCTGAAGTACCTAAGGGTGCTATCATCACTTATGATCCGCTGCCAGCAACTGATATAGCTACCGTATCATGGCCCCGCCGTAAACTTGGCTTTGTGCCCAAATCAAATCCAGAAACGGGATGTGCTCGCTTCAGCGAAGGGAAACCAGCCGTATTTTTATCCCTGCTAGCCGGACCCAGCTTTCCTTCCAGAACTTTTGCCGCACGGGATGAAGAATATATTGAATACGCCAATCAACGTACATTAACCGAAACACCACAAATATCCTATGGTGCAAGCGCTAGATTGTCCGTTGTGTTCCCATGGGGTGGGGCGATCCGATCTGGGGTGGGCTACACCCAAGTGAATGAAAAAATGGTGTTTAGAAATTCTAGCGTCCGTCGGACCACTATCACGGATATCTATGGGCCTAATGGAGAAGTAATTGGATCAGATACCAGCTATATAACAGAAAATACCACCCTGAAGTCTAATAATCGACATCGCCTCATTGACATTCCTTTCCAGCTTGGTTATGAAGCTAGGTACAACAAATTTACCTTAGCGGCCAATGCAGGTGTTAACTTGAATATTGCCTATTCGCAAAGAGGAAGTTACATTGGCGATCAAGATCTATTACCTACTCGTTTTGATAGTGATGATCCAAATGTAACCCCAATCTATAAAACCAAAGTTGGTTTGAGTTGGGAAGCTAGCCTGGGCTTACATTATCAACTGAGCGATCGGATTGACCTCATGGCCGAGCCTCATTTGCGGTATTACCCAGAATCTTTCACCCGTAACGAGTATCCGTTGAGCCAGAAATACTTGGTGGGAGGTTTAGGGGTAGGCCTAAGAGTAATGTTGTAGGTTTTCATGGCTTCCTTGTTTCATTGGTGGATCTAAGAAGATTAATGTAACAATGTAACCATGAAGCCATGAATCAGTCTCTAAACCAGGATGCTTAAAACAAAATTATCCGTATTTCCACTTCTCACTTCTCACTTCTCACTTCTCACCCCAGCCACCTCCTCACCTCTATACTGCATTATCACCACGCCAGCAATGATCAGGATGCCACTGATGATATGATAGCCATAAATGTGTTCACCAAACAATAATCCAAATAAGGCGGTGAAGAAGGGAATCAGATTCATAAAGATGCTAGCTTGTGAAGCGCCCACATGAGTAATACCTTGATTCCAAAAGTTGTAGGCAATAGAAGTACCTACTACTCCCATCCCAAAAGCAGCAAACCAATAGGAGGAGGGGTATGTTAGCACTGGGCCGAGTTCAATAAAAGGCAAGCAAAGCACAAAACCAAGAAGACAAAATAAATTGGTGAAAAAGGTAAAGTGCCGATTACTCATTCGATCCCCATACTGTTTAACCCATATATTCTGTAGCGCAAAGAATAGACTAGACGCAGCTATCCAAAGGTCTCCTTCATTGAGATTCAACTGAAAAATTTCGAGTACTTTGCCCTCTAAGATTAGGTAAATGACGCCTAAAAGCGCGATGATGATGCCGACTATTTGCGCAAGCGTAATTTGGGTCTTCAGGATATACCTAGACAGAATTAAGGTGGCTATTGGGGTCAGGCCGCCAATCAAAGCAGCATTGATAGCTGTAGTCTTGGAAAGGCCGATGAAGAAACAAAAATTAAACCCGAATAAACCAACAAAACCTACGAGGAAGAATGGCCAGGTTTGGGCCCTGATTTCTGACCATTTGGGACGTGGCCAAAGAAAAGATAGCAATCCCACTATACCAAATACATAGCGCCACAACCCTGCTTCTAAGGCACTACTCTCAGACATCATGAACTTCGCCAAATGATAATTAAGGGCCCAGGAAACAACCGCAACTGTCAACAACAACCAATACTTCATAGCCTGGCAGATCGGGTGTAAGCAAGCATTTCAAATTCACTCTCGGATTCAAACTTTTCCTCTGGCGCTACTTTTTTCAGAAACTCAAACTTATTCCGAATGAGTAGTCGAATCGACTTCGTATTGTGGATGTGCAAGTAGGCTTCAATATTTTTGAGTTGCATGTCGGTAAAACCATATTCCAAAACGGCCTCAATGGCCTCCTGCATATACCCTTGCCCTTGGTAATCTGGATGTAATTCGTAACCAATTTCGGCACATTTCTCTTCGCGAGAAAAATTCCACAAGCAAATCGTGCCAATGATCTTATTGGTCGTTTGCAAGGCCAACCCCCAATAAATCCACTCTTGATTTCCAATACCGCGGTCGATATTTTTTAGAAAATATTGGCTTTGTGAGATATCCTCATCTAATGGCCGACTTAGAAACTCTTGTATTTGTTCGTTGGAGCGAAGGGTGAAAATACATCGATCATCCTCAGTCGTTAATCTACGCAGTTGCAGGCGTGCGGTGGTGCGGGTGGGGAAGGGGCTGAAGTTGAAGGTTTGCATGGCGTTTTTTAATCTTGGTGCAGCAAGATAATGAAAGGGTTGGTATTTAATTGGGGGCCAGGTTTTCAAAACCTGGGAAGTCTTGACCAGTATATCTCCAAAGACTAATTTTTCAGTAGGTCCAACTTCGCAAGTTTACTCATTCCTCAGCACTAACCAC
>JAHQWA010000420.1 GCA_019634045.1 Saprospiraceae bacterium
ATTATTTGCAAGATGATGACGGGAAAGCCGCCCCTTCAAAAGAGGAACTATTTTTAGCTACCTTGAAGAAGTGTATCGCCGATCAATTGGACAATTCGGACCTCTCCGTCAACGACCTGTGCAGAGCCGTACAGCTTAGTCACGCCCACCTCTACCGCAAACTCAAAGCGCTAACGAACTTAACCCCGGTACAGTTCATTCGCTTCATCCGACTGAAACAAGCCAAAATCTTGCTGGAGACTTCGTCCATGAATATTTCTGAGATCGCTTACGCCGTGGGATTCTCGGACCCGAACTATTTCAGTAGAATCTACCACAAAGAAATGGGTGTCACACCGAGTGAAAGTAGAAAATAGCCTATCCCGCTTGTTGATTCCAGCACAACGAAAATCACCAAAAAAAGTTAATTTCTTTTAATTTTAATCAAAATAGTTATACTTTGAAGGCCATTCTGGGAGCACTCCCAATCAAAGGCTAGCCAAAAGAAGTAAAAATTGGCCCTTTGAATTCTAGCATTACTATACAAAAAAGTTTGTAAAATTGCAGGCGCATTCGATTAGTGCGGAGTTATTACCCAAAAGTCGCTCCTCCCTATTCACAGCCGCTCTTATTCACTATTAAATCTAGATTGAATGATTCCAGGTGGTGGTAGCTATTTAGATGGTTTAAATGATATTCAGAGGCAAGCGGTAACCAATACTGAAGGGCCAGTTTTAGTGGTAGCAGGGCCTGGTTCAGGTAAAACCAGGGTACTCACTTATCGGATAGCTCATATCATCGAAAAAGGCGCAGCTCCCTGGCAAATCCTCGCCCTTACTTTTACCAATAAGGCAGCTCGCGAGATGAAAGAGCGGATTGAGAAAGTGGTTGGCGCTCGGGCAAATAGTGTTTGGGCAGGCACCTTCCACTCTATCTTTGCCCGTATTTTAAGAGTAGAAGCCGATAAAATCGGATATCCCAGCAACTTCACGATTTATGACTCCGATGATACCAAAAGTCTCCTTTCTACTATCGTCAAGGAGATGAATCTTGATAAAAGTGTATATAATATCAATACCATCCGGAGTCGCATCTCTTCTGCGAAAAGCAATCTCATCACCCCAAGATTGTATGCGGAAAATGATGAGTTGAAAACCCAGGATCGCATGGCCAAAATGCCACTGGTGCACGAGATCTACGGCAAATATACTGCGCGTTGTAAGCGGGCTGGTGCAATGGATTTCGATGATTTATTATATCGCCTGTATGAATTGCTGCAAAGCAATCCAGATAATGTGATAGAAAAGTATCGCAATAAATTCAAGTATGTTCTGGTAGATGAGTTTCAGGATACCAACCATTTGCAGTACTCGATCGTCCGCAAGTTGGTGAACTATGACAAAAGCCTAAGGAACATTTGTGTAGTGGGAGATGATGCTCAAAGTATCTATGCCTTCCGCGGCGCCACGATCCAAAATATTCTAGATTTTGAGGAGGACTTCAAAAAGTATAACATCAAGGTCTTCAAGCTAGAACAAAACTACCGTTCTACTGAGCATATCGTCCAAGCGGCGAATGAGGTTATCCTCAATAATCGACGCCAGATCCAGAAGAAGATCTGGTCAGATAAAGGGCAAGGGAATAAGATTAAGGTCATTAAGGCCATGACGGATAATGAAGAAGGGAAGAGAGTGGCCGATACGATACTAGAACAAAAAAATCGCTTCCATCTCGGTAATAGTGACATTGCCATACTCTATCGGACCAATGCACAATCGCGAATCTTCGAGGAATATTTGAGGCGCTATAATATCCACTATAGAGTATTCGGTGGGCTGTCATTCTATCAGCGTAAGGAAGTTAAAGACATGATCGCCTATTTACGTTTGGTAGTCAACCAAAATGACGAAGAAGCCTTGCGGCGTGTGATCAACTTCCCCAAACGTGGAATTGGTAAGACGACGATCGAAAAATTGAGCAAAATCGCTGATGCTACCAATCAAACCATGTGGGAATGCCTACCGGCCGTACCTGCCAGTACCCGCGCGAAGAATTCGATGGGAGAATTCAGGAAGATGATCATGAGCGCCAAACAGCGAGTTGACACGGCCAATGCCTATGAGTTGGCCACCTATGTGGCTAAACGATCTGGCTTGATCGATCTCATGAAGGCAGATACTTCCATTGAAGGTATGGGGCGCTTAGAAAATATCAATGCCTTATTGGACGGTATCAATGCCTTTGTGGAAGAGGACAATTTAATTGATACGGAAAGCATTCCAGATAAATCGCTGGCAAGCTATTTGCAAAATATTGCACTGCTAACAGACTTTGACGACAAAAATAATAATGGAGATTTTGTCACCCTCATGTCTGTCCACTCCGCTAAGGGCTTGGAGTTTAAATCCATTTATGTGGTAGGTTTGGAGGAAAACCTCTTCCCTTCTGCTATGGCATTAGATAGCAAGGATGGTTTGGATGAAGAGAGACGACTATTCTACGTCGCCGTGACTCGAGCCGAGCAGTTCTTGACCCTGAGCTTTGCCAATTCTCGGTATCGTTTTGGTAAGATGCGTTTTAATCAAGCTAGTCGATTTTTGGAGGAGATTCCTCCTATCCATATCGAAAGTACGGGCTATATCCGGTCTAAATCTCCGGCGAATCAGGCACATCAAGGAGCAAGGATCGTCGGAAATTTCAAAAAGCCTCGCACGGCACAAAGCAGCCGATTGATGGTAGACCCATCCACCTTCAAACCCAATGCACCGGATGAAATTCAAGTAGGAATGAAGATTCTACATATGAAATTTGGAGAAGGAAAAGTATTGAGTATTGATGGAGGCAAGGACAATCGCGTGGCGACTATTTTCTTTCAGGGTGTAGATAACCCAGAGCGTCGAATTATGCTGCGTTTTGCCAAATTACAGATCTTAAATTAGCAAAATAACATTGCTCCGAAGGCGGCCAATTCGGTGATCGCCTTCGGAGCAGTGGAGTTTAAGATTGAATGCGAAATACTTGCTTAGCTTCCCACTTCCCATCTTTTTCAAAACCAATCAAATAGGAGCCTGCGGGGAAGGCACTCAAATCCAGCTCTATCCGAGAATCCAGTGAATTAAAGCGTTTTAGGATTTTCCCGTTCAAATCCGATAGAAACACCTCCTCCGGAGTACTCTCCTCCCAAGACACGGTGAGGGGCCCCGCTGTAGGGTTCGGGAAAAGCTTCCAGAGCGTAGTAGCCTCGGACGGCTTAGTTCGAATCGGATTAGGCCAAAGGTCAGCAATGTTTTCCTCCACCATTTCTTCTTCACAATCTGGAGCGTAGGAAAATTGGTACACTAGGCGCGCCATTAGGTCATTCAATTTTTCAACTTCCCATTCATCTGTAGTAGGCTTGATGTGTGGGTTTCCAATTCCGCTATCATCCGTTAAGAAAACATAGGTGCCATTGGTGGCCAAAGCGATAGAGCGAAACAAATATTCTGCACTTTTATTGATCCCACTGGCTACAACCGGAATAATGCGCACCCCCTTAGCCGCAGCCAATTGGGTCAATTGGGCCATTTTATGAACCGTAGTATCATCCTGATGAGGAGGAGCATCCAATACCATGAATAGTAGGCGAGCTCTTGCTTTCGGGTTCCAATCCAGTTCCTTCAATGCACGTTCTAATCCTTCCTCGACCGCTTCTGGATAATCCCCACCGCCTCCGGCTGCTTGCTTTTTGATAAAATCTAAGGTTGGTTTCAAATCACTTTGTAAAGGTGAGGTTCGGGTCAGGTATTCCTCACCTTTATCCCGGTAAAAAATGGAACCTGTTCGCAAAGACAAACCTGGTAAAGTATCTTTTACCTTGTCAATGACATCTGCCAACTCCGCCTGGAGATAATGGATTTCATCCCCCATAGAACCCGTAGCGTCTACCATAAAGGCGATGTCTACAGCATCGTTTAGATCACAATAGGCCGGCACCTTAAGCATATTTATACCTTGGTGAAAGGTGGTCACGCCTTTGAAAGGATAGGACTTTCCACCTACTTGAGCATGGATGGACAGAGCCGACTCCGCCTGGCTTTCTTTAAACAAATTGGCCCAAAGTTCCGCCTTCCCTGTATTGTCCGTAAAACTTTCCCAAACGACTTGTGCCCCATCTTTCAATAGTACTTTCACATTAACCAGTGGTTTTCCTTTTTCACCCACTAGCTGAACAGCGTAACGTTGTTTCGGGTAAATCTTCCAACTTTTCTGATAGCTTTCTAGGTCTGACGCTGCAATATCTTGCCACAACTCCCATTTGCTGAAATCATGGAGTTCTCCCGCCGTTAACTGTCCTGCCGCCACACTTTTGACTTCTCGATCCGCAAAAGATGCTCCCGCAGCATAATCAGCAGTAACTGGTGCCATGGCAGGAGCAGGCATGGCTTCCGATGCAACGGACGAACGGGCCATACTATAGGATGCCGTTCCCCTTACCCTCATTTCACTAACAGCGGCTGCCTTCGAAAAGCTTCGACCCAGGAGATCATCGCTGACCACAACTTCCTCTAGATCCATACGTTCAGTCAACTGAATCTTAAGATCATTTTGCCCCACCTTTACCTCAACCACCTGAGTCTTAAACCCAGTATAGGCCACTTCAAGGGCTACCAAGGTATCGGGGACTTGAATGCGGAATTTACCATCCAGATCCGCAACGGTGCCATGTCCAGATCCCCGCAAAGTAACAAAGGCGCCAATCAAGGGGCTATTTTCTGTACTAGTAACTATACCTTTAATGATTCTATCCTGGGCATAACCTTCTACTAAAAATAGTATTCCCAGCAGTACCAACAGTATTTTTTTCATCAGATCAATTCGATTTAATGGCCTAAAAATTAAGGTTTATATAGGTAGGATGCAGGAGCCATGAGAATTACATAACTTGGTAACCTAATTTTTCAAAAAAATAAAATTTGATGGACATCACCTCGAAACTGAGTCATTCTCTAGTCTTGGCTGTTCTTTCATCGCTAGTGTTTTTCCCGATCCAAGCCATAACGCAGATCGATAGTCTGAAGCTGGATACGATGCACCAGCTTATTGAAAAAGGGCATTACCCCAACATTCATTCGGTTTTGGTCCAGCAATCAGGAGACTTGAAATACGAGGCTTATTTTGGTGGCTATACAGCGGACAGCTTGCATGATACGCGATCTGCCTTTAAGTCTGTGACCAGTCTTTTGGTAGGTATTGCCCTGGATAAAGGATATATAGAAAGTGTAGATGTCCCCCTATTGCATTTCTTTCCAGATTTCACCCCTGAAGATGCTCGGAAGAAAGAGATCAGCCTAAGGCATCTACTAGAGATGAAGGGGGGATTTCGGGTTGAAGAATTCTATGGAATAGGCCCATATCTAGAAGATGAGATGTGGGAAACAGATGATTGGGTCAAATATTCTTTAGAAGTACCCATGAAGGACACGCCTGGCTTAAACTTTTCTTACAATTCCTGCGAGCCCGTGCTAGTCGGGGCTGCCCTCTCACACGCAGTGGGCAAAAGCATTATGGATTTTAGTGAAGAACACCTGTTTGCCCCCTTAGGCATCAAGGATTACCGCTGGACCATTACGCCCAAAGGCTATGGTATGACAGCGGGCTCCTTTTTCATGAAGCCTAGAGATATGGTGAAACTAGGAGAATTGGTCTTGCGAGAGGGAAACTGGCAAGGGCAGTCCATTATCTCTTCCCCTTGGATTAATACCTCAACCCGATGCCTGATGCCGATTGACTTTTCTTTCGTCAGGTATTCACGCATGGATAATGCCCAAGTTCAGAGTTCTCGATATGGTTACTATTGGTACAAAGAGCGACTGCGCTATCAGGATATTGATACCGTTGTCCTATTTGCCTCTGGCAATGGTGGACAATACATAATGATCTTGCCAGATTGGGACATGGTAGTCGTCTTTACAGGTGGGAATTACAGCACCTGGAGAGGTAAATTGCCACTTGAGATCCTATTGAAGTTTATCCTACCCAGCTTTGAAAAACCAGGTAAAAACTAGATAACCTTACCATAACACATGCGTAGAAGTTAAGATATAGACTAGCGGCCGTAACATTTCCCCACTTTACTTAATATATTAGCAGCAAAGAATTAGATATTGCGATACAATAGACTGAAAGATTAGAAGGATCAACTATGCCTGAACAACCCATAGTCGTCGGTAATTGGAGACAATTGATTCGACGAGGCGAGCTAAAGGAATGCCTAAAACAAGTAGTTGCTTGGACAGGCCAATTCCAAGAATTTGTGGATGGTGCCAACGGCCTACAATCTCAATTTAACACCCTAGAGAAGGATCGCCAGAACGGCATTCTGAATGATGAGCATGCACTAGTTAGAGAGAACAGGATTCGCACCGATCTGCAGGATTTAATCAATAAGATCTATCAAAGTCCGATCCTACATGAACGATCAAAACAGTTGGCTCCCGTTTCTGAAGACGAACAGGGGTTTAGAGAAAGCTTACTAGAAATTCTTCCGCCGGAATATTCCCATTTGGAAGTATTATCTGAGGGGGATTACAATGTAGTATATAAGGCGGTCCGGAATGCAGGGACAGAATTAGAAAATGCGGTGGCCATCAAAGCTTTCAAACATATCTCTCTAATCCAGGATGAAAGCGCCAAAAAACTGGAGTACAAATTTAGCCTTGCTCAGAAATACTCCAATCTAGACGGAATTGTAACGATCTACTCTAGTTACATGTCGCTCTTCCCACAATTCTATGTAATGCGGTTTATTCGGGGGATGGATCTGGATGACTACCTAGAGCAGGACTGGCCTATGAGCCTGCACGAGAAACGTCGAATTCTTTTACGCGTCGCAGAGGCCATGCGGAAGGGACATCAAGATGATCTTCTTCACCTCAATCTTCGCCCCTCCAATATCAAGATCGACCTGGACGGGGACCCTCAATTGCTTCCCTTCCAAATCGTACAATTTAGCTTTACACGTAGTAATATCAAACGGATCAAAAAATTAGTTACCTATTGGAGCCCAGAACAAGTGAATGGAGGGACTTTAAGTGGGCAAACGGACCAATACTCATTTGGTTTGATCGCCTATGAGCTTTTTACAAAGCAACCACTCTTCTCCGGTGATACGGTACTAGATGTAATGAAAAGGCGTTTCGAGGTTCAGCAATCCATTACTCAATTTTACGAAAAAGGGGAACCAGATATTTTGCAGAAGGACCTGGAAGCAAGCGACTGCCCACTCTTCTTTATAGATACCATTCGGCAATTGCTCCAGGCCGATCCAGGTCTCCGTTTTCAAGACATGGATGAAATCATAGATGAAATTGAAGACATTGAGGCCAAACGTACCCGAGTTAAATCCAGCTTCAAGCCCTTAGAGCGGAGTTTCGAGCGATGTCGCAAACAGGAAACATTCTACGAAGGCTTCTACGAATCTTTTTTTGAGAAGAAGTCAGCCTATAAAGAGATCTTCGAGCAAGCCTTCTTGGCCAAGGAAAAAGCTCGTGTGAAGTCGAAAATAACCGAAGATGAGCATACCCTAGATGGACAAAGAAAGAAGCTACGTTGGCAGTTTCAGCATCGCATGCTAGATCTAGCAATGGAAAGAATGCTATTATTCCATGAGAACCCCAATAAATTAGGGGATAGAATGGCTAAGTTGGCACAATCTCACCAGGCTTTTGCCATCGCCCCTGAGGACTTTGAGGTATTTCTGGAATGTATGAAAGAAGCCATCTTGCATGGCGATCCAGACCGTTGGCCCACCTCAGCATCCATCGATGGAATTTGGTCTGAATTTGTATCTCCGATCTTGGCGATCATGCAGAAAAAAAGTGCGTCCTAGATGTGGAAAACTTTTGACTATGATCCTCTTTTTTCTGCCCTCATCTTACTAAATTGCTAAATCGGAAAACGAAAAAACAGTGAAGCTTGTTTTTAATTTTGTCTTCACTTTACAACACCTACAAGCCTCTACTTAGCGCAACGCCACCCTTGCAAAAGGAACATTATATTTAACCCATTAGCAATCAGGAACAAAGATGCCAGAGTTTCTACACTTACATTGCCATACCCAATATTCTTTGCTGGACGGAGCCGCCAATATCGGTGCCATGATGGACAAAGCAAAGGCCGATGGTCAAAAAGGGGTAGCCCTCACTGACCACGGTAACATGTTTGGGGCATTCAAATTTGCAGCGGAGGCGAGTCGTAGAGATCTCAAACCCATTATTGGTTGCGAATTCTATTTGGTACAGGATCGCCATAAGAAATCCTTTTCTCGTGCTAAAGGGGAGGCGGACAAACGTTATCATCAGTTATTACTAGCCAAGAACCAAGAAGGCTATGTTAATCTGTCCAAGTTATGCTCCCTGGGTTTTATTGAGGGCTTGTACAGTAAATTCCCTAGAATTGATAAAGAGCTATTGGTAAAGCACCATGAAGGGCTGATTGCTACTAGTTGTTGTATCGGTGCTGAAGTTCCACAGGCTTTGCTGAATGGTCAAGATGAGAAGGCTGAGGAACTGCTAAAGTGGTGGCTCGATCTATTTGGTGAAGACTACTACATTGAATTGCAGCGTCACCGCGGATTGGAAAATATCGATGGTCTCGGCATTAGCCAAGAGGATGTGAATCAGAAGTTATTGGCCCTTGCGAAAAAATATAATGTGAAAGTCATTGCGACGAATGACTCACACTACGTAGATGAAGATGATTGGGCACCTCATGATATTCTATTGTGTATTAACACGAACAGTCTACTAGAGGAGTCTAAGCGCTTTAAGTTTCCAAGCTCTGATTTTTACTTTAAGACTCAGGGGGAGATGAATAAGCTCTTCCAGGATGTGCCCGAAGCGATAGCTAACACAGCAGAAATCTTCGATAAGATTGATCACTTAGAATTGGCTCGGGATATCTTACTTCCAGCCTTCCCTATCCCTGATGGTTTTAAGAGCCAAGATGATTATCTACGACACCTTACGTTTGTGGGTGCAAAACGCCGTTATGGCACTATCACACCGAATATAGAGGAGCGGCTAAACTTCGAATTATCCGTAATAGAAAATTCGGGATATCCGGGTTACTTCTTGATTGTACAAGACTTCACAACTACGGCTAGAGAAATGGGGGTGAGTGTGGGACCTGGACGGGGCTCAGCGGCAGGTTCAGCGGTGGCCTACTGTATCGGCATCACCAATGTGGATCCGATCAAGTATGATCTACTGTTTGAGCGATTCCTAAATCCGGAACGGATTTCGATGCCGGATATTGATATTGATTTTGATGATGAGGGTCGACAAAAAGTGATCGACTACGTGATCGACAAATACGGCCGTAATCAGGTTGCACAAATCGTCACCTATGGTACGATGGCCGCAAAGATGTCTCTGCGAGACGTAGGCCGAGTAATGAACGTGCCCTTACCGGAAGTAGACCGGGTGGCGAAAACATTCCCTACCCATCTGAAGGCCAATCTAAAAAAGGTCCTGGCAGATGGAGATATAGATACAAAGCTAAAGGGTAATCTTAATTCCGATGATTTAGAGAAAGCTTATCGCTTCCGGGAACTAGCAAATGGGCAGGATACCATTGGACAAATGATCCGCACCGCCAAAAAGTTAGAAGGATCGATACGGAATACGGGTATTCACGCCTGTGGGGTGGTTATCACACCAGATGAAATCACGCAATACGTGCCCGTCAAAGTGGACAAGAACTCTGAGATGCTCGTGTCCCAGTTTGACAATAGTGTAGCAGAGGATGCGGGCTTGCTTAAGATGGACTTCCTGGGGCTAAAGACGCTCACCATTATAAAGGGGGCCGTGAAGATGGTCAGTGAGAATCATGGAGTTGAACTCGACATGGATGACGTACCCCTAACCGATGTGAAGACTTACGAACTTTTCCAACGCGGGGAGACGGTTGGTATATTCCAATATGAGAGTACCGGTATGCAGAAGTATATGAAGGAATTGGTACCGACTGCCTTTGAGGATCTCATCGCGATGAACGCCCTATATCGCCCTGGGCCATTGGAATACATTCCTAACTTTATTGCTAGGAAGCACGGTCGCGAACCCGTCACCTATGACCTTGCAGATATGAAGGAGTATCTGGAGGAAACCTATGGTATCAATGTCTACCAGGAGCAGATCATGCTGCTCTCGCAAAAACTGGCCGGATTCACCAAAGGGGAAGCGGATAAGTTGCGGAAGGCGATGGGTAAGAAGAAGAAAGCGCTGCTGGACCAGATGCTTCCCAAGTTTATCAATGGTGGAACGGAAAGAGGGCATCCGGAAGACATTCTGAACAAAGTTTGGAAGGACTGGGAAGCTTTTGCATCCTATGCCTTTAACAAATCTCACTCTACCTGCTACGCCTTCGTGGCCTTCCAAACGGCTTACCTGAAAGCACATTATCCGGCAGAATTCATGGCCTCGGTCTTGACCAACAACAAAAATGACATCTCTAAGATCACCTTCTTCCTACAAGAGTGTAAGCGGATGGGCTTGGACGTGCTGGGACCTGATATCAATGAAAGTGTATCCGATTTTTCAGTAAACAAACAAGGCCAGATCCGTTTTGGGCTTTCCGCCCTGAAAGGAGTGGGTGAAGGCCCTGTCGAGGCTATTTTATCTGAAAGAAAAGAGAGAGGTTCATTTTCCAACGTCTTTGATATGATGCGGCGATTAAGTTTGCGAGCGGTCAATAAAAAGGTGATGGAAAGCCTAGTATTAGGGGGTGGTTTAGACTGCTTCGATGGTATTGAAAGATCTCAATACTTTGCTCCCTCAGAAAAGTACGACACCTTAATAGAACATGCCTTGCGGTATGGCAATGCGCATCAAGCCCAACAAGCACAAGCCGTTAACTCTCTGTTTGGAGATTCGGAAGATGCTATGATCCCGGAACCCAAAATTCCGGAAGATGTTTCCTGGCCCTTGATTGAAAAACTGAATCGGGAAAAGGAAGTGACTGGAATTTATGTAAGCGGGCACCCCTTAGATGATTATCGTATTGAAATAGAAAACTTCACCTCAAGTTCTTTGGAGAATTTGAATCAGCATCAGCATCGAGCCTCCGTAACGGTAGGTTGTATGGTTGCCAATGCTCGACATATGATCTCTAAGAACGGTAATGGATGGGGTATTTTTGAGATCAGTGATTTCAACGGCCAAATGGAATTCCGTTTGTTCGGAGAGGATTATCAGAAATTTAAGCACCTATTGGAGCCAGGAATGGCCTTATACATCAAAGGGAAATTCCAAAAGCGTTGGAATAGTGAAGAGTTAGAATTTAAGCCCGTGGAGATCAAATTACTGGAGGGGATCGCAGAGAATATGACGGAATCCATTACCTTGAAATTTCCGATTGAAAGAATCAATGATGCGATGATTAACCAGATTGATCAATTATGCCAAACGCACAAAGGTCGGCATCGATTGAAAATGGTTATCTTAGATCAGAGCCATCGAGTAAAATTAAGTCTAATTGCCAAGGAGCGCAAAGTCAATGCTGGGAATGAGTTGATAGCTGAATTAGATAAATTAGGACTTGACTACAAAGTAAACTAAGCGATTATCTGGTAAAACTGGCATCATATTTGAACTAGAAAGTTCATATACACGAGACTTTCAAACACAAATACAATATTTTTTTTATTATAAGTAATAATTCTTTTTTTCTTGCAACCTATTGTATATTTGAAAGTATAAGTGAATAAATACCACATACAGTAGTACCTCCCACACAACCGTAGAATAGTATTATACATTTTAGAATTGGTTCTCTTGGCCATTTTGTGTTTTGCAGCTCTTTAGCGTTAAGAGCCGCAGTTAGCAATAGACACAATCTGTCCGAATGAACCTTAGTTTTTAATTCCCACACCAACCTGCACCGATAAAGATATTGAATAGGACTTCTGTAAGAAGTCACTATAGCATTAGTCTGCATTGGTGCCGGCTAAGATAGACCTACAGGGAAATAGTTATAAATATTAGATCAAACACGCGCAACTAATCCAGTTACTTCAACACTAAGACATTCAGGAAAAACTTTAATGGGATGCCAATAAGATCCCACAATCACTGCATTGTTTAAGTGCATTCAACCGATGCAACTTGACCTGGAATAGCTATGCATAACAAGTTATTTTCGGTGGAGTTGGCAAGGCAAGCGAATGCAATAGAGATTGAACCAAGCGGACTGACCCTTCGCCCTGGACGGATATAACAATGTACACCCTATTATTCAATAAACACATCATAAACTATCCTCTTTAAAACTAAATCCATGAAAAATTTAGTCATCCTATTATTAGCAGTAGCTACCGCGTTCACCACTGTTCTTGGTCAATCAAGCAGTGATCTCCTGGGAAGTAGTTCAATTGAAGCAGAAGATGAATCCTGTGACGGAAAACTCAAGATTTCTGCCTTCGGTTCTAATTGCTTACAGAAATTAGGCATTAATGCCCAGAATCTAGTTGATGCAGGCCCATACGATTTGAGCCTGATAGCTGGTTTCAGTACTAATCGCTACTATGGCACGAACAGCATGCGTTTTGGCATGGGGTACCAGCTCACGCAGGCTTTAGGTGTATATGTAGGAGGAGCCACTAGATCCACTCCCACAAATCACGGCTACGGCAGCAGAGCTTCAGATGCTAGCGCCTCCCGCTTATTGAACAGAGGCGGATTTGGCAACTTTGTATGGACTACAACGATTACAGGAGAGATTACTCCATTCGCGACTTTCTTCGAAGGCCCCATCTGGCAGCAAATTGTAATAGACTACAATATCACAACTGACTTTGCAGATCGTCCAGAAATCACGGGCATCGGCTCGATTACCTTCGAGCAGCCGTTTTTCGCATTCGGACGCAATTTCCGTACTTATTTCGGAGCCTGGAGCCAGGTCTTTGACAACTTTCCTGAATTCGTAAGAGGAACTGGCAATAAATTCCGCTTTAACAGTGACTTTGGCCTGACTGCCGGCATCGGATTCTGCTTGTAGTCTATATCCCAAACGATAAAAGATAACCCCATACAATTAGAGAGGTAGTAAGCAGCATCGGTTTAGTCAAAAGCTCTGCCGATGCCTGCCTCCCCTCCTTACTACCTTCTTTCTTTGGGCCCTGACCGGTCCTTTTCTTTTCTGGCTACTTTCTTTCCTTACTGAGGGAACTCCCCTATCATTTTATTTGTTCTTCTACCAAGAATTGTTTTATATTTG